>CAZWAR010000095.1:0-10116 GCA_964631965.1 uncultured Gaiellales bacterium
GAGGATCGGATCCCAACCGCGTGGTACAATCTTGCGGCCGATCTTCCCACGCCCCCGCCCCCGCCCCTCCACCCGGGAACGCACCAGCCGGCGGGTCCAGATGATCTGGCGCCGCTGTTCCCGATGGGCCTCATCATGCAGGAGATGTCGGCGGAGCCGATGATCGATATCCCGGAAGAGGTCCGCGAGATCTACAAGCTCTGGCGTCCCACTCCACTGCTGCGCGCTGCTCGATGGGAGAAAGCCCTTGATACTCCTGCCAAGATCTACTTCAAGTATGAGGGCGTGAGCCCTGCCGGCTCGCACAAACCGAACACCGCCGTCGCCCAGGCTTGGTACAACAAGCAGGAAGGCATCACCAAGCTCACCACCGAGACGGGCGCCGGGCAGTGGGGCTCTGCTCTCGCCCTCGCGACCCAACTGCTGGGCATGGAGTGCTTCGTCTACATGGTCAAAGTGTCCTACTTCCAGAAGCCCTACCGGCGCAGCATGATCCGGGTGTGGGGCGCGGAAGTCATCCCCAGCCCGTCCGATACGACCGAGTCCGGCCGCGCCATCCTAGCCGTTGATCCCGATTCTCCGGGCAGTCTGGGTATCGCCATCAGCGAAGCCGTGGAGGTGGCTGCGCAGCGCGACGATACCCACTACTCGTTGGGCTCGGTGCTCAACCACGTGTTGCTGCACCAGTCGGTTATCGGTCAGGAGGCCATCGAGCAGATGGAGATGACCGGCGCATACCCCGACTACGTGGTGGCGTGCGTGGGCGGCGGCTCCAACTTCGGTGGCATAGCCTTCCCGTTCCTGGGTCAGAACCTCAAGTACGGCAAGAAGACGAGGATCATAGCGGTCGAACCTGCCGCCTGCCCGACCATGACGAAGGGCATCTACGCGTTCGACTACGGCGACACGGCCAAGCTCACCCCACTCTGCAAGATGGAGACCCTCGGTCACGACTTCATCCCACCGGGCATCCACGCGGGCGGCCTTCGCTACCACGGCATGGCGCCGATGGTGTCGCACGCTCATCAACTCGGCCTGATAGAGGCGGATGCCGTCATGCAGACCGACGTCTTCTCGGCCGGCGTCAGTTTCGCCCGATCCGAGGGCATCATCCCCGCTCCCGAGAGCAACCACGCCATTGCGAAGGTGCGGCAGATCGCCGAGGAGTGCAAACAGTCCGGCGATGAGAAGACGATCCTTTTCAATCTGAGCGGCCACGGGCACTTCGACATGGCCTCGTACGACAACTACCTCGACGGCAAGCTCGAGGACTACGCCTATCCTGAAGAGAAGATCAAAGAGGCGATGAAGAACCTGCCCAAGATCTGAGGTAGGCAGGGCGGCGCCCCGCACGGGGCGCCGCTTCTCTTTCAGCAGAAACCCGCCGCGCTACAGACTCGCGAGGTAGCAGAAGGCCAGGTATGCATAGGCGAGAAGTAGGACTGCGGCCCCCGCCACTACGATGGCGAGAACCAGCCCCAGCTTCGCCAGGTAGTTCCACACGGGTTGGTCGGTAGGGTTGTCGGCCGCAGGGGCCCCAGTCAGCACGTCCATTCAGGTGCACATCCAGTCAGGTCGCTACGTCTGCACCGGGGTTCTACCCATTCCCCGGTTGAAGCCAAGCTCCCCCCTCGTGAAGACCCCTAGCCCCTCTCTCTGTCATTCCTCCAGCAGGTCCAACAGCGACATCATCTGCCGGGCATTGCGCGGCGCGTAGTCGGCGAAGCAGTTGTTGAACATCACGTAGGTGGTCTGGACCTGCTCGCTCAGTCGCCGGATGGGCTCCACCCACTCCTGCAGCTCCGTCTCCTCGTACAGATACCGGAAACGCTCTGCTGCCGTCGGCACGCGGGCGTTCCACGTGGCTGCGTTGCGGCCGCTGAAGCGCACGTAACCGACATCTGCCGTGGCCGCTGTGATGGGGGGAAGAACGTTTGGCGTCTGCATGCGCGGCTCATCGACACAGACGTAGGACGCGCCGAGAGAGTTGAGAAGGTCGAGGGTGTCTTCGAGAACATCGGGCTCCACCCAGGAGATGTGGCGGAACTCGACGGCCATGCGGTCCGGCGAGAGCTGCTCGGCTGCCCAGGCGATGTACTCGCGGTTCGCTTCCGTCGCGGTGAAGTATGGGGGGAACTGCATCAGGACCAGGCCCAGCTTGTCCTCGGCGCGGAGGGGCTCGAGGGCTTCGCTGAACAAGGCAAAGGAGCCCGCGCGCAAGCCGGGCTCCGGATGGAGGATGCGGCCCCCGCGGTCGAGTTCGAAACGGTGGCCTTCCCGGAGGGGGGGCGGTAGCTGCTCGGGCTTCACCGCGTGGCGGGTCATCATGCCGAACGCCTTCACGTGGAACACAAATCCGGGCGGCGTCCTCTCGGCCCAGCGACGGGCGTTGTCGCGGGTGGGAATGCCGTAGTAGCTCGAATTGACCTCGACGGTATCGAAACGGGCGGCGTAGTAGCGCAGCCGATCGGCGGCACTGCGGACGGACGGTGGATACCAGGCCCGCACCATGGTCGGGTCGGTCCAGGAACAGGTGCCTACTCGGATGCCGGACATGAGCTAAGGATATACTTGCCCAAGGATGGATGTGGACAGCTCACCTCATGCGGCGCCCGCCGGGCGCCCTCTTACCCACGGCGGGACCGGTCCCGACAAGCCTCGCCTATTCCTGACTCGGCGGATCCCCGACCTCGGCATGGTGCTCATCCGCGAGGCGTTCGACGTCACCGGGGGCGACGAAGACCAGCCGCTCGAGCGGGAGACCCTCCTCCGCAGGATCGCCGTCACGAGGCCCGACGTCGTCCTCTGCCTGCTCACCGAAAGCATCGACGGTCCTGTCATGGACGCTGCCGGCCCGCAACTGCGGGTGATCTCCAACATGGCCGTGGGGGTCGACAACGTCGACGTGGCCGCGGCTACCGCGCGCGGCATCCTCGTCACCAACACCCCGGGCGTTCTCACCGATGCCACCGCCGATCTGGCCTGGGCGCTCATCCTGAGCACCGTGCGTCGGGTCGTGGAGGGCGATCACATGGTGCGGGAGGGACGTTTCGAGCGCTGGAGCCCGTTCATGCTGCTGGGGCGGTCGGTTGCCGGGGCGACGCTCGGCATCGTGGGGATGGGGCGCATTGGACAGGCGGTGGCCCGTCGCGCGCTCGGTTGGGACATGAAGGTGCTCTACACGCGCAGGGGCGGCGCGCTGCCGGCCGCGGAAGCGCCGGCCGGGGCCCGCTGGCAGCACAGGGCCTCGCTCGACGACCTGTTGCGCGAAGCCGACATCGTCAGTCTCCACGTACCGCTCACTGCCGAGACCAACCACCTGATAGGCGCCCGTGAACTGGGTCTCATGAAGCCAGGGGCGTATCTGGTGAACACCGCGCGGGGCCCGGTCGTGGACGAGGCGGCGCTGGTGGGAGCCCTGAAGAGCGGGCACCTGGGCGGCGTCGGGCTCGATGTCTACGAGAGGGAACCGGAGCTGGCCGTTGGCCTCTCCGAACTTCCGAACGCCACGCTGCTCCCTCATCTTGGAAGCGCGACCGTGGAGACCCGGGGCCGCATGGCCGAGCTTGCAGCGCTCAACGCCATCGCTGCATTGCGGGGAGAGCCCGTGCCTCATCCGGTGAACCCAGAGGTGCTGCGATCGAGCCGGGTTGCTCCGGACGGCCGAACTGAGGCTGGATGATCCTCGGAGGTAGACAGGCCGACGGTCGCTCCGCCCCGCGCCCCCGGCCGCGGCGGCGCTGGTGGCTCGTGCTTCCGATCGTACTGTTGCTGGCTGGACTCGTTCTGTGGTCCGTGGCATGCGACTCGGGTGATGTCGAGACATCCACATCGGTCACCTCTGAGCCGGGAGACGGCCGGTCGGGCGATGTGCAGGGCGCAGTCGGAGAGGCGGTCAAAGTAGACAAGGTCATCATCACCGTGCGGATACTCGATGCGACCTTCAACCCGGTGACGCCGTCCCAGCGGGTGAGCGAGGCGAGCCCCACGGCCCCGGGCGGCGATGAGTCCTTCTACCAGGCCTTTCTCAGGATAGAGAACCGCGACTCCAGCCCCATCCGCGTGGATCCCGAAGATTTCGCCTGCGCAGTGGGCGATGCGGTGGTCGGCATCGATCCCACGTGGTCGGGGCCCAGTGCCCGTACTCTCCTGAAGGGTAGTTCGCTCGACCTACTCGTCACGTTCAAGGGCAAGGCAGGCTATCAGCCGGTGCTGCTCTACAGCCCCTCCTGGTACGACGGGACGATCCGCTTCGAGGCCGGCGTTGTGACGACCACCACCACGTAGCGGGGCTATCGCCAAGCGACAGCTCTCACAGGCGCCCCGTCCGCGCCCGATATGGCGAGGGGTAGAAAGGCGCACATCACCTGGCCCGGCCCCAGCCGGTCCAGATTGGCCAGATTCTCCGCCAGGAGCACGCCGGCGCCGAGTAGTGCCCGGTGCGCCGGATAGGGAGGGGCGTCCAGACTGGGAGCGTCTGTGCCCACGATCCCGGCCCGGCTCTCGAGCAGTAGCGGCACTGCCTCCTCGGAGAGGAGCGCTCCGCCGGTCCACAGTAGAAGGAAGTCGCCGGGGTCCAGGTCCACGTCGCGCAGACCCCGCTGAAGCTGCTCCAGGCCGATCACCGGGAGCGGGGCTCCGTCGGTCTCGTTGTCCATCGGTGGGGGGACCGCAGCCGCCGCATTCCCGGCGGCGAGGGTCATCGCCGTTCCGATGAGCGGCTGAGGATCGAGTGAGGCCTGGGCGGCCGGACCCGGCGAGAGGGTAGCGAGCAGATTGGTTTCCGAGGCCGGAGCTGGAGAGCCGGAGGATCTCAGGTCAATCACCCAGCCGGGACGTACCAGCCGGGCAGCCGGGTAGTCATCAAGGGTGGCCCCATCGGGGAAGAAGTGCCGCGGCGCGTCGAGATGGGTGCCCGAATGTGTGCCGAGCCCGACGGCGGTCACCTGGTAGCCGTCGGCATCGTGGGTGCGGACGAGACTGAGCGTTACAGGGGGATCGCCCGGAAGGACGGGGGTTTCGGGCTCAAGGGGCAGTGTGAGGTCGACGACGATCATGGCGGGTGCGTCTCCTATGCTGGCCCGGATCCTGCCCGAGCCCGCGGTCCTCTATCCGATGAGGTGCAGCAGGAACACCATGTTGTCGGTCGATTCCAGCGCGTGGGGCTGGCCGGCCGGCATGTAGAAGAAGGACCCTCGTTTGCCGGCGTGAGCGTCTTCCCCGATCGTGATGCGGCCCTCTCCGCCCAAGACGTGGATGGTGGCCGGTCGCCCCGCCTTGTGAGACGACATGGTCTGGCCGGTGGCCATCATGAACAGGGAGATGTTGGTGACGCCGGGGCGATCGACTATCGCCTTGCTGACGATGCCGCCGTCGGCGAATTGGATCATCGCCTCGAGATCCCCGGCCCAGTTATCGCCGCCACGGGCTCCCGCCGCCGGCGCCGTTCCCGGCTCGGGTTCCTGCCATTGCACCATCAAGGCCTCCTTCTATAGGGCGTCGCAGGGTGCCTCTCGAGAGTAGCAGCGCCACGCCGACCAAGCAGCCCCGCCACGGCTCAATGCAGGATCGGCAACCCCGTCGCCTCCCGCACCTTCTCCATCACCTGCTGAGCCACCGCCCGTGCCCGCCGCCCGCCTTCCCGGAGCACATCCCGTACGTAGCCGGGGTCGGCTTCCAGTTCGCGGCGCCGTTCGCGCGCCGGGGCGAAGTGCTGGTCGATGAGTTCCAGCAACCGCTTCTTCACGTCTCCGTACCCCATGCCTCCGGCCTTGTAACGAGCCTCCCATTCGGTGGTCTCCTCGTCGGAGGCAAGCAGGCTGAGCAGCAGGTACGGCGTCGACTCACTCGGATCCTTCGGATCCTCCACCGGCGTGGAGTCCGTGACGATCGACATCACCTTCTTCTTGAGGGCTTTTCCCTCGTCGAAGATGCCGATCTCGTTTCCGTAGCTCTTGGACATCTTCCGCCCGTCCAGACCGGGTACCACCGCTGTGTTGTCAAGGATGTACGGCTCTGGGATCACGAACACTTCGCCGAACTGCTGGTTGAACTTGCCGGCGATGTCGCGGGTCATCTCCAGGTGTTGCTTCTGGTCCTGCCCCACCGGCACCACGTCAGAGAGATAGATGAGGATATCGGCTGCCTGCAGCACCGGATACGCGAACAACCCGTGGTTTGGGCTGACGCCCTGGGCGATCTTGTCCTTGTAGCTGGTCGCACGCTCGAGCATCCCCATCGGGGTCACACAGGAAAGGATCCAGGCAAGCTCAGTCACCTCGGGGACATCTTGCTGGGTAAAGAGGGCCGATTGCTCCGGATCGAGTCCGAGGGCCAAGAAATCCAGTGCCACCCCCTGCGTGTACTCGCGCAACAGGGCTGGGTCCTGGAGCGATGTCAGTGCATGGTAGCTGGCGATGAAGTAGAACGGCTCGTTTCCCGCCTGGAGGGAGATGTACTGGCGAAGGGCGCCGAAGTAGTTACCCAGGTGAGGCCTGCCCGAGGGCTGTATGCCGGAGAGGATGCGCATTGCGTGTGCCTGTTCGTCGAGGTGGACCGCCGGCCGTCTGCGGCGCCCGATGGCTGAGGGAGCCGCGGACCGGCTGGGGCTCCGCCCGGAGGCCGAAAATGCCGGTGGTTAGTGTAGCGGAGCGGAGGACTGGGCGGCAAATCTACGAACCGCCTGCAACATCATCCTGGGTAGTCCCACCGATCGGCACGCACCGCGCGATGCTGTTGAACAGGCTTTGGGCGTAGAGTTCCTTGTCGTTCTCGTTCTGTGGCACGCCCGCCTCAACGAGGAGCCAGGGTACCTCCGCGAACAGCTGGACGATGGGCAGATTGCCCGGGGCGAGACCGCGCCCCCCCCAGCTCGTGTTCACGGTGATCACCACGCTCCGCCCTTCTATCTTCCGCCGCTCTTCGAGGAAGATCTCGCCGTACCGGGCGCTCAGTGCGGCCACTTCGGGCAGCCCGAAGTAGACTTTGCCTCCGTGGATGTTCTCCCTGTAGGAGTCCATCCGTTGGACGTATATCTGGCCGTAGTGCCCGAAAGTGTGGCCCGAGGTGTGGATGCTCACTCCCAGGGCAGCGTCGTTCTCGTTGGCTACGTTCACCCGGTCCCGCTTGCACACCGTGTCGTCCCACGCCTGCTTCGTCATGAGCACCCGGTAGCCGGCGGCCTGCAGCTTGTCCCTGAGCAGCACGGCCACCTCGAATACGTTCTTGGTCTCAGGGGTGTTCAGATACTCCTCGTCCCGGATCTCCGTGGCGGGATCGATGGTCGTCAGCCTGGTGCCGCTGTGACCCGGGTCGAGTACGATGAGCGGTGGGAGGGGCGACGTGGTCGGGGTCGTGGACGAGGCTGTCGGAATGGGGATCACGGAGACAGTGGTCTGCGGCACGGTCGTGTCTACCACCATCGACGATGTCGTCGTCACCGAGACCTGCGTGGCGCTGGGTGTGGTCGCGGTCACGACGGGCGCGGTGGAACCCCCGCAGCCCAGGCCGGCGGCGGCCAGGGCGACGATGGCAACGACCGGCCCTGCCGCCGGCAGGATTCTCGTTCTCACAAGTCGAAACAGCAGAGGCCCTCTTCTCACGGTTGCACCGGTGTCGCCACGGCGTCCCAGTATGCTCCAGGGTTCACCCGGCACTTGCCTGCGGCGCTACCTGGTCCCCACTGGGACCATCGATTCGGCCATCTTGAGAAGGTCGTCCTTGCTGACGTCGTACGTGAGCGTGTTGGAGATGAAATAGAGGACTCCATCCTTCTTCCACCAGACCCGCTCGATTTTACCGCTCGTGCCGACAACGGTGTAGGTGGTTCCGTTGCCCTCCACTTCTCGGCCATTGCTCGCCGCCGGCGCGCCGGTCCATGTGGTGGCCGTTATCCCGAGGTACAGGTCTTTCTTGCCATACCGGTACAGCATCCTCACTGCCGGCCTGGAATCCCCTCCCGGTTCTATCTGGTAGGTGCCGTCAGAGGCAGGCATCTTGTATGCGTACGAGAAGCCTGCCGGGACGAACCCGGGAGCCTCGAGGGGGAACGGGACCGCCTTCTGGGCTGCGGTCCACATGGCGTCTTCCGAGGCCCGGGCGGACTTCCCGGTGGTGGCGGTCGATCCGGATCCTGCGGTGGTGGGGGTTGGGGCCGCGGTAGCCCCTGTCGTCGGGGTGTCGCCTGAGCCCGCAGCCCCACTGCCCGGAAAGGTCGCCTGGGGGACGGAGAGGAGTGTGGTGACCGCCTGCTTTAAGGTCTCCTCGTCGGCCACGATGACGGCTTGGCCATCGATCGTCTCGCTCGCCCCACCTATGATGGACTGGCGGATGCGATCGCCGTCCAGTCTCACGAGCCAATAACCCAGCTTGAGTATCTCGTTGGTGGTCAGGTTGGTGGCGGTCGCGTCCAGTATGGGCCCGATAATCCCCGGCACCTTCACGGGTAGATCCCAGCCCATCGCCTGCTCGCGGGCGGCCGCGAGGACTCGCTGCTGCCGGGTCATCCCCCCGGGGTCACGGTTCTGGTCGTATCGGTAGCGGGCGAAGGCGAGCGCGTCCGCGCCGTTCAGCAGTTGGTAGCCCGGGTCCAGGTCGATCGGATGGGCCGCGCTCCCCTCGTAACGACGGTCGACATCGACGTATATCCCGCCGAGCGAGTCGACGCTCTTCGCGAACGCGTCGAAATCGATCTCTATGTACTTGTGGATGTCGAGGCCCAGCACGTTCTTGACGGTCTGGATGGTCAGTTGTGGACCACCGAGGGTGTAGGCGGTCTTGATCCGATCCTTGCCGTGTCCGGGGATGTCGACGTACAGGTCTCTGGGGACCGAGAGCATGCAGGCAAAATCGAGCTTCGGATCCAGATGCAACACCATGATCGTACTGGATCGCGCAGAACCGGAGGTCGCCTCGTCGCTGGCCTCGCTGCCGATGAGGATGATGTTCACCGCCTCTGAGGATCCCGACCCGCTGGACCCCTCCCCGGCTTGGGTGGTGGGGATCAAGGTGGTCGACGGCTCGGCATCAAGCGCCTCTTGGACCTCCGGGGTGGTGCGGTTGTTCGCCGTCTCGACCTTCGAGGAGAACCACCAGTACGAGCCGACACCAACCACGATGCCGGCGACCAGCACAAATGCCACCAATCCCAGGATGATCCACCGCCACGGGAACCGGCGCCGGGCCGCGGCTTGGTCTGCCCGATGTGCCGGCGGCGGTCCGGCGGGTCTCTCTTCCAAGAATCCTCCCGATGCTCAAGCTCTTCCGAGCGCGACGCTAGGATAACAAGCACGTCGTGGGTAGTACACTAGGCTTTGCGGCGCCGCGCGTCACTCTTCTGCGGGGCGCAGCGAGGAGGCAGGGAGTTTTGGAGGGCCGGTCGACGGCGAGGCGGATGCCGCATATGAGGGTAGGCGACGTCCCGGTCGCCCCCATATCGCGCGCGGAGATCTGCTCGATCGTGGTTGACGACTGCAGGGACCGACGGCAAGCCGACGGCGACGGCCGCAGAGCACGCCTTCTCTTCTCCGCCAACGGGCATGCGCTCTACCTGGCGGCCAAGGACCCCGCGTTCCGCGCGGCTCTCGACCAGGCGGACCTCATCCACGCCGACGGGCAGGCCCTCGTCTTCGCCTCGCGATGTGTGGGTGGCGGTGGCATCCCCGAGCGCTCGGCCACCACGGACCTCATCCACGACATATCCCCGCTGTGCCCGGCCCAAGGGCTCTCCTTCTTTCTGCTGGGCGGCACCGAAGACGTGAGCAGCCGATGCGCCGAGACTCTGACCCGTCTCTACCCGGGGCTGGAAATCGCGGGTCGTCGCAACGGGTACTTCACTGAGGAGCAGGAGGGCGAGATCTGCGAGGAGATCAGCGCCAGCAGGGCCGACATCCTGTGGGTGGGCCTGGGCAAACCCGCGGAGCAACTGTTCTGCGCCCGCAATCGTGAGCGCCTCGACGTCGGTTGGGCGATAACCTGCGGAGGGACGTTCCGGTTCGTCGTGGGTGACTACCGGCGGGCGCCGCTCTGGATGCAGGCCGCCGGTTTGGAGTGGTTGTTCCGGGTGTTCAGCAGCCCGCGGAGGCTCCTCTGGAGGTACGTGAAGACGAACCCGTACTC
>CAZWAR010000096.1:0-9521 GCA_964631965.1 uncultured Gaiellales bacterium
TTCACGCCGTGACTGCGGAGATAGTCCTTGTCCCTCTCCCGGTTCGCCGCGTTCACCACGAGTAGGTATTCGTCCGTGGCTATGCGATAGAGGTAACAGTCGTCCACCGCTCCGCCGGTCTCGGTGGAGAGGAACGTGTACTGGGCCTGGTTCACCTCCAGGGCGGAGGCGTTGTTCGTAAGTACACGCTGCAGGGCGGGGAGCGCTCCGCTGCCGTGGAGCAGGAAGCGTCCCATGTGCGACACGTCGAACAGACCCGCGTGCCGGCGCGTGGCGAGGTGCTCGGCCACCACGCCGGTGGGATACATGAGGGGCATCTCCCACCCGGCGAAATCGACCATCTTGGCGCCCAGCGCGACGTGCGTCTCGTAGAGAGGGGTCCGCAGGAGCGCCGTCATCAGAGAGCCTCCGCGAAGGGCGGGGCGGCCGCTGGAGGTGATTCGACGCAGCTCCGGTCGAGCAGCATCTCCAGCTCGATCTCGTCCAGGATGGGGATGCCGAAACAGCCGGTGAGCGGGATGGTGGGCTTGAGCCGCGCGGCCGCCTCCCGCAGTCCATGGTGCACCGCGGCAATGTGCATGCCCCGGCGTTGGTAGAAGCGCAGGGCGTCCAGGTTGTCGTTGGTGGTTACGAGCCAGAGGCGGCTGCAGCGGCCGGCAGCGGCGGCGTCGCGGACGGCGGTGAGCAGGGCCGTGCCGACTCCCCGCCGTTGCTCGGCGGCGTCGAGAGTGACCAGTTCGCAGGCGGTGCCCACGATGTCGTAGGTGGCCAATCCGAGGGGACCGCCCTCCCGGGTCACGGCACAGAAGCCCGGTAGCTCCTGGGGGTGGACCACCCGCCCGCGGGAGATGATGAAATCCGCGCCCCAGCCGAGAACCATCTCGGTGACCCAGGCCCGGTCGCCGTCCTCCACGGGCCGGATGACGAAATCGAGAGGGTATGGAGCGGAGGATCCCATAAGCGAGAGTCTACGCTTTCCAGGGAGTGGTGTGGCCCCAGCACAGGACGGGCGTCTCGCGCCGCGGGCGGGACCGGATCGTCTGGGGGCGTGCGGCGCCGCTAGGGGGAGGGGCGGCGGCCGCGGGAGGTGGGACCGGGTGGTCCGGGCCGGCATCGCGGTGCGCCGGCCCGGCTTCCGGTAGGGGGGCTATGCTGGGTGCACCTTCAGGTAGAGGTTCCAGAGAAGCTGGGCGAGTTCTGCGCGCGTGATCGGCTCACCGGGATCCCAACTCCCCAGAGTGCCGTCAGGGCCCACGATGTTGTCGAGGAGGCCGTTGTATTCGGCCACCCGCAGAGTTTCGGTGACCAGCACGTCCTGGTCGACGATGCTGCCGGTGAAGTCATCCGGGGGTTCGAGCAGGTAGTCGTCGCCCGCCACCACTGCCGACGCCACCGCTTCCTTGCCGCGCTCGCGGTAGAGGGGGCGGTATGTGCCGTCTGCATAGGCCACCACCACACCCCTGAGGGCCGCCACCGCCACGTAGTGGTATGGGTAGAGCAAACCGTCGATGTCGACGATGGGCGGCTGGTCGGTGAAGTCGTACATGTCCTCCTCGGCGACCGGGTAGCCCATGGCCACATCTATCATGTAGGCAAACTGCTGGTGGATGACCCAGTCGGTCGGACCAAAATAGCCATCCCCGTATCCGGTTAGGATCCCCTCGGCTGCCGCGTTCTCGATCGCGGTCTGATAGTGGTGTCCGTCGGGGACGTCGGGGAAGACGCCTGCCTCACCATCGGGCACCGCATAGTAGAGGCCTTTGCTGCCCCACCAGGCCACCCGCGTGCCGTCGACGTCGGGCTCCCGCATGGCGTCGCCGTGGGGGGAGATATCGAAGCTACCGCCGCCCGAGAGGTGGAGCCCCTTGATGGTGGAGGGGGTCCAGGTCTGCCAGACCACGAGGTCTCCTCCGATGGCGGGGTTGAGATTACCGGCCAGATCGTCGGTGAGGACGGTGGTCTCGGATGTGCCGATGTCGTACACGCAGATCTGGTAGCTGGTGGTCCACGAATCGGCCGTCTCTACGGTCCATACATCGCCGCTCGACCAGACCACCCTGTCCCCATCGATACGTGGGTGCTCGTTGTTCTTCGTGCCGTCATCGCCGGCGATCACAATGGTCTCGGCGGTACCGATGTTGTAGAGGACGATCTCACTGGCGTTGGGCCCCGAGGCGGAGGCGATGTCCTCCACGCAGACGACGTAGTCGCCGTAGATGTCGGGGTCACGGTATTGCGGTCCCGCGAGGATGCGCTGGCTGTCGCGCCCGGCGATGTCGTACAGATAGATGCCCGACCCGGTGGCCGGGTCGGCCGTGTCTTTCTCCCACACCACCCGGCCGTCCTCGATGCGCGGATTCCAGTCGTCGCGGTCGCCATCCAGGCCGAGCGAGCTGATGATCTGCATGCTCCCGGCGTTGCGGTCGTAGAGGTAGATGTCGTGATAGCCGCCCGTCGTGGCGCCCTGGAACGCGACATAGCGGCCTTCCGCCGCAGGCTGGTAGTAGGAGCCGGCAGCGCCCGGATTGAGGTACGAGTTCTGTCCGGAGATCAGGTCGTAGAGGTACATCTTGGCGACGCCCTTGTACGAGCCGGTCCAAGCCAGGACGTTCCCGGAAGGGGCCACGAACGAGGGAACGGTCCTGTCGACCGGGGTGGCCACGAGTCGTACCTGGTAGCCCCCCTCCGCCTGTGCCGCAGGCACGGACCCCCCGCAAAGAACGCCGAACGCGAGCGCCAAGGCGCCCACGGCAAGCAGACTCCGCAGCAGGATCCGCAGTGGTTTGCTTCTGAGGCCCCGCTTCGCTATCTCGATCACCGCGTACCTCCGCGGACTCGTTGCTGTACGGTCGCAACGGTATGGATCGGCCGACCGAGGGTCGATCCCACCTAGGTCGGATACTGGCGGCCGGTCGTCGTTGACCCTCTGCCCGGTAATATCGGTAGAATCGGGGTGCGGCTTGAGACAGTATGCCGGGCGGCCCACGGCCGAGGCCTGGAACGGATAGCGGGAGGGACACAAGTGGACTGGGAGAAGCCTTCGCCGGAGCTCACTCGGATACTCGAGGAGGCCTCAGCCCCCTTCGCGGTCGTCGAGCGACGCAAGCTGTTCGGCTGTCCGGCCTACTACGTCAATGGGAACATGTTCGCCGGGGTCTACGGACAGCGGCTGTTCCTCCGGCTGCCCCTCGAGGACCGCGTCCGGCTCCGGGACGGCATGGGAGCGGTGCCGTTCGAACCTATCGCGGGCAGGCCCATGAAGGAGTACCTCGAGATGCCAGAGGCGGTCTGGGGCAATGAAACCTCCTTGGACGAGTGGGTGCGCCGCTCGGTTGAATTCGTTTCCTCCTTGCCGCCGAAACAGGCGAAAGCGAAGAAGACCGCCGGCGCCTCGAGCGCCGGGGCACGCGGCGCGACACGACGCCGCGCGACGACCGAACCGAAAGGATCCTGAACATGACCGACGCCGCCGCGTATGACCCCACCCGCTTCGATGCCCTGCGGCAGCCGCTCCGCTTCGGCCGGCTCACGGCCAAGAACCGCATCGAAGCGGCTCCCACGCTCGTCTGTCTCGCGAACGTGGACGGGTCGGCCACCACCGAACTGGTGGACTACTACCGGGCGAAGGCGCGGGGCGGAGCCGCCATCGTCACCGTCGGCGAGAGCGCCATCGACTCCGACTACGGGATCACCCATGCCGGGCAGCTCTTCCTGGATCACGACAGCAAGATCCCGGGCCTCAGCCGCATCGCCGACGCCATCCACCGTTACGGCGCTCTGGCTTCCATCGAGATGTGCCACGGCGGCGGCCAGACCATGCCGGGGCTCATCGGCGACCGGCCGCCCATTGCCCCCTCGGTGATGAGCAGCAAGCTCCACGAGACTCTGCTGGGGCGCAAGATCGACGTGCAGGTGATGACTGCCGAGATGATCGAGCAGGTCGTGGAGAACTATGCGCAGGCCGCTCTGCGCGTGAAGAAGGCCGGCTTCGACATGTGCCTGCTGCACGGTGGACACGGGTGGCTGCTGGCCCAGTTCACCTCCCCTCGCACCAACCGACGCACCGACGAGTACGGAGGCAGCCTGGAGAACCGGGCCCGCTTCCCGCTGCGGGTGCTGTCCCGCATCCGCGAGTTGTGCGGCCCCGAGTTCGGCATCGAGTACCGCTTCAGCGCGGACGAACTGGTGCCCGACGGTCTCAGCCAGGACGAAGGGGTGGAGTTCGCCAAGCTCATCGAGGACCACGTGGACCTCTTCCACACCTCTTGCGGCATCATGGGAGAGTTGGAGCACGTCCCCTACATCCATCCGGCCTACTTCCTGCCGCAGGGCGTGAACGTGCACTTCGCCACCCGGCTCAAGCAGGCCGTGAGCAAGCCGGTGACCGCGGTCGGGGCCGTGGTGGACCTCGACCTGGCCGAGAAGATCGTGCAGAGCGGGCAGGCCGACCTGGTGGCGATGGGACGGGCCCTCCTGGCCGATCCCTGTCTTCCCGGGAAGACGTTCCACGGCTTCCAGGATGAAGTGACCCCCTGCATCCGCTGCAACGAGTGTCTGGCTCGGGTGGCCCGCTTCATCCCCGTGCGCTGCGCAACCAACCCCTGGGCGGGGCTGGAGACCGAGATGGCCCGCATGACGCCCCTTTCCATGACGGCGCCGAAGAAAGTGGTAGTCGTGGGGGGCGGGCCCGCCGGTCTGCAGGCGGCTATCACAGCGGCGGAGCGAGGCCACCACGTGGTGGTCTTCGAGAAGAGCTTCTCGCTGGGTGGGAACCTCATTGCTGCGGCGGGTCCGGGGTTCAAGGACGAACTCAAGCGGTTCCTTCGTTATCTGCGTGGCCGCGTGGAGGCCCTCGGCGTCGATGTCCGCGTGGGCGTGGTGGCCGATGCCGCCCTGGTGGAGGCCGAGAGCCCCGACCGCCTGGTGATAGCCGTGGGCGCAGAACCGTGCCGGCCGGACATCCCGGGCATGGAGGAGGCGCGGACGCTGTGGGCCGGCGACGTCTGCTCCGGGGACGCCGACACCGGTGAGCGTGTCGTGGTGGCGGGCGGTGGCGGCATCGGCTGCGAGACCGCTCTGCACTTGGCCCGCCAGGGCAGGAAGGTCACGGTAGTGGAAATGCTTCCCGAGGCCGCCCGCGACTTCAACTTCATCAACCGGGGGATGCTGCTCGAGGTCATGGCGAAAGCCGGCGTCGAATTGCGCACCGGGCTCAAGGTGGTGGAGATCCGACCCACCGGGGTGGTGGCGGAAGACGGCGGCGGCGAGTGCAGCGACATCAGCGCCGACACGGTGGTGCTCGCCCTGGGCATGACGCCGCGCAGCCGCCTGGTGGAGCAGCTGCGTCACGCCGCGCCCCGTGTGTTCGTGGCGGGCGACTGCGTGACGCCCCGGCACATCATCGACGCGGTACACGAGGGCTTCTACTCCGTCGTGGAGTTGTGAGACTGCCTGCAGATGGGCGGGGGATGTCCGGCGTGGCCGGCGAGCCTCTGCCGCAGACTCTCAACCTAGACCGAACGCGCCGAGACTGAGGGCGAAGAGACTGAGGGCGACGAGCACGGGGAAGAGGCGGCCGCGGCTTCCGAACGCGTATCGGGGGCTCTTCTCCCGCGCCCGAAGCAGCCGCCGCTTCTCACGCACGCTATCATGACCTTATGACGATAAACGTAGACCCGGTCATCGGCAGCATCGGTCCCTTCGTGTTCCATTGGTACGGAGTGATCATGGCCCTGGGAGTGATCGTCGGGGTCTGGATCTTCTCCCGGCAACTCCGGAAACGGGGCATCTCCAGCCAGCATGCCCTGGGCATCGCCGTCATCGCCGTGCCCTGCGGCATCATCGGGGCACGGATCGTCTCGGTGATCGACAACTTCGGCTACTACTGGGACAACCCCGGCGAGATCTTCGGTCTCGGACTGGTGGGCCTCGCCATCTACGGCGTGGTCGGCGGGGGCATCATCGGGCTCATCATCTACTCCCTCTGGAAGAAGCTGTCGATTCTGCGCGTCATCGACTCCACCGCGCTCGCCTTCCCCGTGGCCCAGATCATCGGGCGATGCGCCAACATCATCAACGGCGATACCTGGGGGCCGCCCACGAACCTGCCCTGGGCATTCACGTACGTCAACCCGAAGTCCTTCATCCCCGAGTCGCTGCTGGGTGTGCCCACGCACCCCACCCCGGTCTACGAGCAGATCTGGCTCCTCGTGATGATCGGGCTGCTCCTCCTCCTCATCCCGAGGATGAAAGCCGACGGCATGGCCTTCTTCGCGTACATAGGCCTGTACTCGCTGGGCCGCTTCTTCATCTCCTTCTACCGGGAGAACAACGTGATCGTCCTGGGACTCGTGGAAGCTCAACTTCTCGCTATCGCCGGGATGGTGCTCGCGCCGACGGCCATCTATCTGCTCTGGCGTAGGGAGCGGCGTCGAGGGACCCGGGGAGGAGCGACATCGGCGGCCGGCACACGACGCCCGGGGCCTTGAGGCGGCGCGGGACCCGGCACATGACGCCCGCGACCGGGAGGAAGTGAGATGGGTGACGGGAGGCGACGGCGCCCGCCCGCCGCAGGATGCGACAGACGACAGAGAGGAATACCAGCCAAGGGGGGATAGCAGATGGCGCCACAGCCCGACGACCTGATCTTCGCGGCACCCGTCGCTCCGGTCGAGGGGGGATACCCCGGTTTCCATCCCCGGGTGGAGAGGACCCACGGGATGATCGTGGAATACGATGTCGCCGTTCCCCTGCGGGACGGCGCCGTCATGTACGCGGACGTCTACCGGCCCGAGCTGCCCGGCCACTACCCGCCCATCATCGATTGGGGCCCGTACGGCAAGCACGGGCACATACCGTACTGGACCCTCGGGAACACAGGGCTGCGCGACGAGGACTTCAACGAGTTCACCAAGTTCGAGGCCGGTGATCCCGTCTATTGGTGCCGGAACGGCTATGCGCTCATCAACCCCGACCCGCGGGGCTCCTGGCACACTCCCGGCGACCTCACCTTCATGAGCGAGCAGGAGGCCGAGGATATCTACGACCTCGTGGAGTGGGCCGGCACGCGGGAGTGGAGCAACGGCCGGGTGGGGATGCAGGGAGTCTCATACCTGGCGTGGAGCCAGTGGAAGGTGGCCGCCCTGAACCCTCCGCACCTGGCAGCCATCAACCCCTGGGAAGGTGTGAGCGACTTCTACCGCGAGATGCTCTTCCACGGCGGCATCCCGGAGACGTTGTTCATGGCCATGCTGCAGAACGCGATCCTCTTTTCCGAGACCCGGGTCGAGGACCTGCTCGCCATGCGCGAACTGCATCCGTTCTACGACGACTACTGGCGCGGCAAGAACGCCGATCTCGGCAAGATCACCGTGCCGGCCTTCGTGGTGGCATCGTGGACCGACCACGGGCTGCACAACCGGGGGACCATCGAGGGGTTCAAGCAGATCTCCTCCAAGGACAAGTGGCTGCTCGTGCACGGGCGCAAGAAATGGTGGCACTTCTACCAGCCGGAGATGGTGGAGAAGCAGCGCCAGTTCTTCAACCGCTTCCTCAAGGGCATAGACAACCGCGTGGTGGACTGGCCGCGGGTGACCATCGAGGTGAGGGAGAAGCACTACCTGGGCGAGACCCGGAGCGAGAACGAGTGGCCGCTCGCCCGGACGGAATACACCAGATATCATCTCGACGCGGCCACGGCTCGGCTGGAACCGATCCACCCTGCTGCGGAAGCCTCCGTCACCTACAACGTGGACCGTGTCTACCCCATGAGCGAGGAGGGCGGCGAGTACTCCGCCTTCTTCCGCGACGCGGTCGAACGGCTGGGGCTGCAGACCCGCCCGGTCTCTGCGTCTGCGGTCGGCCCCGGTAGCCCGGTGAACCGGGCCATGTTCGAGATGAGCTTCGCCGAAGACACCGAGCTGACCGGGCACATGGCTCTGAGGCTGTGGGTCTCCGCTGACCGGAGCGACGATCTCGACCTGTTCGTGGCCCTGGAGAAGATCGACACCTCCGGGAACCTGGTGTTCTTCCCGTTCTTCGGCAACCACGACGACGGCCCCGTGGCCCTGGGCTGGCTACGCGCGTCGCAGCGCGAGCTCGATCCGGACGGGTCGACCCCTTGGCAACCGGTGCTGAAGCACGAGCGGGAGCTCAAGATACCGCCGGGGACCGTGGTGCCCGTGGACGTCGAAATCCTGCCCACGAGCGTGTTGTTCCGCAAGGGGGAGAGGTTGCGCCTCGTCGTGCAGGGCAGCGACATCTACTGGTATCCGTCGGAATGGCACACCGACGGCCATCTGGACACGGTCAACAAGGGGAACCACACCCTGCACACCGGCGGGCGCTACGAGTCGTTCTTGCTCGCTCCGGTGATACCCGACCGGTAGGGCCGGGACCGCAAACCGTCCGGCGACGCGTTGCGCGGCGGCCCGTAAGGGGGCGCCGCCCCGGCGGGGGTGAGGCGCGCAGCGGCGCGCAATGCCGGGGCGACCCACGATGTGCCGCAGCGGTTCGCCCCCGGACGCTCGATATGGTAAACAGGTAGGGCACGCGCGCCGGGACGGCGCTCCGAGTTCATACAGGGGGACGACGTGGCGCTCAAATACAAGGTGTTCCTGCACAGCTATCTTGGGTTCAACAGCAACTCGACGTTCATCTACGGGGAGAAGGACGCCGTCCTCATCGACGCCTCGCAGTGTCTGAGCGACAGCCACAGGATGGCAGCCGAGATCCTCCTCTCGCGCAAGAATCTCACCCACATCTATGTGTCCCATTTCCACCCCGACCATCACTTCGGCGTGGAGGTGCTCAAGGCCGCCTTCCCCGAAGCGAAGGTGGTGGGATTGCCCACGGAGGTCAAGGACATCGTCTTCACCTCCAGCGACAAGGTGGACATGTGGGCCATCGACCGCTTCGGCCCCGACATCCCCACCAAGACCTACATCCCGATGCCGATGCATGAACCTCGACTGGAGCTCGAGGGTGAAGAGATCCTGTTCTACGACGGCTACGAGGGCGACAGTATCGACAACTCCATCGTCTGGATCCCGTCGCTCAAGGTGGTGTGCGCCACCGACGTAGCCTTCCACGACTGCCATTTGTGGCCCATCGAGAGCAATGTCGAACGCCGGAAGATGTGGCGCAAGGACATCGCGCGCATGTTGGAGTTCGATCCCCGCATCGTCATCCCCGGCCACTGCGATGCGGCCAAGATCAGGATCCTCGAAGAGGTGCAGGAGGATACGTCCCGGACCTACATCGACTGCATCGACTGGTCCATCCGGTATCTCGACAACTACGACGAGGTGTACCACAGCGCCAAGAACGGCGCGGAGATGGTCGATCGGATGTTCGAGATGTACCCGGACGTGAAGGCCGAGGACTTCGCCATCCATTGGCAGACCCGCCTGCTGTTCCCGCGCAGCGCGCCCGACTGGCTCACACCGCTGCCGGGCAAGCCGGGCGAGATCTTCCTGAATCCCGAGGGCGGCTACGACGGGGACCCGCCCAGGGAGGGCTAG
>CAZWAR010000097.1:0-9485 GCA_964631965.1 uncultured Gaiellales bacterium
ACTGATCCTCGGCTAACTCGCCGGGTGCGAAATCAAGTTCCGCCAGAGCTCTTTGAACCGCCAGTTCCACGGTTCGGCCGTTGGCTCTTGCCACCTGTTGTCTGCCCTTTTGCTGACGTCCCTTGCCCACTGGTCTTGCCTCCGCTCTTCTTGGCCGGCTGTGTCGCTGGGGCTTTTGCCTTCGGCTGAGTACTACCCGCTTTCGTCCCCGGAGTACCTGCCTTGGTCCCAGGCTTGGTGCCAGGCTTCGTACCTGGTTTGGCCCCAGACCTGGTCCCCGGTTTGGCTCCCGGTTTCCCGGCAGTCCGAGTCGGGGTCCGGGCAGAGGAACGAACGGGGGTCCTCTCCTTAGCCGAAGTAGGTGCCACAGGCACAGGCATCGGCATCAGCCTTTCTGCTACATATTGCTGAGCAATAGTCCACAAGTTTGACGTGAACCAGTATATGAACAAACCAGCAGGCCATTTACCTATAAACATGAATACCCCGATGATGATCGGCATGAAATAGGCGATGGCTTTCTGCTGTCCGACACTCTTCCTTGAAGTCTGCCAAGAAGCTACGAACTGGCTTGCGATGTACAGGAACATCAAGATGACATCGAACTTAGTGATATCCGAAATCCACAGCCAGCCGACCGTCGGGTTCGGGAACGCGAACGAGCCTCCCGGCTGTCCCTGATGCCGCAACATGTAGTACAGGCCGAGGAACACGGGCAGCTGGAGCAGCAGCGGGAGACAGGAGCCGAACGGGCTGACCTTGTTCTCCCGATAGAACTCCATGGTCTTCTCGTTCAAGAGCTGCTTGTTGTCCTTGTATTTCTCCTGCAGCACCTTGATCTGCGGCGCCAATGCCTGCATGGCCCGCATGCTCTTTATCTGACGCCAAGTGAGTGGGATCAGAACGACCCTGACGAAGATCGTGAGGATGACGATCGACCAGGACCAGCTGACTCCCCAGCTATGGATGAATTCGAGAATCCAATAGAAGAGGCGGCTTAGAGGGATGTAGTCGGTGAAGAGTGTGTCCACGCTATCCCCTCACCGGCCGGCTATGGCCGACTCCATCGCACGCGCAATCGCAGGAACCGTGACCCACCCCGTCCGACAGGCGCTCGTGGACGTGGGAACGGAACAAGGTCTGTCGCGATACAGGATCGTATCCACCGTAGCTCAGAGGGTTGCAGCGCAGAACCCGCCAGGAGGCCAGGATGAACCCGCGCACGGCGCCGTATTCGCGCACCGCGTCCAGAGCGTATTGCGAACATGATGGATAGTACTTGCAGCGGCTGGGGATCGCCGGCGAGATCACCACCTGGTAGAGCCGGATAAGACCCAGGAACAGCATCCTGGGCGGATTGTCAAGCGTCCAGGCAACAGCCCTCTTCAGGGACGCGGGGCGCCATCCCGAAGGTCGGAAAATTCTGAGGAACTCTTGTTTCACGGCGACGCCCGCCGATCCTCGGACGGTGCAGTCATCAACGAGGCCTTTCTGAAGACCTCCAACATCTTCGTCTCCACCGCCTTCGACCCGCTGCTCTCTAGCAGTTCGAGCAGCGGGCTACGAGCAATGAGCACGAAATCCATATTCCCCTTGAAGAACTGAACATTAGCCCGAAAAGCCTCCCGCAGGACCCGCTTCACCCGGTTCCGATCGACAGCCGCGCCTACCCGCTTCGACACCGAGAACCCGACACGTGGCCTTGCTTCCCCCTGAGAAACCCCGGGCTCCGAGCGTTCGAAATAGTATAAGACCAGATATTTGTTGGCAACAGAACGGCCCGCCCGGTAGACGCGAGCGAAATCCTCCGAACGCGACAGCCGACCGCGAGACCGATCCACCTCGGCTAGGCCGGCCTAAGCCGACAGACGCTTGCGCCCTTTGTCCCGCCTGCGCTTGAGTATCGCACGGCCGGCGCGAGTACTCATGCGGGCCCGAAAGCCGTGAGCCTTCTTGCGCTTGCGCTTGTTCGGCTGATACGTCCTTTTCACGTTTCCTCGCTTATCGCTCAGCGCCGCGGCGACTTCACCGCTGGCGCGACGTAAAGACATTGAGAATGCACACCCTGCGACCGAAGGGCACGCGCAAGGGTGGCGAAGTATACAAGTCCCATGTGTACGCGTCAATCGCCCGCCAGCTGTGTCCAGAAGTCAGCGGCAGTGCGGGCCCCCAGGGCCCCAGCCCCTGTCTCGGACAATTCCGTTCGTCTCGCCCGAGAGGGCGACACTCCAGGCGTACACAGGGCCTTGTGGAAACTGTGGAAGCACCGGGGTGCGCACCGCTCCAACGCCCCCGAGACGGGGCCAACCTGTGGAGTACCGGCCCCGGGCGGACGCCCTGAGCGCACACCTGCCCGGCGCTGACCGCCGAGGCGAGTCCCGGCCGTGTCTTCCAAGCACACCAAACTCTCTCGCGCCCAGCCCGCTCCCGGCCCGCGTCCCGCCGCCGACCCCTCTCCGTCCCGGCTTGCGACCCGGCGCCCACTGGCCGGGGCGCACCGACTGCCGCATGCACCCCACACAGGCCGTGTTTTCGGCCGGAACCTTCCTGTCAAGGAGGGAACATGAACCGTCGCCGACATGGCTCTGCGCGGAACGCGGCTCCGGGCCCCGCGACGGGCACGATTCGCTCTCACGCCTCGATCTTCCTCGCCGGACGCGAAACACGATTTCCCCACTATCAACAGAAAACATGGTCTAAGCGGACCTACTGTTTCACCGTTCTACACGTTTTCAACATCTGTGGATCAATCTGTGGAAAACCGAAGACTTATGCCCGCAAATAGGTGCCCAAATCCCAGTGGAACAATCCCGCCTCCCATGCCTTTCCGAACTGAAAAGATGGAGTTTCCGGGCTTCCGTTGCCCGTCACATTGTGGAAAAAGGACTTCCCGACCGATAGAATGACGTCGCTCATTGGCACACGCGGTACGAACTCGTTGGAAAGGCCCGCTTTGCCGACGTCAGACCCGCTCGCTCAGTCTTCAGATCCTGCGCGCACCGAGAGAACCGCCGCCTGGACCGGCCTTGCCCACGCGTCCTCACATTCGATCCCGCGGATCGCCGTGTATCGCGACGGCGACAGCCCGCCTCTGGTCATATCCCTCGAAACTCCGGCCGCGATAGCGGCAGCCGGGAAGCGGGCCGCTGATGACGGGCTGACGCAAGGAGACCCGCAAGAGGGGGACCGCCACTCCCCGGATGCGGGTCGAGTCGGCCGCAAGGCCCGCCAACCGTCAGATCCGGCTCAGTCTGGGTCGGATCCCCGCAACCCCCCCGGCATCGACTCGAGCCACCCAGGCTCCGCGCACGACGCAATACCCCGACTCATCGACCACCTCACCGAACAAGCCTACTCCCTGGCCCACGAACAAGGGGGGTCCATCCCGCTACCGGTGTTCCGCGAACTCGTCGAGAACCTCGTCCATGCTTCCTTCGCGGGAGTGGTCGTCACCATCCTCGACCGGGGCAACACCGTCCGCATCAGCGACCACGGCCCGGGGATCCCCGACAAGAAGGCGGCGCTTCGCCCAGGCTTCACATCCGCGGACTCGCTGGTGAAAGAATATATCCGGGGTGTCGGCTCGGGTTTCTCTGTGGTCCAACGAACGCTGGCCGCTCTCGGAGGTACCCTGGACATAGAGGACAACCTGGGCAGGGGAACGGTTGTCACCGCCCGGATCCCCGCTCCGCCGCAAACTTCTCTCGCGCCCGCCTCCGCCCCGGCCTATAATCTCCCTGAGCGCCAGCTGAAGGTCCTGTTGCTGACGGTCGAACTCGCCCCGGTCGGTCCGACGCGCATCGCCCGCGAACTGGGGGTATCTACGTCGACCGCCTATCGAGACTTGGTGTCACTGGAAGAGGCCGGCTTCGTAGCCTGTCGCCCTAGCGGGCACCGTTCGGTCACCGATGCTGGCCTGGTGTATCTAGGCTCGGTTCTGTGATCGAGTAGCCGAAGTAGAGGGGGTACGGTGGAGACCAACTACAGCGACCCCATCTGGGAGAAGGCCCTCGAACTCATCTCCCAGCACGTCAATGAGGGTACGTTCAACATATGGTTCGCCCAGACGGCCGGCCTCGGCCTGAACAACAGCACCTATTCCATCGGGGTGTCGTCCGACTTCGCCAAAGATTGGATCGATTCCCGCTTCCGGGCTGTCATCTGCGACGCAGTCGGGCAAGTCGTCGGTTCACCCACTGATTGTGAGATCGTCGTTGTCCCCAACCTCGATCACCGGCTGGCCCCCGTGCCTGGGGGCGGCGCGGAACGGCCCGGGGCGGCCGGTCCCGGGTTTGTCACGAAGTCCATGGATGCTTCCGACGCGGACTCCGGTGCCCCCGCAGGCGGATCCATCCCCGCTCGGCCGTCCCCGTTCCCAACCGCCGCTTCCGGGGTGAGCGCGGCCGCGGCAGCTGGGCTCGTCAGCAAGTACACATTCGATACCTTCGTCGTTGGTCAATCCAACCGCTTTGCGCACGCTGCGGCGCTCGCGGCAGCAGAGACCCCCGGTACGCAATACAACCCCCTCTTCATCTACGGCGGCGTGGGTCTCGGTAAGACGCACCTTCTGCAGGCAGTTGGCCACTATGTCGTTCGCAACGACCCGCGGCTCAAAGTGCGCTATGTCACTCTCGAAACGTTCACAAACGAATTCATCAACTCCCTTCGCGACGATAGCATCGAGGGCTTCAAGAACCGTTATCGCACTGTCGATGTGCTGCTCATCGACGACGTCCAATTCCTTCACAAGAAGGAACAGACCCAGGAGGAGTTCTTTCACACCTTCAACGCCCTCTACGACGCACAGAAACAGATCGTGCTCACGTCCGATCGCCATCCCAAGGCTCTGGCCACCCTTGAGGATAGGCTCGTCTCGCGTTTCGAGTGGGGACTGATCACTGACATTCAGCCCCCGGACCTAGAGACCCGCGTGGCCATCCTCCGAAAGAAAGCGCGCGCCGAGCGGCTCGTCCTCTCAGATGACGAGACCCTCATGCTTATCGCTTCTCGAGTACCCACCAACATCCGTGAGTTGGAGGGTTGCCTCACCCGAGTCGTAGCGTATTCCTCGATCACCAAGCGGCCAATCGACGTCGAACTTGCCCGGGAAGTTCTCAAGGACATCCCCGAGACGGCGGCAACAAAGATTACTATCGATCTCATCCTGTCGGCAGTTTCGGAGACCACAGGGGTCTCAGTCACAGAGATCATCGGCGACAAGCGTTCCCGTCCCGTAGTCGACAGCCGACACGTAGCGATGTACCTTGCTCGAGAACTCACCGACTCCAGCCTTCCCAAGATCGGGGAGCGTTTCGGTAACCGCGATCACACGACAGTGCTCCACGCCGTGGAGAAGATCACGAAACTCATGCAGGAAGACCGAGATATGTACAACCGAATCCAGCGGCTCACCACCAAGATCAAGAGCGCATAACCTTGACGGCCCCACGGCTCATGACCCACGTTCCACACCCACATGTCGAAAAGCCCTGGATACTTTGTGTACAATCACCCATCCCCGGCCGCCGGCCCTTTTCCTTCCCACACCAGCCCCGGCAGTCTTTATGTTTTCCACACAGTTCTCCCCACCACCGGAGCTCACGCCCGGCCCGGCCTTCCCACTCCGCTTCTTATTCCACACCTTCCACAGCGTCTATTAATCTCGCTATATTTCTCTATACACATATAGGTAATAACAAGCAGCATGCCGTTCCCTCACAGGGCTAGGAGCACCCATGAAGCTGGTCACGAGCAAGCAAGCGCTGGTCGAGTGTCTGGGGATCGTAGGCAAGGCGGTCTCTTCTCGCAGTTCAATCCAAGTGCTTTCCGGTGTGCTCATCGATGCAAAGAGTGACGGCGGAGTGACGCTTTCAGCCACGGACATGGAGATCTCGATCAAAGCGCCCCTGAACGCGCGTGTGGAAGAACCCGGTTCTCTGGTCGTCCCGGCACGTATCGCCTCGGAGATCGCTCGGAGTCTTCCGGTCGGAGAAGTATCCGTTGAACAGCGGGCCGGTGAGACGCAGGTGGAGATCAGGGCGGGCGAATCTCTGTTCGATCTTCATTCGTTGCCGGCGGCGGATTTTCCGCAGCTTCCGTCTCCAGCAGGCGAGGGGTTCACGGTGAGCAAGAACGCGTTCTTGGAGACGGTGGACCGGGTTGCTCCCTCAGCTTCGCGCGACGAGACGCGGCCGGTTCTTACGGGGGTCCTTATCCACTTCAACAAGAATGACGTGCGTATGGTCGCTACCGACAGCTATCGGTTAAGTGTGAAGGAGACGGCTATCGAATCGTCGGTGTCGACGTCGCTGCAGGCAATCGTCCCGGCTCGGACGCTCCTTGAGCTCTCGCGGATCGCGGCTGGCGTCGCCGACGACACGATTGCTGTGGTACCCACGGAGAACCAGATGCTGTTCCGAGTCGGAGGAGTGTATCTAATCTCGCGGCTCATCGACGGGCAATTCCCAAACTACCGCCAGTTGATCCCGGACACATTCGACTACGAGGTCGGGGTCGACCGCGACGAGTTGCTGGAAGCGGTGCGGCGTGTCGGTCTTCTGGCACAGAAGAACGCCCCTCTTCGCCTGCGTTTCGCCGACAACACGCTCACAGTCTCGGCGGAATCCCAGGATGTGGGCAAGGCACACGAAGCGATGCCGATCCAGTATTCTGGTGATCAATTGGAGATCGGCTTCAACCCCGAGTTCCTGGAAGCGGGAGTGGCGGCGATCAAGGAGGATACCGTCTATCTGCGCTTCATCAGCCCGCTCCGTCCGGGTCTCCTCAAGGGCGCTTCCGATGACTTCATGTATCTGGTCATGCCCATTCGCCTAAGCGAGTAGAGTGGTTCATGCCGCCCGGAGGACGTGCACACAAGCAGGCGGCTCCCGAATCTGTCCCGGTGCGGCTCCCGATTACCCTGGGGCAGTTCCTGAAGGTGGCTCAGCTCGTGGCCTCCGGCGGAGAAGCGAAAATGCTCGTGGCAGAAGGATCGGTGCGCGTCAACGGCAAGGTGGAACAGAGGCGAGGTCACAAGCTCACTGCGGGTGATGTTGTGCAGGTAGGGCCGGTGGCCGCGTGTGTGGCCGAAGACCTCAGTCAATGACGTCCTTCGCATGTACGTTGGCAGACTGACCCTCACGAACCTCCGCTGCCGCCACGAACTCGAGGTCGAATTGACCGACGGGCTCAATATCCTGGTCGGTCCGAATGGGGCCGGTAAGACGACCGTTCTCGAAGCTGCCTCGCTCGTGCTTCAAGGGGTTCCTCTCCGTACGACGAACATACGAGATGTGATCAGCCACGATCGGGATCACCTGAGAGCCGAGCTGGAGCTGTGTGCTATCCCGGCGGCTCGAGGACAGCCGACCGTAGCTGCGGCCGCATACAACCGGGGCGGAGAACGCCGGTTGACGGCGGATGGGGCTCCACTCGACGATGCCGGGCGGTGGAAGGAGCTCCTTCCGGTGAGGACCTTCGCCCCCGACGACCTCCGCCTCATCAAGGGCAGCCCGCGGAGGCGGCGGGAATATCTCGACGTTCTTGCCGGGCGCGCTGTCCCTGAATACCCGGCCACCCTCCATCGCTACGAGGAAGCGCTCTCGCAGCGTAACTTCCTTCTCCGCACGGCACGCGGAGGTCTGAACGTCTCGGAGTTCGACCCCTGGGAGGCGCTCCTCGCCCAGAGCGGCCTCCTCGTGTCGGAGTGGCGGGCCGCGGCGCTGGCGGCCTTCGTCGCTCCCCTCCAAAGAACGCATCATCAACTGACCGGAGAGCCGGCCGACTCGCTCAGGCTCGTCTATCGCACCAACGTCGCGGATCTCGACCGGTCGACGTATCAGACCAGGCTGCAGGAGAGCCGGGAGGCCGATCGTCAGCGTACCTACACCCACCTCGGACCGCATCGCGACGACCTCCGGCTACTGCACACGGGGCTCGACGTGCGCGACTGTGCCTCACAAGGCGAGCAGAGGACCGCTCTTTTGGCCCTGGTGCTGGCGGAGTGGGAGCAACTTCTGGCCGGCCCCGCCCGCCCCCTCCTCCTGCTTGACGACGTGATGAGCGAACTCGACCCCGACCGCCGCCGGCGTCTGGTGGGCTTCATCCAGCGGGGAGGACAGACGCTCATCACGACGACCGACCTGCGCTACTTCTCGACCGATGAACTTGGCCGGGCGACGGTGGTTGACCTCGGGCCGGCGCCACGCGAGTGCACCCCATCTGAAGAGCCACCCTCCGAGCAGGGACCCACCGATGAGTGACAAGAGGCGCCGACGAGACGGCTCTTCCTCCGGCGGCCGGTCGGACCCGGGGGCCGAGTTTGCCCGGCTCGGCGACCTCCTGCCGCCAGAGGCCGGCGGCGCCCCCGTTCCGTCCTCCGGAAGCGATGGGTTGGCGGCCGCGGGCAGTCCGAATGCGGGCGACGATGTGAGCCGCCGGGCAGCCTCCGTTTGGGCGGAGGTGGTGGGGCCCGAGGTTGCCGCTAACGCCCGGCCTGTGCAACTCCGAGACGGCAGGTTGGTGGTGACGACTTCGTCGAGCGCCTGGGCTCAGACGCTGCAACTCATGAGCACGATGGTAGTCGCTGGGTTGAACGAGAGGCTCGGTTCCGACGCGGTGAAGAAAGCGGTCTTTCGGCATGCCGGGTGGGATCCGGCCTGGGAAGGGGGCTCCCTCAGGTCGCTCGAGGGCCCGGCACCGCCGAGTCCGGCGGCGGACGGCGGGCTTTGCGCGGCCGAGAAGGTCTCGAGCATAGACCCCGCCCTCGACTCAGCCGGCAGCCCGACGGGCGGTAGCTCGCAGGAGGAGGGCGTGCTGTCGGCTGAGGAAAAGGAGGCTCTCGAGGAGGTTGAGAGGCTGGAACTGCCCCCCTCAGTAAGAGACGCTATTCGGGAGGCAATGAAGGCTGGGTTCGTCCGCGCCAAGCAGGATTCCGCCCGCTCATAGCGTACTTCTGTAGGCCGGGGAAAGCGGCCCATGTGTTAAAATATCTGTTGTGGCAAGACTACCCAGAGTCACGCCACCGGCCTTCCTTGCAGCCTTCCGGGAGCATCCCCATCAGGCGGTGCCATGCCGACAGAGCAGGCAGAAGGCGCGTGACCCGAGAGAGAGGTCGTCGAGGTTTGGCAGAGCAATACAACGCGAGCGCGATACAAGTACTAGAGGGTTTGGAGCCGGTCCGTAAACGGCCCGGCATGTACATCGGGTCGACCGGCCATCGAGGTCTGCACCATCTCGTGTACGAGGTGGTGGACAACTCGGTCGACGAAGCCCTGGCCGGCTATTGCGTCGCCATCGATGTCATCATCTGTCCGGACGCATCGGTTCGCGTGGTCGACGACGGCCGGGGTATCCCCGTGGACAACATGCCGCAGTATGGCAAGTCGGCCCTTGAGATCGTCATGACGAAACTCCACGCCGGCGGCAAGTTCGGAGGCGAGGGATACAAGGTCTCCGGCGGTCTGCACGGTGTGGGCATCAGCGTC
>CAZWAR010000098.1:0-9271 GCA_964631965.1 uncultured Gaiellales bacterium
GTGGAGATCATGTCCGCCGGGTTTGAGGTAGCGAAGGCCACGGCGAGCAGGGGAAGAGAGCCGAACAGCATCTGCCAGGCGTTGAGGGTGAGCAGGTCCACCTTCTGATCCTTGCGGAACAGCAACTTGGCGGCGATCGCGCTGCCCGCCGAGCAGACACCGGCCGCGATTCCCAGGAGGTTGCTCAGCCCGGTGCCCTCCGGCTTCCAGGGAGCGATCATGACCACGAGGCCCAGCAGGGTCACGGCCACCGACACCCACTGGGCGCGGCGCACCTTCTCTCTGAGGATGAGGCCCGACATAATGAGCAGCCAGACCGGCATGGAATACACGAGCATGGACGTCTTGGCCGCGCCGCCGCTCTCGAGGGCCCAGATCGCCAGGCCTATGGCCCCCGTCATCCCGAATAGGCCAACCACGATGGTGAGCAGCCAGTTCCTTGGAAGGAGTGGCCGGCGGAGTATCAGCAGCACAAGGAAGAGGAAGACCGCCCCGCCGAAGACCCGGCTGGCCGCGAAGTTGGCTGAACTCTCGTAGTGGAGGGCGGATTTCATCACCACCCAGTTGTAGCCGTAGAGAAGGCCTGAACCGGCTAGGGCCAGCCAGGCAAGGGACGTGGATCTGGGGGAACCGCTCACTGGTCGTTGCGCCGCTTTCGTATCCGGGTGGCCTGGTGTCTGTATGTTAGGATGCAGGGCCTCACAACTTCGACCCCGCGGTTCGGTTGACATGATCAAGTACTACGATACCCGGTCGCACCTGTCGGAGCCGCTTCCGTTCCGCGATGTCATTCTCGAAGGGATGGCGCAGGGTGGGGGTCTGTTCGTGCCCGAACGGGTGCCGCCACTCGACCCGCGGGAGATGGCGGGATTGGCCGACCTCCCCTACTGGCGGCGTGCCGCCTTCATCTTCGACCGGTTCGAATTGGGGCTGCCGGCTGCGGCCGTCGAGGACATCTGCCGGGCGGCGTATGGGGCCAACTTCAGCCACGAAGACGTCGCCGTGGTCCGTGAAGTCGGTGGGGGGCGCGGGTCCAATCCGTTCTTCTTCCTCGAACTGTGGCACGGACCGACGCTGGCCTTCAAGGATATGGCCCTCCAATGCATGCCCCTGTTCTTCTCCGAGGCCCTGGAGAACGCGCAGGCTGAAGGCCGGCAGGTGACGGACAAGCTCATCCTCGTCGCCACCTCCGGCGACACCGGCGTGGCGGCACTGAATGGCTTCGCCGATCGGCCCCATGTGAAGATCATCGTCTGCTATCCCAGTGGCGGGGTCTCCGCGGTCCAGGAGCGGCAGATGACCACCCAGGCCGGGGACAACCTCACCGTCCTCGCCGTTGCCGGCGACTTCGACGCCTGCCAGCGCTCCGTGAAGGCCGTCTTCGCCGACCGGGCTTTCGGTGCTGAATTGGCGGCCCGCTACAGTCTCAGCCTGTCGTCGGCCAACTCCATCAACTGGGGCCGGCTGCTCCCGCAGATCGTCTATTACTTCAGCGCCTACGCGGATCTGGTGAGACGTGGCGCTCTTTCCATGGGAGAGCCGCTCGACATCTGCGTGCCCAGCGGTAACTTCGGCGACATCCTCGGCGCCTACTACGCGAAGCTCATGGGCCTACCCACGGGCCGGCTGGTGTGCGCGTCGAACACGAACAATATCCTCACCGACTTCTTCTCCACTGGTGTCTACGACATCTCCGGCCGGAGCCTGGTGAAGACGGCGTCGCCCTCCATGGACATCCTCATCTCCTCTAATCTGGAGCGTCTCCTGTTCGAGGTCACCCGTGACGGAACCCGGGTGCGGCAGTGGATGAAGGATCTTGCCGAAGAGCGCATCTTCCGGGTGGATGCACGCACCCTACAGAGCCTCCGCCGCGACTTTGCCGCCGACTGGGTGGATACCGGCACCTGCCTCGAAGCGATCGGCAGGGTGTTCGAAGAAGACGGCTACCTGATGGATCCGCATACGGCGGTCGCCTGGGAAGTCGCCAGGCATTACCGGGGAACGGCCCCGATACTCGTCGTTTCCACGGCCCACTGGAGCAAGTTTCCCGCCGACGTGGTGCGGGGCTTGAGGGGCTTGTCGCCCGAGGCCCCGCTCGACGAAGACGAGTTCGAGCTGGTGGCATCCCTCGACCGGCTCGACCCCGGGAGTGCGGGCGCTCGGTTGGTGCGAAGCATCCCGACTCGAAAGGTGCGGTTCCGAAATCAGGTGGAAGCCGGGGCCGAACCGCTCGAGGTCGCCATCCGGGATTGGCTGGACGGCCGCGGCTAGGGACAGGTCTCATGCCCGCTCCGGACCCTCTGTCGCTTCTCGTCTTCATCGACCTGCACGAACTGGTATCCGGACTCCGTCTGCGCTCCGAGCTTCTTCCTTCCGAGCAGGCTCCGCCGGGTGCTGCGGACTTCGATTGGCAGGGGTTTCTCAACCGGCTGGCGGTCGAGGCGGGTGCCGCGCTCGCCGCGCCGCCCCCGGGACTTCGCTACTCCGGCGCGTTCGTCTATGCTTCTGAAGAGCCGGGAGGCGAGGCCGAGGCACTCGGGGAGGCGGCCGGGCGTCTGCCCGCCGAGGCCGGGGTCCACGTCGCAACGGTCAAGGGGCGGAAGGACCCGGGCGAGTGCACCGCCTGCGACCTGGCCCGCACTTCTCGCTGCCACCAGTGCCGCTCTCGTGCTTCCTCGGGGGTGTTCGGCGGCGGCACCACGGACGCCATCGCCGCCGACGCCTTCCGTCTGGCGCGAGGGGAGACTTTCGACGTAGCAGTCCTCGTATCTGCCGACAACGCTCTCGCCCCGGTCGCCCGCTTCCTGAAGGGCCGCGGAAAGCACGTGGTGCACGGCGGTTTTCCTCCCCGGGGAAGCAGGCTCTCTGCGGTCTGCGATGCTGTGGTGGACCTGAGCACCGCATTGGGGCAGCTTCAATAGGAACATTCGGGCCGACTCCGATGATGGGTGGCACCCTCGACCGAAGGCGATCAGCCCCATACCCTTGGGCGTAGCCCAGCGGGAGGCACACCCGGCCCGATCGTCGGCGAGTTTCTGGCCACCGCTCCCAGGGGTACGGCCACGTCATGGCGGATTCGAAGACAGTCGTCTACGCAGCCATGGCCGGCAATATTGCCATCGCCGTCTCCAAGTTCGTCGCGGCGGCGTTCACCGGCAGCTCGGCGATGCTGGCCGAAGCCCTCCACTCCATGGTCGACAGCGGAGACTCCGGGATGCTGCTCCTCGGGCTGCACCAGAGCAAGAAGAAGGCGGATGAGACCCATCCCTTCGGACACGGACCGGAGCTCTATTTCTGGGCCTTCGTGGTGGCCGTGAGCATTTTCGGCGCCGGCGGAGGCGCATCTATTTTGGAGGGGGTGCGGCACCTGATCTCCCCCCCGCACCTGGAGGATCCGCTCATCAATTACATCGTGCTCGGCGTGGCTGCACTGTTCGAAGGGACAACGTTCACCATCGCCATCCGCAATTTCTGGCCCCGGATACACAGGTCGGGTCTCTTTCGGGCCATCCGCGAGGGCAAAGATCCCACCGTGTTCTCGGTGATCTTCGAAGATGGCGCCGCTCTGTCCGGGTTGCTCGTGGCCTTCCTCGGAGTCTTCCTCTCCCATCGCCTGAATAACCCCTACTTCGACGCGGGCGCTTCTGTCGCCATCGGCGTCCTCCTCTTGATCGCGGCGAGCCTGCTAGGACGGGAGGTGAAAGGGCTCTTGGTGGGAGAGAGCGTCGACAAGGAATTCATAGCCAGCGCGCGGCGGGCCATCGAGCGTCAGCACCCGGTGAGAAAGGCCGGCCGCATCCTCAGCATGTATCTGGGACCCAATGACGTACTGCTGATCGCGGAAGTGGACTTCGAGGACACTGCCTCCACCACCATGATCGAGCAGGGGATCGCCGAGATGGAGAAGGCTATCAAAGCGGAGCATCCGGAGGTGACTCACCTCTTCGTCGAAGCGGAATCCCTCACCAAGAGTGGACCCGGCTGAGGGTGCTACGGCATCTCAGGGCACGGGCGGCCAATTCGATGGCGAGTTCTCGTCTCCCTCGGAACGGCGCCAATTCTGGGGGGACCCCCCCTTTATGAACGTTGCCGTCACACTCAGCACCAGGATGACCACACCCACGGCGATGTCGTTGCTCGTAGCGTCCCGTACCTCACCTCTCCCGTGGTATTCGAGTGCATATGGGGCGACGATGAGCCACACGCCGAGGATGGCGTTGATCCAGCTGGGTATCCCGCGGAAGGTGAACAGCGCCCAGGCCGACATCATGATGACAAGTACGCCGACGACGACATCGTTCGCGATGGCCGCGCGCGTGGAGAAGCCGAGGGCGAAGGGAGCCGCCACCAGCCAGATGCCGGCGGCCAGGTTCAAAGCACTCGGCCAGCGTACCCAGGCACTCATCCTGCATCAGTCTCCTGCGCCTCGTCCGTGTACCTATCGGTCCTGCCCCGCGTCGAACTCCCTGACATCTCCGACTCGGCACCGAGTCTAGATATCAGTCGGTCTCTACCCGGCGTTCGCTGGTGAGTAACCCGCGGAGCGGATGTTTCGACCGGGTGCAGCGGTCGTCCGGCCGCACCTCATCTTGATGTGGCCGGCAGGGAGCGAGATCCGAGGTTTCGCCGTCAGCGAAGCGGGGGGAATTCCTGAACCACCACCAACACGGCCACGCGCACCGCACGGGAGGTGATTACATGCCGTATTCGCGAGAGCCCCTCGATCTATCCAAGGTGAGTTCTGACGACATCGACAAGGAGATGCTGCGCTACGCGGTATGGATCGAGCTCGACACCATCAACGTCACTGGACCCCCTGCTGAAGGAGGCAGAACTTACCTCTCAGGCGAGACAGCAACTCCCGGAGAGCCGGGATAGGCTGGCCGTCGGTCGTCTTCATTCTTTGCTGCTTTCCCGCTTCGGGCGGCGGCCCTGATCAGTTCGCCTCTCCGCGGCCAGGCCCGAGGGGTGTGTCTCACATGGCTTCCTTGACTCCCCTTCTGATCAACCACCAGTTCATGGGTATGGTGGTGGCGAAGCCGATCATCATCGCTATCTGCATCATCAAGAAGAACGCGGGCTGACTCGCTTCGAGGGGTGGATCGAAAAGCACGAAGTAACTCAGGGCCATCCAGCCGAACATACCGATCTCGAAAGCGGTAATCGACAGGGTATCGGCCTTGACCGCCGCCCAGACCCCGGTAAGCGGCCTGAGTTTTCGCATCGGGACGATCGAGAAGTACCGGAAGACCGGCAGGACTTGACGGAGCGGTACCCACCCAACTCACCTGCTACGCGTCGATGCGGTTTGGACGGTCAGGCCTACTCGCGTGCGAACATGTCGGCCGATGCCGAAAGAGCGTCAAGCAGACTGTCCCTCGAGATGAACCCGACAACGTCATCGGCCATCAACGTCGGTCTGCGCCGGCGGACCACCAACGTGAGGCTGCTCTTGTCTCGCCGCATCCGGTTCAGCACGTCAACGAGCCGTGTCCGTTCGAGCACCACGGAGAAGTCGGTTTGGAATGTGAAGCCACGGCGGCGCAGGAGCCCTTCGTGAGCCTCGACCAAGATCGGAGCGGCGTCGCTGAAGCCGAGGATCCCTCCCTGCTCTTCCCTGATGAGTATCAAGGAAGGGGTCCGGTCAGGGGGGAGGAGGCGGAGCAGATCGGCCACTTCTGAAGGAGTGGATGACTTCTCGACCACCTGGATGTGCCGATCCATGACCTTTCCGGCTTGAATGCGGAAGTGCAGGTTGGTCTCGAGGGCGTCCGGCAGCTCCTTCCCCCTGCGTTCGAGCTTCAGAGTGTAGATGCTCTCTTTCGAGAGGAATCGGCGCAGGCCGTAGGAGACCGCCACGGTGAGCGTCATCGGGATGATGACGTTGTAGTCCCGGGTCATCTCGAAGATCATCACTACCGCGGTCACGGCGGCGCCTGTAGCTCCTCCTATCACGCCTGCCATCCCGGCGACCGCGAAGGCCGTGGGATCGATGCTCCCCGGCGCGACCTTGGCGAGCGCCATACCATAGGCTGCCCCCAGCGTGGCGCCGAAGAACAGACCCGGCGAGAAGATTCCTCCCGAGCCTCCCGACCCGAGCGTGAGCGACGTTGCGAGGAGTTTAAGAACCATGATAAGCAGGAGCACCCATATGGCCGGGGACTCACCGGACAGTATGTGCTGGACGGTGGAGTATCCCAGCCCTTCGGTGTAGTAGTGCCCGAAGAAGACGAACAGGACGTAGAAGATGATGCCCACGAGCAGCATGCTGCCGGCGTGGCGCAGGTAGTAGTTGTGGGTTACTCGTTCCAGCAAGTCCTCGAACCAGTAGATGGAGCGGGTATAGGCGGTCGCCATGAGGCCTGTGAGGATGCCGAGGCCCACGAAGGCGCTCAGCGCGGTCACGGTGCTTAGACTGGACGTGGGAAGGTTGAGCGGTGGGATCGTGAACGAGGGATGGTCTCCGAGAATGAGGCGTCCAACGTACGAGGCCGTCGCTGTCGAGAGAGTGATGGGCACCAGCGTCCGGGCGCTCACCTCGTGCGCGATCAGCTCTACGGCGAACAGGATGCCGCCGATCGGGGTGTTGAACGTGGCGGCGATGCCCCCTCCGGCCCCGCAGGCGATGAGCGTGGTCCGCTGCCAGACGGACAGGTGGAGGAGTTGGCCCATGGTGGAACCGAAGGACGAACCGATCTGCACGATGGGTCCCTCCCGGCCCACCGATCCTCCAGTGCCGATCGTAATGGCCGATGCGATCGATTTGATGACGGCCACAATGGGCCGGATTACACCCCTCCTGTAATAGATGGCCTCCATGACCTCCGGGACCCCGTGACCTCTGGCCTCAGGGGCGAAGTGCTTGACGAGGAAGGCGACGATGAGAGCGCCGGCCGCAGGAACCAGGACCACGAAAGGGCCCCAGAAGCTCGGGGACGTATACGCATGCACGTCGTAGCTGATCGATAAGCGGCCGAGGAAGAAGAGGTTGTGGATGAAGCCGATGAGGTAGCGGAAGACCACAGCGCCGAGGCCGGCGACGATCCCCGTTAGTATGGCGAGCGCCGCGAAATAGAGGGTGCCTATCGCATGTTCCTCATGTTTCATGGTCAGAGCCGGCCCTTCTCCATGCGGCTTTACGCAGGAAGTATTTCCCCCCAGCGCCCAAGGATGCACATCGGCCGTCGCCGGGTAAGAAGCGAAGTGGGAGTAGCGACGAAACCGGGAGGGTGAAGACGGGCATTTACAACACGATCATCATCCTCATACTTCTCGCGGCATTGTTCGCGTACGTCAACGCGAAGTTCCTGAAGCTTGCTCCTGCCGTGGGGCTCATGCTGCAGGCTTTCGTGGTCTCCCTCATCTTCATAGGCCTCAACCTGGGGGGCATCACGGCAATCGACTCAGTTCGCAAGCTCGTGACCGGCGTCGACTTCAACCGCGTACTCTTCCACGGTCTCCTCAGCTTCCTGCTCTTCGCCGGGGCGCTGCAGCTCTGCCTTGCCTGCCTGATAATCGTACGCACCCAGGTCCTGGTGCTTGCCACTGTTGGGGTTGTCGTCTCCACGGTCGTCGTCGGCTTTCTCAGCTATCTGCTGCTTGCGGGTCTCGGTCTCGGCGTGCCCCTCGGGTACTGTTTGCTCTTCGGGGCCCTCATCTCTCCCACCGACCCGGTCGCGGCCCTGGCTCTCATCCGCCGCGCCCACGTCTCCTCCAATCTTCAGGCCATCGTCGAAGGCGAAGCCCTCTTCAATGACGGCGTGGCCGTGGTCGTCTTCTCGATCCTGCTCGCTCTCGTCGCCGGTAGCTCGTCCCTCTCGCTGGCGGCGGAAACCGGTGTCCTCATCGCCAGGGAGGCGGTAGGAGGCCTTGCCTTTGGGTTGGCTCTCGGGTATGCGGGCTACTTCATCATCAGGACCATCGACGACTACCCGGTGGAGATCCTCATCACCCTCGCACTTGTCGCAGGCGGCTATGCGGCAGCGGAGATGCTGGGTACCTCGGGTCCTCTGGCCATGGCCGTTGCGGGTATCGTCATCGGCAACCACGCACGCAACAGGGTCATGTCTCTCAAGACCCAGGAGAACCTCGATCGCTTCTGGGAGATGGTAGACATCATCCTGAACGCCGTCCTCTTCATCCTCATCGGGCTGGAGGCGGTCGCCTTCGTGTCGGAGTTCTCCCCGGTACGCTTCGCAGCGGCGGTCGCCGCCGTCCCGGTCGTTCTGGCTGGGAGGGCCCTTGCCTTGGGCATGCCGTTGCTCGCCTTCGGCAAGGTGTCGGGCGTCGGCCCTCGGGCCACCCCATTCCTCACGTGGGCAGGGCTCCGCGGGGCCATCCCCATCGCCCTGGTGCTCTCGCTCCCCGCGGGCTCGGTCCGTGACGTGCTCGTCGGCCTCACGTATGTGGTGGTCGTTTTCTCTATCCTCGTCCAGGGGACGACCCTCAAGTACCTTGTGCCGAAGAAGCCCGCGTAACAGGCCGGCCGGGAAGGAGACGCCATGGAGCCGGAGACCGTTCTAGTAACCGTCGAGATACCCAAAGGCAGCCGCAACAAGTATGAATACGATGAGGAACTGGGGCTGTTCAAGCTCGACAGGATGCTCTTCTCATCGGTCCACTACCCCACTGAATACGGCTACATCCGCGAAGCCTGGGGGGAGGACGATGATCCGCTCGATGCCCTCGTCATGACCGGGGAACCCACCTTCAGCGGCTGCGTGATCGAGGCCAAGCCACTCGGTGTGTTCCAGATGAGGGATCAGGCGGGCCTGGACAGCAAGATCCTGTGCGTCCCGTTCAACGATCCGCAGTGGAACTGGATGGCCGACCTGGGTGACGTGCCCCAAGCTTTTCTCCAGGAGATCAAGAACTTCTTCAGCATCTACAGCGAGTTGGAGGGAAAGAAGGTGGAGGTGGACGGTTGGGAGGGCCGGAAGTCGGCACTTCAGGTGATCGACGAGGCCCGCGTACGGTTCCGGGAGCGGGAGAAGAGTCGTCACACCTAGGACGGTTCGGGGCAAAGCGGCCGCAAAAGGGGCCGGCCGCACGCCCAGCACATTACGGCATCGTCATGTCCGCTTTACCGGGGTGTTTCCTGGGGTCTCCATACTCATGTCGTCGGCTCTGCCGGATCCCGCACGGCAGGCGTCATGTGGCGGCAAAGCGAGTAAGGAGAACCGGATGAAAGCAGTCAACAAGAAATGGGTCATCCCCCTAGCGGCCCTTGTCCTCACGCTGTCCATCGCCGGAGCTGCCTTCGCGGCCACCG
>CAZWAR010000099.1:0-9125 GCA_964631965.1 uncultured Gaiellales bacterium
CGCCTCGGCGTCGGCGGGATGGAGGCGCACAGGCCACCAAGAGTAACCGTCCTTCTTGATGCGGTGCTGCGGTATGTCGTCCAGCCAGAGCGTCTTGTTGTCGTGCTGGGTGTGATAGGAGAACTTCACGTGCGGCGTGATCATCTGCAGCGGGTATTTCTCGATGAGGCCCTCTGTGTCATAGCCCTCCCAGCTGGGGTTGTAGCGAGCTAGCGGGGGGCGTTCCTCGTCATCGGGATCGAACGCCTTGAGGCTTTCAGACACGAACTCGATCTTGCCGCTGTAGGTCCCGAGGAGGTGGGCCCTGTCGGTGCCCAGGTTCGGATTGAGGCGGTCGGGCGTATCGATAGGGCGACCTTCGTAGTACCAACGGTTGGAGATCGTCGGCTTGTAGTCATCCGGCAGCGGGACGACGAAGTAGCCCTTCTTCTTGAATTCCTCGTAGGTAACGTACTTGGGCAGGTCGGAGATAGCAAAGACCTTCTTGATCCAGTCTTCTTCCGAGTTGCCCTCGGTGTATTCCTCGAGGATCCCCAGCCGTTCCGCCAAGGCGCAGTAGATGTCGTAGTCGGGTTTGGACTCCCAGAGCGGCTCGATACATTTGTGCTGGAAGATCATGACGCGGTGGTTGGTGCCGGCATTTCCGTTCCCGTAACCGCCGGGTGCGGCCCACTCAGAAATATCCATGTGTTCGAAATTCGTGGAAGCCGGCAGGATGACGTCCCCGAAGGTGGTCTCGCTCTGCCAGTGGCAATCCTGCATGACCACGAACTCGAGCTTGGGACTCTGATACATCCGCACCCATTTGTTGGTATCGCACATCGTGCTGATGAAGGAGCCGCCGTGGCGGTGGATCATGTGGATCTCGCCACCATTCGGACCCGGCTCGGGGTAGGTCATGGGCTTGAGTTGCTGCTCGATGGACTGGGCGCAGAAGCCCTCCCCCCGCCAGTGGATGGGGGGATCGAGGATGGCTTCGGGCAAGAGCAGACGGTAGACTTTCTGAGTCACGCTGTTGCGATGGGGGAAGGTCGAGTGTTCGGCGACACTTCCGAAAGCGTCCCAGCCCATGTCGGAGTAGCCGGGCATCTTGAAGCTGAAATCCAAGGGCGCCCCCATGGCCGCGCCGCCCCAGACGTTGACCCCCGGTTTGCCGATCCCCTGCATGGCGATGAGGAAGACCATGAGCCGGGCCCATTCGGTCGCGTAGGCCCCGCGGCAGGCGCCGGCAGTGCCGTACATGGCGCCGCAGGCGAGCATGGTTTTCTTGGCAGCCCACTGCCGGGCGAGAGCGGTGATGGTAGAAGCAGGTATGTCGCAGATCTCAGCCGCCCACTGCGGGGTCCGAGCCATGCCGTCTTCTTTGCCCAGGATATGGGCCTTGAACTCGTCAAAGCCAAGGGTGCGGTTCTCGATGAACCAGTGGTCGTAAGTGTCTTCCGTTATCCAGACATGGGCGATGGCTTCGGCCAGAGCGGCGTCGGTGCCGGGCCGCGGGGCCAGCCACTTCTCCCCAAGATGGGAAGCTGTGGAATTGCAGTAGGGGTCGATGAACACCCGGTTGATACCGAGCTCGCGGACCCAGTGGCGCCAGATGACCTGGTCCTGACCGCCATATCCGCCGGCAGATGTGTTGGGGTCCACTGACCAGAAGATGATCTGCTCAGCGTTCTGCAGACCCTCGGCGAGCATGTCGAAGTTATCGCAGTGCCCCAGTCTCCAGTACCAACCCCAGGCGTGCACTGCACCCCAGTGCCAACCTTCCCAGCTGTCCGGGTTGTCCAGGAGCTGGGTGTAGCCCAGGATATTGTAGAAGCGCGGCTGCGGCCCCATCTTGTAATAGAGGAGACCCCAGTTGTGGTGGGACGACGGGAACGCCGTGATGGCGGCTGGCCCGTAGGTCTCCCGGATGCGATTGATCTCACCGGTGACGATATCGAGAGCTTCGTCCCAGGAGATGCGTACGTACTCGTCGTTGCCCCGCAGTTCGGGGTGCCGGTCGCCGTTGGGATCGAAGTGCTTGCGCCTCACGGGGTACTTGATGCGGTTCTCCGCATAGACCCGCATCCTCTCCCCGACCACGTACGGATTGAGGGTGGTCTTGCGGGGATCGGAAAACTCCTTGCCCTTGGCCTTTATGGTCCAATTGCCGCCGTCCGAATCATCGAGAACGAGGGGGCGCATCCGAATGATCTTTCCGTCCCTAACGGTGACCTTCACCACGCCCCCGATAGTACATTGCATGAATTCCTGGTCTGCCATAAGAATGCTCACTCCTCTTGTCGCGTGTCTTTACCCGGCGAGTTCTTGATTCAGCTCGATCTCCCCAACGTTGACGTCCGCACTCGCGTCGATCGGTTCGACCGTCTTCGTGAAATAGCCAGTCTTTTCGACAATCAACGAATATTGTCCGGGTTCCTGACGCTCGAACCAGAAGTCCCCGAAGAAGTCGGTCTGCAGGGAGGATGCCTTCTTGCTCCCCACGTTGATGAGCGTGACGGTCGCGCCTTCTAGACATTCATCCGATTTGGGGTCATACACCTCTCCGGCTATGAAGTACTTGTTCAGCAGGCCAGCATAGAACACACGGGGTGTGGTACCGAATTCCGGGTGCAGCGTCTCAGCTGTGGCTATGAGTTCTTTCAGCTCCGACTCCTCGCCGAATCTCAGTGCTCCGGTCGGGCAGGCATCCACGCAGCGGGGCTCTTTCCAGCCTTCGTCAAGAAGATGCGCGCACATGGTGCACTTCTGAGAGATGTTGAGATCGGAGTTGAAGTAGACAGCGTTGTACGGGCAGGCCGCGAGGCAACTGCGGTCGCCGGTGCACTTCTCGGGATCGATGATCACGATCCCGTCTTCCCGTTTGTAGATGGCCTCGGATTTGCAGGAGGATATACAGGGCGCGTCGTCGCAGTGCTGGCACGTCTCGAGCATGTACCGCACCCTGACTTTGGGGACGGTTCCCTGCACTACGTCGGTCACCTTCATCCAGAAGTGCCCGGTGTCCGGCTGCGGCTTCGCGATAGGCGTCCAGTCGTTGTCGACGTGCTCGTCCTTGCACGCCACCTGGCAGTTATAACAGCCGTTGCACTTGTTGATGTCGATCACTAGGACTTTCACAGTTCCTGACCTTTGCTCAAAGATTGCACCAGATATCTACGCTTCCCACTTCGCTATCTCGACCAGGCACGAGTTCTGAGCTTCTCCCGGGACTTTCTTGGACAAGATTCTTGAGGGAGAGAGCAGGTTGACGCACCCGCCCCTATCGGGGCTGCCGGCCTTGCCCGGCTCAAGGGGGTCGTACTTGGCGGCCGCCTCATAGGAGTGCACCGTCCCCGGCCGCACCCGTTCGGTCACGTGAGCGGCGCACAAGACCGTACCGCGGTTGTTGAAGAGCTTGACGATGTCTCCCTCTTTGATTCCGCGGTCCTGTGCATCGGTCGGATGGATGCGCACCGGCCACCAAGAGTAGCCGTCCTTCTTGACCCGGTGCATCGGGATATCGTTGAGCCAGAAGCTCTTGTTGTCGTTGTGCGTATGGTACGAGAAACGCGGATGCGGACTGATCATCTGCAGCGGGTACTTCTCCACCAGCTCGGTGGTGTCGTAGCCCTCCCAGCTGGGGATGTAGCGCGGCATAGGAGGTCTTTCTTCATCGTTGGGGTCGAAGGCCTGCAGCGTCTGGCAGACGAACTCCACCTTGCCGGTGGGCGTGGCCAGGAGATGCGCGCGGTCGGTGCCGTTGTTGGGGGCTCGGGTCTCCGCATATAGGTCGTTGGGGCGGCCCTCGTAGAACCAGCGGAACGACACACGAGGTTCCTCGTCGGGAGGCATGGACGGGACCACGAAATAGCCCTTCTCCCTGAACTCCTCGAACGTCGTGTACTTCGGAAGGTCGGAGTACACGAAGACCTTGCGGTTCCAATCTTCCAGGCTGTTGCCCTCAGTGAACTTGTCCTCGAAGCCCAACCTGGCGGCCAGCAGCCTGTAGATCTCGTAGTCGGCCTTGGCTTCCCAGAGTGGCTCGATGCACTGCTGCATGTAGATCATGACCCGGTGGTTATTGTTCATGTCGTTGTAGCCGTAGCCGCCGGCGCTGCCCCACTCGCAGATGTCGCTCCGCTCGAAGTTGGTGGTCGCCGGGAGGATGACGTCGCCGAAGGTCGTCTCGCTCTGCCAGTGGCAATCCTGCATGACCACGAACTCCAGATTCGGGTGCTGGTACATCTGCACCCAGCGGTTGGTGTCGGTCATGGTGCTGATGAACGAGCCGCCGTGACGGTGGATCATCTTGATGGGGGCGCCGTTCGGACCCTCTTCGGGACAGGTGAAGTGGTTGAACTGCTGCTGGATGGAGTTGCCGCAGAAGCCCTCACCCGACCAGCTCACCGGCGGGTTCATTACGATGTCGGGCAGCAGGATGCGGTAGGCCTTCTGGGTCACCGGGTTCGCCTCCGGGAAGTACGACTTGTCCGCCACGATGCCGAAGGCATCCCAGCCGTTGTCCGAGTACCCGGGGAACTTGAAGCGGTAGTCCACCGGCGCCGCGCCTCCAGTGCCTCCCCAGAAGTTCACGCCTGGCTTTCCGAACCCCTGCATGGCCATGAGATGGACACACAGCCGGGCCCATTCGGTGCCGTAGGCCTCCCGGCAGGCGCCGGTGGCTCCGAAGATGCTCCCTACGGCCAGCATGGTCTTCTTGGCCGCCCATTCCCGGGCCAGGGACACGATGGTATGGGCCGGGATATCGCAGACCTCGGCAGCCCACTGCGGCGTCCTGGCCACACCGCCGCTTTCGCCGAGAATGTGCTTCTTCCACTCGTCGAACCCGAAGGTCCTGTTCGCCACGAAGAAGTGGTCGTACGTGTCCTCAGTAAGCCACACGTAGGCGATAGCTTCGGCCAGGGCCGCGTCGGTCCCCGGCCGCGGCGCGATCCATTTGTCGCCCATGCTGCCGGCGGTGCAGTTGCAGTACGGATCGATCACGACGAACTGGATGCCCCTCTGCTTCATCCAGACGCGCCAGATGAGGTTCTCCTGTCCGCTGTACATATAAGAGGTGCTGTTGGGATCCACTGACCAGAATACGATCTGCTCGGTGTTCTTGAGCGCGTCCTGGAGGAGTTCCGACTGCTCGCAGTGGCCCAGGCGCCACCAGTATCCCCAGGTGTGCGTCGCTCCCCAGTGCCAGCCTTCCCAGCTGTCTGGGTTGTCGAAGAGCTGGGTGTAGCCGAGTATGTTGAAGAAACGCCCGAGAGGCCCCAGCTTGTAATGGAGGAAACCCCAGTTGTGATGGGAAGAGGTCATGGCGGTGATGGCTGCGTGACCGTATTCCTCTCTTATCCGGGTAATCTCTTCGGCGACGGTGTCGAGCGCCTCGTCCCAGGAGATGCGTACGTATTCGTCTTTGCCGCGCAGTTCCGGATGTCTTTCGCCGTTGGGGTCGAAATGCTTTCTCCGGAGTGGATAGTGGATTCTGTTCTCGTAGACGCGCTGCCGCTCCGGCACCTCGTAGCTCTGCAGGGTGGTCTTGCGCGGCGGGCTGTATTTCTTGCCCTTGGCCTCAATGACCCACGACGGGGCGTCCTCTTTGTCGTCGAAGACTATCGGGCGCATCCGAATGATCACGCCGTCTTTGACATAGACCCTGACGGGACCGCCCACGGTGCACTGGATAAAGACCTCTTCCGGCATCTATCTACTCGCAGTCGCCTAGATACCCGCCGACTATCACGCCAGCATTCTTTCCCACGCAAGACCCGTACTCTTGTGGTAGGGCTGCGCAAGCGATTCTGGATACTGTCTCCTCAACGCAGCGAGGTCGACAGGCTCCACACCCACCAGGAACCCGCCTGAGACCATGCCGGTAGCGTTCTTCGAGGTGGTATTTCTCGGCGTGAGAGTGTTTATGGCGCCGCCGCGGTCCAGTTCGGCCGGCATGATAGGGTCGTATCTGGCGCCGTGGTCGACATAGATGACGCCGGGCATGATGCGCTCCGTAACGTACGCCCCGACGAGAACCCCACCGCGCTCGTTGAACACCTTCATCACGTCGCGGTGTTTGATGCCATGCTTGCTTGCATCCTCGGGGTGGATCCAGGCCGTCTGGTACGCGTAGCCATCGGGACCCACGATCTTGCAGGTTTCGATCTCCCGCAGCCACTGCATATCGTCGTGCTGGGAGTGCACCCGCCACCTCGGGTGGTTAGACACGCAAAGGTACGGATAGAGCTTGGCCCGGTCGCCAGACAGTCTCTCATCGTGGCTGACGCCCCGTTCGACCCAATGCGGCACCGGCGGCCGTTCTTGGTCGTCGGGGAAGTGATCGGCCAGACGCTGGGAGAAGAACTCGAGCTTCCCGGTCGGGGTGGAAAGCGGGTTGTTCTCCGGGTCTTCGACGAATCCCTTCAGCGCGACACCGTGTTTCTGCCAGTCGGGGTCGTTGGGGACCACGAAGTGCCCCTTCTCCTTGAACTCCTCCCAGGTGATCAAGTGCTCCACCCCGGAGGTATCGAATCCTACCCGAATCCACTCCTCGGCCGACTTACCGCCCGTGTACTGCTCTAGAACACCGAGCTTCTCGGCGACCGCACAGACGCATTCGTAGTCGCTTCTAGACTCGCCCAAGGGTTCGATACATTTCTGGTCCAGGAACAACGTGCCAAACTCCGCGGTGAGGTTGTCCACGCCGATGTCGTCGAGCTCGAACTTGGTCGCTACGGGCAGGATGACGTCGGCAAACTGGCAGTCGTTCTCAATCCAGGGATGCTGCGCGACGATGAACTCGATCTTGGGGTTCTGTAAGGCTTTGGCGATGTAGTTCGAGTCGTTCCAGCACGTCATCAAGGCCGGCGTGTCGCTCCACATCATGTGGATCTCGGGACACCCGTCGGCCGGGTACTTGTACTGCACGAACTGGTCTTCGGTCAGTTCCCGGCAGAACGTAGTCCCGTACCACGTCATGGGCCGGTCGATGGAAGCGTCATTGATCGCCTCATGGATCTTGTTCTTGGGGATCATCTGGACCGCGTTGTCTCTCTGCCCCTGGAAGTTGAAGCCCCTGTTGGCCTCTTCGACACTAGGGTAAAAGAGATGACTGGGGACAGGTATCGATTTGCCGAAAACAAACTCCGGAGGATCCTCTCCTCCCATGAGGCCCCACTCGATGGTGCTTAGCATGTGGCGGCCCGGCTTACCCATGCCCTGCATGCCGAGAAGGCAGACCTCCAGCCTTATGTTCTCCGTAGCGTAGGGTCCCCGCGCCATATTGCCGCCGTTACCCTTCACCGTCGAGGTAGGAGCGCCGGCCCAAGCCCGGGCCAATGCTTTGATTATCCTGGTCGGGATTCCGGTCTTTTCCGAAGCCCATTGGGGAGTCTTGGGAACCCCGTCTTCCTCGCCGAGAACGTAGCCCGCGAATTTGTCGAAGCCCACAACATGGGTCTCGACATATTCCTTGTCGTAGGTTCCTGCTTTCAGCCACTGGTAGGCTATGGCCAGATACAAGGCCGCGTCGGTGTTGGGTAGGATAGGGATCCACTTGTCGGCATGGACGGCAGCGCCGTAGTTCAGGTCGGGACAGATGTAGACTTGCTTGATGCCGAGCTCGGTGAACCAGTAGCAGAGCTGGCTCACCGTCTGCCCACCCCAACCCCAGGTAGTGGTTTCCGGATCGCACCCGGAGAAGACGAGCATATTGGCGTGCTCGGCGATGTCCGGGATGATGTTTTGCTGGTAGGCTGACTTGCCTATCGGTTCACATCCCCAGACGTGCTTGGCACCCCAGTACCAACCCTCCCAGCTATCAGGGTTTCTCACCTGCAGTGTATATCCACCCACCAGCGCAAGAAGAGACCGGTTGCAGCCGTGAGCGGCGTGCACGACCTTCGTTTCAGAATGTCCGTCAGCCTGCAATAGGATGGCGCCCAGGCCGTATTCTTTCTCGATCCGCCGTATTTCGGCGGCAATGAGGCCCGTGGCTTCATCCCAGGAGACGCGGACATACTTGCTCTTGCCGCGATTCTGGGGGTTGCGCTCGCCATTAGGATCCCAATCGACACGCTTGAGGGGATACATGGTCCGGTTAGGTGAGTTGATACGGTTCTTGTAGCCCAGGGTGAAGGGCGGGATGAGCGTTTTCATACTGGCTTCGAAGACCTTTCCGCGAGCCTCCATCCGCCAGGGTTTGACATCGTACTTCCAGTCGAAGTGGAACGGCCGGATTCTGATTATCTTGCCGTCTTTGACGTCCACCTGGACGCAATTCGAGTCGATACCAACACCGAGAAAAGACAAGCCCTTGACTACCGTCTTCTCAGTCCCCTCCATTGATCAACCCGCTTTTCTCAATTTTGCATTGTTAGAGCAATCGCTCTCAACCCAGCACCGCCCTGGACGATATCGGTAATCTTGCGCCAGAACTGCCCAGTGTCCGGCTGGGGTTTGGCGGCTCCAATCGTTGGCAACGTGCTCGTCTTTACACGCAATCTGACACTCGTAGCAGCCGCTGCGCTTGTCGCTATCGATCAGTAGAACCTTCATCGCCCCTCTACTTCCACAACGGCCTCATTTGTCCCCGACTGTCTGCGACGTTTACCATGCGGGAGCCGTGAGCTTCGCCGTCCACCAACAGGCTGCGTTTTGCTGTATGAGACAGTATGCTTCACTCAGTGATAAGAAGATAGAAGAGAGGTGCTGAAAAAGTCAACACCCAGAGTAAGAGCTTGGCCGCCTAGAGCCTTAGAAGTGGCCTTGGGCCAACCAATCCGGAAACGGACGGCTTGAACGGCAAGCTGTGGTTACGAAAGGGGCACCATGAACCGACCGATAAGGAGCGCAAGGTGCCGCTCAGAACGGGCGGTGATCTGCGTGCAACCATCCGTGAGCCGTTCGACAAGAACCGGATCAAATACCGTTCGGCAACTCCAGCCGCTTCTCCATGTCGTTCGCCGCAGAACGCAACTGATCGACAAAGGAAGGAAGTGCTTCCTCTGCGAAGCGCTCAACTGGGACGACAAGAGCAAGAGCGGCCACCGCCTTCTCGTGCCAGAAGATGGGAACGGCCACCGCACAAGTCCCCAGATTGTGTTCTTCATGGTCGTAGGCCACACCCTCCTTGAACACCC
>CAZWAR010000100.1:0-8978 GCA_964631965.1 uncultured Gaiellales bacterium
GGCCGGCGTTTTCGTATGGCCGGCTGCCCTCCTGTTGTAGAGCTAATGCACGATAATGTGCATTATGTAAACTAAGGTCCGGCGAGGCGCAGATCCAGCGACGCTTTCGGTCCTCGCGGAGCTAGTTCCCGGCCCGCTCCCCTGGCTCCCCCACCGGCGGCTGGTCACTTTCGGTCGGGGCTGGGGCGCCGCCGACCACAGGCGGTTCGGCCATCAACCTGCGCATCGTATCCCACAAGAGTGGATCGTGGGCACGCCCCAGGGACAGGATCTGGCGAGCGATGTCCAGCTCCGGTCTACAGAACTGGCCGATGATGTGTGATATGGGCCGGCCGGTGAGGGACGCAAGTTCGCGGAGAGTCTGGGCGTCTTCGCGAGGAAGGCTGATCGACAGGCGCTCGATCTCGTGGTCCTTGCGGGTCAACTGCCACCTCGCAGTGGAACTGGTTCCGGCCACCGGCGCCAGTCTAGCAGAATGTGCGGATTACCCCTCGATGCCCGTGAGGGCGCCAGCGCGGTCGCGCTTCGACGTGCCACCCACCCGCGCCTCTGGGCGCCTGGAACAAGTATTACGCCGACACTCTTAAAACCTTGCTATAAGACAGTTCCATGCGTATGCTCGTATTACGCTAGTACCCAACCCGGTTCAGCGCTTCGTCGCGTTGCACGCGGCACGAGGCAGACTGAGACCGAGAAGGAGAAATGGACGCATGGGCACAGCTCTGATAGTGGTCGTCCTCGTCCTTGCGGTGGCCGCATGGCTCACGTCGCTCTGGTTCATGGAGAAGCGATGGGCTGGCAAGGGCAGGTGACGTACCGGGCCCCTTTCCACTGGACGCACTGACTCGTCGGCAGGCGCGGGGACAGAGTCCGGGATATCCGGTTCAGACGGGGTACTGCAGTAAGCTGAAGACGTCGTATCCGGCCAGCTTCTCGCGGCCGCCAAGCTCCGTCAATTCTACGATGAAGGCCAAGCCGGCGACGACGCCACCCGCTTCCTCCACCAACTGGATCTTGGCCTTGGCCGTGCCGCCCGTGGCCAGGAGGTCATCGTGGATGAGGACTCTCTGCCCCGGCTTGATGGCGTCGGCGTGCATCTCAAGAACGTCGGTGCCATACTCGAGCGCGTATTCGCAGCGCTTGACCGTCCATGGGAGCTTGCCCGGTTTGCGGGCGGCTGCGAAGCCCACTCCGGTCGCATAAGCGAGGGCGGCTCCCAGGATGAAGCCGCGGGCTTCGGCGCCCAGCACCAGGTCGATCTGCCTCCTGTTGGCGTACTCGGCAAGCTGGTCCACCGCGCTCCTCAGGGCCTCAGGCTCCTGCAGCAGCGGCATGATGTCGTGGAACAGGATGCCCTCCCGGGGGAATCCCGGGATATGGCGCATATACTTGTCGAGGTCGACGGCCATCGTGCTCCTATGGCTACAGTAGCCTGCGCAGTTCTTTGTACAGAAGCAGCTGCATGAGTTGAGACAGAAGGGCTCCCAGATCCTCCACTATCTTCTCCCCGTACTCGCGCTTGTCGGCATGGGACGAGCGGAGCGACGGAGTGGCGATCTGTTCCACGAGAGCCGCCTCTCGTTCGATGGAGGAACCGAGCAGCCGCAGGTTGCGAGGCTCCAGTCCGAAGCGCACGAGAAGCTGGCAGATTCGGGCCGTCTCGACGTCGCCGTCGGTAAAGGCAGGTGCCTGCTGACCATTCCGGTCGATGAGGCGGTATTCGACCAGGAGCCGTAGGAACGCGGCGTCGATGCCGGCGTTCTCGCAGAGTTCCTCCTGTGTATACACGGGGTCTTCACGCTTGAGACTTGCGGCAGTCCCCAACCGGGCGGAACCGGACAGTTGTTGCCCAAGCACGGCAGAGGGCGTCTCCACCCGTTCGCGGATAACTTCGAGTGGCAGATACTGGTCGCGCTGCAGCGTAAGGATTGTGCGGAGGCGGCGAATGTCGGCAGCGCTGTACTTACGATAGCGCCCAGGTGTGCGGCTTGGATTCAACAGGCCCCGGTCTTCGAGGTAGCGAACTTTGGTGATGCTCAGTTCCGGGAACTCAGACTTCAGTTGGTCCACCACCTGTCCGATGGTGAGCATCGCGCCGTCATTGCTCATGGCTGTGACCCCTCTTCGGCCTCTTCCACGAACGCCAGCTTGAACTTGCCTATCTGCAGTTCGTCGGCATCGAACAGGCGTTGCTGTTCGATGCGTTTCCTATTGACGTAGGTCCCGTTGAGGCTGTTGAGATCCTCCACCCAGAAACCGCCCTCATCTCGCAGAACGCGGGCGTGGTGGCGGGACACGGTGATGTCATCGAGGAACAGATCACTGTGAGGGCTGCGCCCGATGGTGAGAACATCGACGTCCAGAGAGATGGTCTCCCCCTCGCGGCCACCGCCCGACCGGATGAGCAGCAGGGTGCCGGCCGCATGCTCGCCGTACTCCTCGAGGCCTTCGCTCTCTGCGGCGGTATAGGTGACTGTAGCCTCATTGGGGTCCACAACAACCAAGCGGCTCCCGCATCTGCGGCAGTAGTTCGAGTCGTCGGTGTTGTCGAAGCTACAGGTCGGACAGATCGGCATCGCTCACTCGCCCCTCTAGTCTTGGTCTCCCCCAGTCACTTTGGGGCCTCCCACTGAGTCGCCGTAGCCGGCGAACTGGCGGCGCATGTGCTCCTCGATGCCCCTGATGACCTCGGGATGCTCCAAGATGCGTCTGCGCGCCACTTCGTCGAAGTGCTCGGTCACATACGAATCGTCGACGATGTCCTTGACGTGCCGCCCAGTTCCGATCTGGTGCAGGATGTAGCGGACCAGCCTTTCCTCACGGACATCGGCCGACAGGTCACGGAATCTACCCTCGACGCCCCTGGCGGGAGGCTCGCTACCAGCGGTCATGGCAGCCGCTCACTTGCTGGGGGGTTTGGACTGCTCGTGGTGACCTCGGCCGCTCAGGATGTCGGTGAGCGTGGCCACATCGCCGTTCTCCACCAATGATCCGCCGGAGATGTGTTTTTCCCGCAAGCGGCGGACGATCTCCGCCCGTAGGATATCGATCTCGCCGTGAAGCAGGCGTCTCCGTTTGGAGACTTCGCGTTCCTCGGCAGCCAGCCGGTCGGCCAACTCATGCAGTTCCTCGTCGGTGTACGACTGGATGTTGACGAGCGTTTCGAAAGGAGTGTCGTCCATAGTGCTCACAGCCTTACTATAGAGGTTCGCCCAAGAACCTTCAACCTGAGGTAGAGATATGGCCCGACGGTGCCTGCCGCCCGGACCGCCTAATCTTCTTCGCTGACGAGTTCCTCGTACTCTTCCGCGCTCATCAGATCATCCACCTCTGAGGGGTCGGAGATCCGGATCTTGACGAGCCACCCCTCGTCGAAGGGGCTCTCGTTGATGAGCTCCGGCGCATCGACAACTTCCTCGTTCACCTCGAGGACGGAGCCAGATAGGGGCGCGTAAACATCGGAGACCGCCTTTACCGATTCGACCTCAGCGTACGGCGTACCTGCCGTCACGTCTGTGCCTACCTCAGGGAGTTCAATGTACACGATGTCGCCGAGCGTTTCCTGGGCATAGCTAGTGAGTCCGAATACCGCCGTATCACCCTCGACCCGGGCCCAATCATGTTCCCTGTGGTACTTCAGGTTCTTGGGGTTCACATGCGCTCCTTTCTCGCCACTACGGCTGGCCCATGATAGCACAGCCATTTTTGTCCCTGTGCCCACCCCGGCGGCTTGTATACTCATTGCATCGATGTGCCGAAGGAGGGTATGATGCCGAGCCGCAGAGGACTGGTCATCAACGACGAGCAGATGAAACTCATCGAGGCGGTATTGGAGCGCCTACGCGCGGTTTCCGGCTCGCAGTTCGGTGCTCTCGTCTCCACGAGCGGCCAGCCAATCGCCGTCTCCCCTCGCGATGTGCGGTCGGACACGTTGTCCCTGGCCGCCCTGGCCGCAAGTTCTTTCGCCGCCACCCGACAACTGGCCCAGATCCTCAGCGAGCGGGAGTTCACGCTGCTGTTCCACGAGGGAAAGGAGCACAACCTGCACGTCGTGCAGGTGACGGACCACATCCTCCTTCTCATCACCTTCGGTCGAGATACTCAAGTGGGTCGGGTTCGGCTGTATACCAGCCGAGCGCTCGAGGTTCTCAAGCCCGCCCTCGAGGGTGCCGAGAATACGAGTGGAGACGAGCGACTGGTCAATCGGGAATTCACCCGCGAGGTGGACGCCGCGATAGACGGCCTGTTCTCCGGAGAAGGCGACGCGTAACTGGAGAACCTGGTGGCCCTGATCAACCTCGCTGCACGAGAGATCAACTACAAGATCGTCTACTACGGATGCGGTCTCTGCGGCAAGACCACAAACATCCAATACATCCATCGGCGCATCAATCCTAGTGCGCGCGGACGGCTGGTGAGCCTCGCCACGGAGGAGGAGCGCACTCTCTATTTCGATTTCCTGCCGCTCTCGGTGGGCACCGTCAAAGGACTGCGCACCCGTTTTCATCTCTACACAGTGCCTGGGCAGTCTTTCTACAACGCCTCCCGCAAGCTGGTGCTGCAGGGTACCGACGGAGTCGTTTTCGTAGCCGACAGCCAGCTATCCCGGCTGGACGAGAACGTCGACAGCTATCTGAACCTCTGGGACAACCTACGGGACCAGGGCGACGATCTCAGCCGCCTTGCTTTGGTGCTGCAGATGAACAAGCGGGACCTGAGCGACATCTTCTCGGTCACCGACCTGACGGAGCTCCTCAATCACACGAACTCTCCTGTGATCGAGGCCTGCGCCATCAGTGGAATAGGGGTCTTCGAAACGCTCAAGACCGTATGCAAGCAGGTCATCGCGAGGAGCATCGAAGCATAGACTCGTCGCGCGAAAGGGACGGCACCGTCGTGCCGGTCTCGTCCCGCTCTCTCAATCCCGGCCTTCCGCCACCACTTCCTGAAGGATGACGCGGTACTTCTCTGCGAGTTCACGGGCCCTTGTGTCGTCCCCTGCTTCGGCATAGATATGGAAGAGGGCTTCTTCGGCGTCCGGCAGCACCAGCGCCCACTCCCCCTTCTCCAGAAAGACCTTTATGCCGTCGACCAGCGATACCCGGCCATCGTGGAGCTTTTCGGTCATGTGGCGCATCACGGTGCCTTTGAGCTCCCAGGGGCAGTCGGCCGTGAGATGAGCCACATGGGCCACAGGCGCCTTGTCGATCAGGTGCGACAGCGGGGCGTCGGAGGTGGACACCAACTCGAGGACCTTGCCCAGCGCGTAGAGAGCGTCGGCCGACGGCAACACCGCCGGATAGATATAGCCTCCGTCCGTCGTCGCCGCAAAGATCGTGTTCGGCCGGGAGGCCTCAGACATGACCGCCGCTTTTGCGGACCGCGTCCTTCGCACACTCACCCCTGTCGATGCCACCACCTGCTCCGCCAGCCTGGTGGCATGGAGCGGCAAGGCGGCGAATCCCGTCCCGGCTTCCCGGGCGGCATTCTGTAGGAGGAGCAGCATGAGAGCCGAGTCGGGAACAAGGCGGCCCTTTTCGTCCACCAGGTACAGGCATTCAGCCCCCGGGTCGAGGACGGCGCCCAGGTCGCCCTCCATGGCTTTGACCATCTCCCCTACACGCGTAGCGGCGGCGGGCAAGCTCTCCTCGAGCGTGAATCGAGACCGGGTTCGGGAGAAGGTGTTGAGCGCGATCGTCTCGACTCCCAACTTGTCGAGCGTGGTCGGGAAGAAGAAGGCCGGCGCAGATAGCGAGTAATCCAGCACAAGCCGGGGCTGTCTTCCCCGGATGGCGACTGTATTCCAGTTCTCGAGCAGGGAGTTCGTGTACGTCTCAATAACCCGGGGCGGATAGACGACCTGCCCCATCTCCTCGAACGCGGCCCGGCGGAAATCCTCACGGAAATAGTGGTTCTCAATGGCCCGCTCGCGCTTGCCGTCGATGGGCACCCCGGGGGATTCCGAGAAGAGGATCTCGATGACCTCAGGATTGTCAAGGCTCATCTGCACATGGATGCCACCGGTAGCGTTGGCGCTCTTGAGATCGAACCGGTTGACCGCGAGCGGAGCGGTCGTGAGGTCGCGGACGTTCACCCCGGTCGAGTTCAGGCCGCTGATAATGGCTCGTTTGAACACCCGGCATGCGTGATGGGTGTCACGACTGGTGGTCACGTACGAGCCCTTGGCGATAAGAGTGCCGTACGACATAGCCAGGCGCATGACCATCTCCGGCGTGACGTCTACGTTGGCCAACCCGCGTACGCCATTACGCCCGAAGAGCGAACTCGCACCCCTCGTCTCCCAGACGATCGATGAGCGCACCACCGATCCCGGCTCGATGTTCTTGAGGGGGTAGATCTTGACGTTGTTCGCCACGAAGGCATCGCGTCCCACCACTGAGCGGTCCCCGACCACGGCGCCCTCGGCGATGCTGGCGTTCTCGTGGACCTCTACCGCATCCAACAGAACCGCGCCGGTGACGACCGCTCCAGAGGCTATGTACACGTTCTGGCCAAGGATGGAGCCGCCGATCTGTGAACCGGTGCGGACAACGGTGTTGTCACCCAGAACGGTGTGGGACAGGATGCGAGCCCCTGGATCCAGGCGAACCTCCTCCCCGATGACTGCTGGACCCTCGACATCGTCGAGGCTGTTCACGACGGCGCCCTTCCCCACCCAGATGTTCCCGCGGAGGCGAACTCCAGGCGGCGTCAGTTTCACTCTGCCGTCGAGCGCGTCGCGGTTCGCCTGGAGGTACTGCTCGAGACTGCCGACGTCCTGCCAGTAGCCTTCGCATATCTTGCCGTAGAGCGGCTTGCGCATGTCGAAGAGCTTAGGGAATAGGTCGTGGCTGAAATCGTAGGGCTGTCCTTCGGGGATATGATCGAAGATCTCTGGTTCGAGCACGTAGATCCCGGTGTTGACCGTGTCCGAGAACACTTGCCCCCATCCCGGCTTCTCGAGAAAGCGCTGGATGCGTCCCTCGTCGTCCACGATGACGACGCCGAACTCGAGCGGGTTCTCTACGCTGGTGAGCGCGATGGTCACCATGGCCGAGCGCTCTTTGTGGAACCGGATGATCTCCGTCAGGTTGAAGTCGGTGAGAGCGTCACCGCTTATGACCAGGAACGTGTCATCCAACAGATCCTTGGCGAGACGGATCGACCCGGCGGTTCCCGCCGGCGTTTCTTCCACCGTGTAGTCGATGTGCATGCCCAGGCTGCTGCCATCCCCGAAATGGTTGCGGATCAGCCTCGGCAGGAAGGCCAGAGTCACGACCACCTCATCGATACCGTGCCGCTGGACCAGCTCTAGGATGTGCTGGATGCACGGTTTGTTGACGATCGGTACCATCGGCTTGGGTTGGTTGGAGGTCAGCGGGCGGAGTCTCGTGCCCTGACCACCCGCCATCACGACTGCCTTCACAAGAGCCTCCCGGTCGCGGATCGGATGCCACAGGGGATACCACCCACAGGGTAGCAGGGAAACGTCAGACCCGGGTCAGAGCAGTTCGCCCCCCACGTCGATCGCATCCATCGTGATGTACTTCCAGGCCGGCGTGCTGCTGTTGCGGACGATCCGTACCGTGTGATGACCGGGGATGAGGACGCCCGTGGACCAGACGGGCACCTGGTAGGTGGCGGTCGCCGCCGCCAGGTCGACCGTGGTCTGGAACTCGCCGTCGAGGTACACGTCGGCCTTGCCGGTGGTGGTGCCAATCATGCCGATCCAGTCGAGCTGGGTACCGTTGAAGGGGATGATGACGGAGGACCCGGGCGTTCGCGAGCGTAGATAGGAGCCCCCCAGTGCCACCGTCTTCACGAACGTCACCCAGGAGCCCGTGCGGACCAAGGGAGGATCGCCGGCGGTGACATCCACCCGGGTAAGCGGAAGGGGGACGACGTAGGTGAAATCATCGGCGGCCGTATCCGGGGTCTGCCCGCCCGCTGCCGTCACGCGGACGCTCACCGTGTCCTCCCCCTGGGCGGGGGCGGTGGCGGTGATACTCGAGTTGGAGTCAACCGTGAAGGTGGTGGCCGGCACCGTTCCGAACATGACCGCGGTCACGCCCTTGAACCCGCTTCCTGTGATGGTTACCCGGGTGCCGCCCAGGGTGGAGCCGGCGTCCGGGGAGACGGAGGCGATGGCGGGCTGGGGATAGGTGAGTTCGCCGATTACCTCAACCCTATCCAAAGTGATGAACTTGCCGGCCAGGTTGTCGGGGCTCCGTTCTATCCTCACTTCGTGGAGTCCGTACGGGAGGAGGCCCGTGGACCAGACGGGCACCTGGTAGGTGGCGGTCGCCGCCGCCAGGTCGACCGTGGTCTGGAACTCGCCGTCGAGGTACACGTCGGCCTTGCCGGTGGTGGTGCCAATCATGCCGATCCAGTCGAGCTGGGTACCGTTGAAGGGGATGATGACGGAGGACCCGGGCGTTCGCGAGCGTAGATAGGAGCCCCCCAGTGCCACCGTCTTCACGAACGTCACCCAGGAGCCCGTGCGGACCAAGGGAGGATCGCCGGCGGTGACATCCACCCGGGTAAGCGGAAGGGGGACGACGTAGGTGAAATCATCGGCGGCCGTATCCGGGGTCTGCCCGCCCGCTGCCGTCACGCGGACGCTCACCGTGTCCTCCCCCTGGGCGGGGGCGGTGGCGGTGATACTCGAGTTGGAGTCAACCGTGAAGGTGGTGGCCGGCACCGTTCCGAACATGACCGCGGTCACGCCCTTGAACCCGCTTCCTGTGATGGTTACCCGGGTGCCGCCCAGGGTGGAGCCGGCCTCCGGGGAGACGGAGACGATGGCGGGCTGGGGATAGGTGAGTTCGCCCCCCACGTCGATCGCATCCATCGTGATGTACTTCCAGGCCGGCGTGCTGCTGTTGCGGACGATCCGTACCGTGTGATGACCGGGGATGAGGACGCCCGTGGACCAGACGGGCACCTGGTAGGTGGCGGTCGCCGCCGCCAGGTCGACC
>CAZWAR010000101.1:0-8961 GCA_964631965.1 uncultured Gaiellales bacterium
AGCGAGAAAACCGTGGTTATCTTGAGGTTGCCCAGGATGCTCGAAGCCGCCAGCACGAAACCAAAGAAGTAGGCACCACTATCACCCATGATGATCCGTGAGGGCGGCAGATTGTGCCTGAGGAAGCCGAGAGCGGCTCCTCCCACGGCCGCCAGCACGATAGTCGCCGCCGCCCGCGTGTGATCCTGAGCGGAGACCGCGAGGAGGCTCATCGCGGTGATGAAACTCACTCCGCCGGCCAGCCCGTCGACCCCGTCTATGAGGTTGATCGCGTTGGTGATGGCCATGATCCAGAGCACGGTGAGCACCACCGAGAGCGCTGGGGCCAGCTCTCCGCCGAAGACCACCTCGATGCGGATGCCCACCCCCACCAGGAGTAGAGCGGCGATCAACTGGATCAGCAGCCTGAAGATCGGGGGCAGGCCGAACTGGTCGTCGATGAACCCGGCCATGATCATGAACGATCCACCCAGCAGGATGGCGAGGACGTCAATCTGGACATGTTCGATGGAGATGGGGCGGAGGAGCGCTGTGATGACCAGAGCCACCGCGACGGCCAGGAAGATGGCCAGCCCTCCCGCATTCGGCAGCGGCTCCTTGTTCAGGCGCCGGGCGTTCGGAGTATCCGCCCAGCCCACCTTCATCGCGAACACCCGCAAGTGGGGCATGAAGCGCCAGGCCGCGATCCAGGCGAGGAGGAACGTGAGAATCACCACGATCCAGCCGGAACGGCCCGGCTCGGCTATGCCGAGCGCGTGAAAGAAGTCGACTATCCGATGCATCGCCCGCCTACTTGATGCCCCATCCCGCCCGCCGGGGGCGGCGTTTCCCTCTCCACACGAATCGTACCATCGAGTTTCGAAGAGTAACCCCACCTCTTCACAGTGGGATCCTCCCGCCTACGTGGCTCCCTTGTCCTCAACGTGAAACTCGTGTGCAGGTGGGTACGTGCGTTACAGTATCCGATGGCGAATGCAAAGGCCGTGGGCCTCGTCTGAATGGAAGCCGTGCCGCTTATGAAGACCAGCGAGTCGATCCGGGTGGGGACAAGGTCGTTGTGGAACCGGGCCAGGGGTTGGCCGGTGTGTGTCTCGTTCGAGGTCACGCACTCCTGTTGCGCCGACTGCCATCACTGCGACAAGGGCGGCATCAAGTCCGAAGCCACGCTGATGACGCCGGCCGACTATCGGCGGTATTCGGAAGAACTCAAGCCGGGTGTGTGCCAATTGTCGGGGGGAGAGCCGCTTCTGCGCGAGGATCTTCCCGATATTGTCAGGGCTGTCAAACGCTCGAACGGCCTTCCGCTCGTCGTGCTGGTGAGCAACTGGTGGCTGATGACGGAGGAGAAATACCTGGCTCTGAACAAGGCGGGGGTGTCTCTCTTCTCCATCTCCCTCGACTTTCCCGACGAGCGCCACGACGAGTTCCGGGAGATCCCCGGGCTCTATGCGCACATGAACGAGATCATCCCCTACCTCATCAAGAAGTACGGGCGGGGAAACATCGTGATGAACTCGGCGCTCACCCACGAGAACTTCGAAACCATCCCCGCCCTGGTAGAGCAGGCGGCCGCCTGGGGCACCCAGATCTCCTTCAGCGCCTATAGTGCGCTTCGCACCGGCGACCGGAGCCTGTGCATCGAGAAGCCTGAAGACCTGGCCGTGCTGCGCAAGCACATGGACTACCTCAAGGCACACAAGAAGAGCTCAGCGGTGGTGCTGAACTCAGACTGGATTCTCGAGCAGACGTACCGGTTCTTCGCCGAAGGCGGTATGGGGGGCTGCCAGGCCGGCAAGAGGTTCGTCGTGGTCCGCCCGGATGGGCTGTTCAACGGCTGCTCAATGTTCCCCGATCTGCAGTACAAGACCAGGAAAGAGGCGGTCAAGGCCTTCAAACCCACCCGGGATAGTTGCGACCAGTGCTACGTCGCTATCAGGGCGAGCACCGAGCGAGGTCTGTTCCGGCTGATCCAAGACAACCTCGGCCTTGCGGGGAGCACTCCAGGAATCTCCACCGAGGACTGAGAGTCGGGCGAGGACTGAGCGGGCGAGATCGGTATCGCGGAAGCCGCCAGACTGCGCTGCCCGGCGCGCGGCGTTCAATGCCGGCGCCAGACCAGCTTGAGGGCCGACCACTCCGCGTCGAGTGAGGCCACCTTCACATCCACCAGTCCGCTGGAGAGCGCCATGCGCCGCACGGTGTTCTCGTTCAGATCGCCGGGCAGGCCGCGACCACCTCGGGCGGACGACTGCTTGATCCAGGAGATCCAAAGGCTTCCGCCCGGCGCCAGCTTGTCTCGGAGGCGGGGCAGGTCGCGCACGAGCTCGGCCCGGTTGTGGGCGAAGAGGTGGAGATAGTCGAACGCACCCTCGGTCGCCGCCAGTTCGTCGACCGAGGGCAGGACCTTGAAGCTGTCGGGCAGGGGAGAGAGCGGCGCGTCCTCGTCCGGAGACGCCACCACGGCGCCGGCGAGACCAGGCCGGATGCCGAGCTTCTTGTGAAGCTCGTTGTTGATGTAGTCAGCCATGGCGCACATCTTAGCATCGCTCTGGGATACGCCGCCGGTCCCGGTCGCTCGGCGGCGGCGGCTCGCGGCCGGCAGGGGTGTCGCGCTCAAGGGGCAGCCGGAGAGCACACGGAGGTATCGAGGCGGGCCCGCAGAGCCTTCACGACGGCTGGGTCGATGGTCGCCCTGACCGAGTCCACCAAGGCCCGCAACTCCGGGGCCATCTCGTCGGCGAGGCGGTAGTACATCCACACGCCCTCCCGCCGGTCGCTCAGCAGTCCGGCGTTCAGCAGGTACCGCAGATGACGAGATGCCTTCGACTGAGTGATGCCGAGTGTCCGCTCCAAGTGGCACACGCATAGTTCAGGTTCCTCGAGGAGGAGCGCCACCATCTGGAGGCGGGTCTCGTCCGCGAGCGCCTTGTACACGGAGGCGAGTGTTCGAGCAGGGATCGGCATCGTTACTCATTATACTCGTATAAGCGGATACTTGCATATGCGCGTGGCCGGTTATATGATAGCGCTATGAACCGGATGTCGTCTGGACGAAGGATCGCCCTATGAAGAGTGCTGCATGAAGAGGCTTTCGTTTCTCGATCGCTATCTGACGCTGTGGATCTTCTTGGCGATGGCCATCGGAGTGGGCGCCGGCTACGTGTGGCCCCAGATAGGCAAAGCCATTCAGAGCGCGTCGGTGGGCACGACATCCATCCCCATAGCGGTGGGGCTCATCGTGATGATGTACCCGCCGCTCGCCAAAGTTCGCTATGAGGAACTGGGGGAGGTGTTCCGCAACTGGCGGGTGCTGGGACTCTCACTCGTGCAGAACTGGGTGATTGGCCCCATCGTCATGTTCTTCCTGGCGATCCTCCTGCTGTTTGATATGCCGGGCTACATGCAGGGCGTCATCCTCATGGGACTGGCCCGCTGCATCGCCATGGTCATCGTGTGGAACGAACTGGCCAAAGGCGACAGCGAGTACGCGGCCGGGCTGGTGGCGCTCAACTCGGTCTTCCAGGTGCTGTTCTACTCCGTCTACGCCTATGTCTTCCTCACGGTGCTTCCGGGCTGGTTCGGGTTGGAGCAGGCGCAGGTGAACGTGAGCATGGGGCAGATCGCGAAGAGCGTTGGCATTTACCTGGGCATCCCGTTCGCCGCGGGAGTGATCACCCGTTTCGCCCTCCTCAAGTTCAAGACCAAGGAGTGGTACCACGGCGAGTTCATCCCACGGATAAGTGCGGTGACTCTCATCGCGTTGCTCTTCACGATCCTGGTGATGTTCTCGCTCAAGGGAGAGGTGATCGTGCAGCTGCCGCTCAACGTCGTCCGAGTGGCCATCCCTCTTCTGATCTATTTCGTGGTGATGTTCTTCGTGAGTTTCTGGATGGGCAAACGGGTCGGGGCCGACTATTCGAAGAGCGCGACGCTCTCCTTCACGGCGGCGTCCAACAACTTCGAGTTGGCCATCGCGGTGGCGGTTGCAGTGTTCGGGTTGAACTCGGATCAGGCCTTCGCGACGGTCATCGGGCCCCTGGTGGAGGTACCGGTGCTGATAGGGCTGGTGAACGTGGCCCTCTTCTTCCAGAGGAAATACTGGCTGCAGGAGGCGGCTGCTGGGACCGAGGACGGCGCCACGGTGGCCGAGGCGCCGGGGTCCCGGGCGGTGACGGGTGACCTCGGTTGTCCGACCATGACGAGGGTGCCTTCGTCCGACGAAGGCACCGGAAAGGAGTGAGCGACATGGCTCAAAGTCAAGAACAGGATCGGATCAGGAAGGCTGTGCGGGAGCGCTACGCGGGCTTTGCGGAGAACGGGGCGGCCGACAGTTCCTGTTGCTGCGGCGACGCTGCGAGCGGGACCTCGAGCTGCTGCGGACCGGCGGCGCCGCAGGCGGCTTCCGACCAGGATGAGATCTCCCGGCAGCTCGGCTACAGTCTGGAAGAGCTGGCAGAGGCGCCCGAGGGGGCGAACCTCGGCTTGGGCTGCGGCAATCCTCAGGCCATCGCAGCTCTGAAGCCGGGTGAGGTGGTGCTCGACCTGGGCTCCGGCGCGGGGTTCGACTGCTTCCTCGCGGTTCGAGCCGTAGGGCCCACGGGCCGGGTGATTGGCATCGACATGACCCCGGAGATGGTGAGCCGCGCCCGGGAGATAGCGGCCGGGGCCGGCTACGACAACGTGGAGTTCCGCCTGGGCGAGATCGAACATCTGCCGGTGGCCGACGATTCGGTGGACGTGATCATCTCCAACTGTGTGATAAACCTTTCGCCCGATAAGCCGGCCGTGTTCCGGGAGGCGTTCCGCGTGCTCAAACCCGGTGGGCGGCTGGCGGTGAGCGATGTCGTGGGCGTCGCCCTGTTCCCGGAGGGATGGTCGAAAGACATGGACCTCGTCTGCAGCTGTGTGGCTGGGGCCACGCCGGTGCCGGAACTCGAGGCCATGCTACGGGAGGCCGGGTTCATCGATGTAGACATCCGCCCTAAGGACGAGAGCAAAGAGTTCATCCGGGAGTGGAAGATGTGGACCAATCTGGAGGAGTACGTTCTATCCAGCTCGATTCGGGCGGTGAAACCGCAGTGATTTCGCCACGCCGGGGGATTGCACCGCCGGGAAAGACGCCCGGGGTGGAGGCGGCGCCGACGCCGGCCGCACAGGTGCCCGATCAGCTGCCGGCCGGCGTCTCGTCGACGGACTCTCGGTCGCCCGGCGCCTCAGCGACCGCCGTCGCCCTCCTCTCCGACATCCACGGCAACCGTCTCGCTCTCGAGGCGGTGCTGGCCGACGCCACCCGGAGGGGGATCACCCGGTTCTACTGCTTGGGCGATCTTGTTGGCTATGGCCCCGACCCGAACGGGGTGATCGATCTCATCCGCGACAGAGGCATCCCCACCATCCTGGGCAACTATGACGACGGCGTGGGCCGGCAGACCGGCGATTGTGGCTGCTATTACTCGACGCAACAGGCAGCAAAGCTGGGTGCCGCTTCGTACGCGTTCACCTCGGCGATCGTCACCCCCGACCGGAAGGAGTTTCTGCGCGGTCTGCCCCGGGAGCGACGCATCGAAGTGGGTACGACCCGGGTGCATCTGGTTCACGGGAGTCCTCGCCGTATCAACGAGTATTTGCTGGAAGACCGGGACGAACGCACCTTCGTTCGTCTGGCGGCCGCCGAGGAAGGCGACGCTCTTGCGTTCGGTCACACCCACGAACAATGGCATCGGGAGTATGCAGGAGTGCTTTTTGTTGCGGTCGGCTCGGTGGGCAAGCCCAAGGACGGGGATCCCCGGGCCATGTACACAGCAGTGGTTGGACCCGCAGGGCCGCGGGCTGCGGGGCAGGCAGCGGCGGTGCCACCGCGCCCCCCGGCCGAGCCGCCCGCCACGACGCGCCAAATCGAAATCGAGGCTGTCAGAGTCGTCTACGACGTAGAAGAGACCGCCCGGGCCATCGTGGTTTCCGGGCTGCCCGAGGCCTTGGCAGAGGCGCTGCGCGCGGGTACATAGCTTCGGGATACCCCTGTGGCCACGGCCCGCCGGTCGGACGATCGGCTACGGCCCTGACCACCCGCGGTCAGCCAGTCCGGCTCTGTGGGGGCTAGGGTGTTCCTGTGGCGGGACCGGCGACTGAGACTGCCACCTTAGAAGTCGAGGTCGTAGTGGAACACCCCGTCGCCGTGGTAGCGACGCACCTTCATGTTGCTGTGATCGAGCACCGCCTGCATCTTCTTGTTGCCCACCAGGACCTCGGCCGTGAAGCCGGCGATACCGTTGCGTTTGGCGATGCTGGTGAGATGCTGGAAGATGAACGTCCCCAGGCCCCGGCCCTGCCACTCGTCCCGGACGATGAAGGCCACTTCCGCCCGGTTGGTCGTGGGATTGAGGTAGTAGCCGCCGATGGCTATGATCTCTTCGCCGTGCGCCTCCGGGAGGGTGCCGACGATTGCCACCTCGTTTCGGTGGTCGATATAGACGTAGTTCCGTATCTCCTTGCGCGGGATGCGTTCCAGGTTGGACATGTACCGGTAGTAGAGGGTCTCCTGGGAGAGCGAGTAGAAGAGGTCCCGGGTGGCCGGCTCGTCCGTGGGGTTCATCGCGCGGAAACGGACGAGGGTGCCGTCGTCGAGCAGAGCCGTGGTGCGCACCTCCTCGGGACTGACGAAGAGCCGGCCCTCCACGTCCGCCATCTCGGGATGGATCCACCTATGTTCCAGAGCCTTGGCGAGCAGGCCCTCGCGGAAATCGGGGTGCGCGATGGTGATCAGGGCCATCGCCCGCTCCCGCACGCTCTTGCCTCGCAGGTATGCGATGCCGTATTCGGTCACCACATAGTGGACCGCCATCCTCGTTGTGACCACCCCGGCCCCCGGTCTCAGGGTCGAGACGATGCGAGAGACAGCGCCGTTCTCGGCCGTGGAGGGCAGGGCGATTATCGCCCGGCCGCCTGCGGAGCGGCCGGCGCCTTGGTTGAAATCGGCCTGTCCACCGACGCCGGAATAGAAGCTGGTACCGAGTGAGTCGGCACATACCTGCCCCGTGAGGTCGACCTCCAGCGCCGTGTTGATGGCCACCATCTTGTGCTGGCGGCCTATGACCAACGGATCGTTCACGTACTCCGTGGGGTTGAAGGAAAAGAGGGGGTTGTTGTCCACGAAGTCGTACAGCCGCCGGCTGCCGACCGCCAGTGTGGTCACGATCCTTCCCTGGTCGGTGGACTTCTTGGCCCCGGTCACAACTCCGGACTCCACCAGATCGATGATGGAGTCTGTGATCAACTCGGAATGGATCCCCAGGTCCTTTTTCTGCTTGAGGAAGGGCACCACCGATTGGGGAATGTCCCCGATGCCGAGCTCGAGGGTCGATCCATCCTCCACCAGCGAGGCGAGGTTCTGGCCTATGGTCCTGGCGATCTCCTCTGAGGAGTGCCCAGAGGAATTCCAGTGGTGCGGCCGGCGGGGGGATTGGAGGTCGGGAGATTCCACGAGAGCTTCGTCCGTCGCGACCAGGATGTCGAGATCGAGCACGCTGAGAAAGCTGTTGCCCAGCGTCCAGGGCATACGCGGGTTCACCTCGGCGATCACGAGGCCGGCGTTGGCAGCGGCCGCCTTCACGATATCCACGGAGATCCCCAGGCTGCAGCGTCCGTGGACGTCGGGTGGGGTCACCTGGATGAGTGCGACGTCCAGAGGCATTTCCCCGCATGCGAGCAGCCGGGGCACGTCCGAAAGGGAGACGGGGGTGTAGTTGCCGTAGCCCTCCTGGATCATCCCTCTTACATTCGCCGACACGAAGATCGCATTGACCGAGAAGTGACCTGACATCTCCTTGAGGGCATACGGGGCCTCGCCGAAGGTAAGGGAGTGGAGGACCTGCAGGTCGGCGAGCTCCGTCCGGCGGGCGACCAGAGCCCGCACCAAACGCAGTGGCTGCGCGCCGCCGGTGCCGATGAAGACTCGCTGGCCCGGTCGGATCTTGGCGACGGCCCGCTCGGCGGACATCACCATCTTGCTGTACCGCGTCTCCCAGTCGGCGTCGTAGTCGGGCGCCTGCGGCGGGCGGATCTCCGGGTCTGGACAGGTGTCAGGCATGATTTTCCGATGGTTGCTCGGACAGCTGGATCCGTGCGTCGACGACCACCGATTGCTCTCCCGGCCCACCCACCACGAAGGGATTGATGTCCAACTCGGAGATCTGCGGAAAATCGGTGACCAGCTGACTGATGCGCTGCAGCGCCTCGGCTATCAAGGTGATGTCGACCTTCGCTTCCCCGCGGAAGCCCTCGAGCAGCCGATAGGAACGCGTGCCCATGAGCATGCTCATGGCCTCGTCCGAGGTAATAGGGGCAAGATGGAAGGAAACGTCGTGCATGACCTCCACGAAGATTCCGCCCAGGCCGAACATCAACATGGGCCCGAACTGGGGGTCCCGCGTCATCCCCAGGATGACCTCCCGGCCCTTGGCGGCCATGCGCTCGAGGTAGACCCCCTCGAGGAAAGCCTGGGGCGCCCTCTCGGCCACGCGCAGCATCATCAACTGGAACGAGTCGGCCACATCCTGGCGGGTGCTCACGTTGAGTTTCACGCCGCCTACGTCGGACTTATGGATGATGTCGGGGGAGACGACCTTCATGGCCAGGGGATAGCCGAGTTGGGAGGCAGCTTCGATCGCCTCGTCCGCCGTACTCACCATGCGGCCTTCCGGCACCACGAAGTCGTAGGCCCTCAGCACGTCCTTGGCCCGCACTTCACCCAGATAGCTCCTGCCGATGAGAAGTTGATGGTTGATGATGCGGCTCACTCGGCGTCTGTTGACCGGGAAGCGGGTGACCACCCGTTTCGGTCGCAGTCGCCAGCGCGTGTACTCCACCATCGCGCCCAGGGCCGCCACCGCGCGCTCCGGCGACGAATAGCTGGGCAGGTTCGCGGCGGCCAGTTCCTGCCGCCCGGGATCGATATCCATCCCG
>CAZWAR010000102.1:0-8839 GCA_964631965.1 uncultured Gaiellales bacterium
GCCATGGAGTCACACAGCATTGCTCAACCCCCCTCCTGAGCTGTGGCCCCAACCCTGTCCGGTGGTTGTCGGACCCGAACCGGGGCGAGACACCACCACGCCCACACGGCGGAGACGGCGTTTGCGGCGTCCGGGACACCCGGACGCCGCGCCCGCCGTGTGACTCTCAGCTAAGCCCTTTCTAGCTCGGTCCTTCTCTCGCTCTCCTCCTCTCCCTTTCTTGTATCGTGCCCGCCCCGCTTGTGCCGGGGCGTCATGCGGGCCATACTACGGGCACCATGATGGAGCCGCAGATCTTCGTACTCGAGGACGACCCGCAGATGCGTTCCCTGTTGGTGAGGGGCCTTCGGGAGGAGGGCTACCAAGTACAGGGCTACGCCACGGGCTCCGAGGTGCTGCGCAAGATCGGGGAAGTGGTGCCCGACCTGTTCATCATCGACATCGGTCTTCCCGACACCGACGGACGTGACGTCTGCCAGGCCATCCGCGCTCAGGGTATCAACGCTCCGGTCCTCTTTCTCACCGCTCGGGATGCCCTTTCCGACCGCCTCTCCGGGTTCCACGTGGGCGGCGACGACTATCTCACCAAGCCCTTCGCTTTCGCAGAACTGCTGGCTCGCCTCGAAGCTCTCATCCGGCGCAGCGGCACGGAGCGGAGCCTCGAGGCCGGCGGCCTGGTACTGGATCCTGCCAAGCATGCGGTCTCAGCCGGCGGGGTCACGGTCCCGCTCACACCCACGGAGTTCCGGCTGCTCGCGAAGCTGGCCGCCGCTCCCGGGGAGGCCATCAGGCGGAAGGTGCTCATCGAGACCGCGTGGTCCCATGGGGCCATCGTCTACGACAATACCCTCGACGCCTATATCGCCCGGCTGCGCCGCAAGATCGCCACACTTCCCGGCGCCCCCGAAATAGCCACTGTCCGCGGCGTCGGCTACTCGTTGCGATGAGGTTCCGCGTGGCGATGGGCTCGGCGTTGCGCGCCATCGGCCGTCCGTTTGCTCGGATGGGGATCAAAGACCGGCTGCTGCTTGCGGTTCTTGCCACCGTCGCTGTAGCGCTCGTGACCATGACAGCCGCCTTCAACCTGGTCTTGGTCGAGACCCTCATTGCCGACGCCAACGCCCGCCTGTACAAGCTGGCCCAGGACGAGAGCCAGATGATCTCGCCGAGCGGGGCCGGCATCACCCTTCCGCGGCCCACTGGAGACCTGGCCGATCTGGGCTCCCAGGTCTGGGTGTTCGCTTCGAACGGCGTGACTGTGAGCGGTCCCACCGTCGATCCAGACATCGCGACTGCCGCCAAATCGCTGGACAATACCGCAGGTGTCTACTACGACGTTCCCGGACATGATGTCCGGATGTACTCGGTGGCCCTGACGTACAACGAGACTCGCCTCGGCACCATCGTCACGGCGGTGTCGATGGCGCCCATCTACCGCACCCAGAGAGTCACGCTGGTTGCGACCTCCGCGTTCACGGCCCTGCTCCTCATCATCGTTGGGTTCGCCGGACGCTGGGTGCTCGGTGCTGCCTTCCGCCCGGTATCAAGGATGACGTCCGAGGCGGAGGCGTGGAGCACCGCCGACCTGGACCGCCGTTTCGACATGGGTGAGCCGCACGATGAACTCACCGATCTTGCCCACACCCTCGACGGGATGCTCGACCGTCTGGCAGCCAGTCTCAGGCGCGAGCAGCGCTTTTCGGCTGAGGTGTCGCATCAGCTGCGGACCCCCGTGGCGAAGATCAAGGCCGAAGCCGAACTCGCCCTGCGGCGGCCGCGCGAACCCGAGTACTACCAGGAAGCTCTGGGCTCGGTGCTCTATAGCGCCGATCAGATGGCACGGACGGTGGAGGCCCTCTTGGCGGCCGCCCAGGAAGAGGGCACCCTGGCCCGAGGCCGGGCCGAGGTATGGGAGGTGCTGGCCGACGTGGTGAGCTCGATAGGCGTGCTGGCCGAAGACAACTGCGTGGAGGTGCGGGTACAGCCGCCAGCGCGGGATCTTCGGGTGGGAGTGGAGCGGGCCATCGCTGTGCAGATCCTCCAGCCTTTGGTGGAGAACGCCTGCCGTTTCGCCCGGACCGAGGTGCTGCTGGGGGCCGGACGGAACGGCAAAGAGGTCTACTTCCTCGTGGAGGACGACGGCCCGGGAGTGGCTGAGGACGAGCGTGACCGCATTTTCGAGCCGGGGGTGCGCGGCACCGCGGCTGCTGGGGAGCGCAACCCGGCTCGGGGTGCCGGGCTGGGGTTGTCGCTTGCCCGCCGTCTGGCGCGGGCCGCTTCGGGGGACGTGGAAGTGGAGGCCGGCAAGACCGGTGCTTGCTTCACGGTGCGGCTGCCCGCCGCTGTCTGAGTCTCTACCGGTACCAGGTGATGCGTGCGCATTCCAGCGGTACGCTCACCCCCTCATGCCATGGCACCAACCGAGGCGTGAAGTCGGCGGCGGGCCGGACCGCGGGGAGCGACAGCGTATAGTTGAAAACGCCCTCCGTATTGCCTCCGTCCCGTTCCAGGACGTGCACCTCACCGGGCTCCGCGTAGACCTCCACTCGAAAGATATCTGGCGGGACCCGCCCGGTGGCGACCTGCACCGTGAACGCATGCCGCGCGTCCTCACCCTCGCCTGTCGTCTGCACCGAGTAGTCTGCAAACGCCAGGTCGTTCCAGTGGGCCCTGACGAGCTCGTGCCAGGCCCGCAGAGGCCTGAATCCGCCACCACTCACCCTGGCCCGGTACTCGGTCGCCCCGGGTAGGTAGTAGCCCAGGAGGTAGTCGCGCAGCATCCGGTTCGTGGAGAATTCCGGCGTGAGCCGGGCCATGCTCTCCCTCACCCGGGCGATCCATCGGCGCGGGATACCGTGCTCGTCCCGATCGTAGAAGTCAGGGATGACCTCGTGCTCCAAGAGGTAGTAGAGGCGTTCCGCTTCCTCCGCGTCCCATCTCGGATCGTCGTCGTGTTCCATGCCGTCGCCCAGAGCCCATCCCACATCGGGCGCATATGCCTCCGCCCACCAGCCGTCCAACTCTGACAGGTTGAGGCCGCCGTTCACCAGCACCTTCATCCCGCTCGTCCCGCAGGCCTCCCAGGGCCGTCTTGGAGTGTTGACCCAGAGGTCGACCCCATGCACCAAGTGCTCGGCGAGGTCCATGTCGTAGTCCACGAGAAAGATGATATGCGGCCGAACATCGCAACGGGCGATGAAATCCGTCCATTTCTTGATCATCGCCTTGCCCTGGCCATCAGCCGGATGGGCCTTGCCTGCGATGAGGAGCTGCACGCGGCTGTCGGAGCTGCACAGGAGGCGTTCCAGCCGGGCGGGATCGTGGAGGAGGAGATCCACTCGCTTGTAGGTGGCGAAACGCCGGGCAAACCCAATGGTGAGCACGGCTGGGTCGCAGACGTAGTCGATGTCGGTGCCCAATGCCTCCAGACTGCCCGCGATCGGGCCCTGCCGACGCAGGTGGTCCCGGGCCATCGCGATGAGTTTCCTCCGCGCCTTCTCCCGGAACGCCCACAACTTCTCATCCTCGGCCGCCCGCACCTGGTCCCCCAACCCGTGGACGTCTCCCAACCAGCGTCCCTTGCCGCACAGCTTCGTCCACAGGGCGTCTGACTCGGGGGAATCCCAGGAGGGGACATGTACGCCGTTGGTGACATAGCCGACAGGTACCTCGCTCTGCGGCCAGCGCGGGAACAGCGGCTGAAACAGGCGGCGGCTCACCTCGCTGTGCAATCGGCTGACCCCGTTCACCCCGCGGCTGGCCCGGATGGCCAGGTAGGCCATATTGAAGGTGTCGCCGTCGTGATCCCTCCCCAGGGCCAGCAGACGCTCGGTGGTGATGCCCAGCTCCCGGGCGTACTCCCCCAGGTATTCACCCACGAGGCCCGCCGGGAAGCGGTCGAATCCCGCCTCCACCGCTGTGTGGGTGGTGAAGACGTTGCCGGCCCGCGTTGTGGCGAGGGCCTCCTCGAAGTCCACGCCGTTGTCTTCCATGTAGGAGCGGGCGCGTTCCAGCACTGCGAAGGCTGCGTGGCCCTCGTTCAAGTGGCAGATCTCCGCGTCGATGCCTATCGACCGGAGCACCCTCCACCCCCCGATGCCCAAGATGATCTCCTGCTGGAGCCGCATCTCGCGGCCGCCCCCATAGAGCTCGCTGGTGATGCCCCGGTCGGCCGGGCTATTCATGAGATCGTTGCTGTCGAGAAGGTAGAGCCTGGCCCGTCCGGCACGCACCTCCCACACCCGCATGTGGACCGCCCGGCGCGGAAGGCTGAGATCCACGCTCACCCATTCCCCGCGATCGTTTCTCAGCGGAGATATGGGAAGTTGTCCCGGATCGTTGAAGGGGTAGAACTCCAACTGCCCACCCGATGAGCTGAGGGCCTGGCGGAAGTACCCCTGCTGCCACAGTATCCCAACGCCCACCACGGGGACGCCCAGATCGCTGGCTGCCTTGAGATAGTCCCCTGCCAGGATACCCAGCCCGCCGCTATAGATGGGAAGAGCCTCGGTGAGGCCGAACTCCATGCTGAAGTAGGCCACCTCGCCCTCCAGGGGTGAAGCGGTGGAGGCGTCGGCAAGGGATTGGCGGTTCTCCGCGTACCACGAGACCGAGGCGAGCGCATTCGCCCGCTCGCTCACGTGACGGTGTACCAGTTCCACGAACTCCTCGTCTCCCGCGAACTCCTCGAGACGGGTACGAGCGACTGTCTGCAGGATGTGCCAGGGGCTGTGTGTGCGCTCCCACACCTCCGGCTCCAACCGTCGCCATATCACATCGGCCGAGTGACTCCAGGCCCAGCGCACGTCCAGGGCCAGATCCACAAGACCGCTGAGAGGCTCGGGAACCGAAGGTAGCGAGGGGGCCGGGGATGGGTTCATCGCGCCGTTCCTTCCGGTGAGTCGTAGATCGATATAGCGCGGCTGTCGGGTAACCTAGTCACAAGCATGGTAACCAACAGAACACAGCCCGAATCACGGCAGCGTCTCCTTGAGCGGTTGGCTGAGCTCTACGGCGTACAGGCCACATACCGAGATGCTTTCGGACGAACCCGCTCCGCTTCGCGCGAAAGCCTAATAAGAACTCTACTAGCCCTGGGCGCGGAGGTGAATAGCCCGGCTGGTTTGCAGGGGGCGATACGGAGGCGGGAGGCTGAGGTCTGGGCTCGGGTGTTCGGGCCGGTAGTCGTGGCCTGGGAAGGGGAGATGCCGGCTCTGACAATGCGAGTTCCCGACCGGCCCGCATTTGCGCTCCATCTCACCCTCACGCTCGAGGACGGTACGGTGATCACCGGCGACGTGGCGCCGGGCGCCATGCGCGAGGCCGCCGTGCCGGAGTGGAGTCGGGACCGCGGACGTGTTGCACTGCGGATCGGCAGTGGGCGGCTCAGGGCGGCTCTGGGGCTCGGGGCCGGCCGTTTGCCGATGGGGAGACACAGACTTCGCGTGGAAGGCCGGGGCGTCGCCGCCGACGCTTGGGTCTTGGCGGCGCCCCGGCGATGTTGGCAAGATGGGACCGGCGGGATCGACCCTCCGCCCAAGAGACCGAGTGGTGCGCGGCTCGCCTCCCCCGTGTTCGATGCGGCTCTTGGTACGCTGGCCGGCAAGGAGTGGGGATTGTTCGTCCCTACCTACGCCCTCCGCAGCGAGAGAGACTGGGGAGCTGGCGACCTCGCCGATCTTGCCGCCGTCGCCCGGTGGACCGGCGAGGTTGGAGGCTCGCTCCTGGCGACGTTGCCCCTCCTCGCTTCCTCGTTCGGTGAAGACCGCGATCCCTCTCCGTACCGGCCGATCAGCCGCCTCTTCTGGAACGAGTTCTTCCTCGCCCCCGATGAGGTCTATGAATGGACGGAGTGAGACCTCGCCGACGGCGAGGTCGCATCCGGGGAGTGGCGGTGGCGGCGGGAGGCTCTGCGCTCTGCCGACCTGGTCGACTATCAGGCGGTCGCGGATCTCAAGCGGCCATTCCTCGAGGAAGCAGCTCGGTGCTTCTTCGAGGGCGCCGCGCGTGGTGCGAGCCGGGGCTTCGCCGACAGGCGCCGGCAGGACTTCGAGGACTTCATGGCAGCCACTCCGTACGTGGCGGACTATGCGGCGTTTAGGGTTTCCGGGGCCGCCCGCGCGGACGGACGGGTGGGAGCGGACGGATCGCCGAATCCAGAGGAGCGGTACCATCTGTACTGTCAATGGCAGATGGACCGGCGGTTGGCCCGGCTCGGCGCGGCGCCCTCACCGGGACTTCTCTTCGACCTGCCCCTCGGCGTCCATCCCCAAGGGTTCGACGTCTGCAGGTGGCCGGAGCTCTTCGCGGCCGGAATGTCGACCGGATCTCCGCCGGACCCCTTCTTCGCAGCCGGGCAGGACTGGTGCATGCCGCCTCTCCTGCCCGAAGCGGATCGGCTGAGCGGATACGACTACTTCTCCGCCTGTCTCCGCAATCTTATGCGGCATGCGGCCATGGTCCGCATCGACCATATGATGTCATTCCACCGCCTCTTCTGGGTGCCCGAGGGGAGCGATCCGAAGGACGGTGCGTACGTGACCTACCCGGCCGAGGAACTGTACGCCGTTCTCTCCCTCGAGTCGCACCGCTGCCGCACCGCAGTCGTGGGGGAAGACCTGGGGACGGTACCGCCTGGGGTGAGGGCGAACATGGGGCGTCATGGAGTGGCTCGAACTTCGATCTTCCTCGGGGGACTGAAGCCTCGAGGGAAGAGTCTCGAAGTGGAGATCCCCAAAGGGGCGATGGTGACCCTCGAGACCCACGACATGGTGCCACTGGCGGGCTTCCTCCACGGCGACGACATCCAGGCTCGGGTGGAGACCGGACAGCTCCACCCCGAAGCGGCGCGCGGCGAAGCCGCGGCGCGCCGCCGCCTGGTCGCCCGCCTCGCCCATCACTTCAATGCTCCCACGTCCGACCCCGACGCCGCCGCCCCGGCCATTCTGGCCGGCAGTCTTGCTCTTCTGGCTCGCAGCCGGGCGAGGACGGTGATGGTCAACCTCGAAGACTTGCTGCTCGAGCGGCGCCCGCAGAATCTTCCCGGAACAGGGACGGAGAGGCCAAACTGGCGTCGCAAGGCTGCGGCGACCGTCGAGGAGTTGCCGCGCTACAGCAAGCCGAGCAGGTAGGACGATCCGGCCAGGATCACCACGGCCGCCGAGAGGACGATAGTCCCGATGCGGAAGGCCTCCGAAATCGGTCCGGTCGGCGCCACCGCGGCGGGCGACCGGGCACCGGTCCGCAGCCGCCTGCTCAGCCGTGGCCACATGGTACGAGCCCGGGCATCGGTTGCTCCGAGCGCTGCAGCCAGCAGGATCAGAGCAGGGACGGTGACGCCGGTGATCAGCCAGAGTTGCTCCATGTTCGCGTGTACGAACCAGTAAGCGAGCGCGGCCAGAAGCGCCATCTCCCATCCGTATTCGAGAGGTTCCCGGCCCCAACGGGTGGTCGGTGCGCCACCTCTTCGTCGTTCGCCTTCCTGGGCCGCGTCGCGGGGTTTCCTCTCTCTCGACCAGATCCTCTTCACCTTGCGCCAACCGGCGGCCGTGCGGGGCCAGAGTATTCCGACGACACTCACAAGGATGGCTCCGAACAGCAGCACCCCTCCCACGACGCCGGTGTCGCGGAGCACGCGCAACACGAGAGAATCGGCACGAGCTTGGGAAGGTTCACCACCGCCCAGAGACGCAGGCGCATCGGTCGCCATGGAGCTGTCCGCCCCGGCTCCGATCACGAGTGCGGTGTTCAGCCGGTGCCACGCACTCTCCCACATGTCGGCTCGCGTCGCTGAGGGTACGACGCCGGTTTCTCCCGGGAGCGTGTCCGCGGCCGGTTCCGCTGCAAGCTGCTGCCAGGTCTTCTCCGTCCAGGCCAGCGGCCCACCCACGTCCTGGGTGAGGGTGAGAGCACCGTACACCACCCCGGCGGCGCACCCGGCCAGCACCACCGCCCCGAAAATTGCCTTCATCCGTCCGGTAACCTTGATCCAACTCTCGAGCAGTGCGACGATCATGCCGATGAAGCCGGCCGCCACCACGACTATGGTCAACGAGCGGGCGCCCACTCCGCCCGCAACGGCCGCCGGTCCCTCCAGCCAGTAACGGTCGAGGATGGGGTATGCGTACACCATCAGCAGCCCCGGCACCACGAGATAGAAGAGCACCCGAACCCGGCCGGGCGATATCGCGAACAGGATGACCAGGGTGATGGCCAGACTCCAAGCAGCCCCCCGGGATTGGGTGAGCAGGGAGAGCGCCAGGTCCCCCGTGGCGAGACCGAGGGCCACTCCCCGAATCGGGGCCGGCTCCTTGGGTCCCGCTGCGATCCACATGAGCGGCCAGAAAGGCAGCAGGAAGAGAGCCGCCGACCCGTCCGCATTCCCTATCGGGAAGAGGAACCTGCCTTCACGAAAGAGAGCGGTGGGGTCTGTCGTTGCCCAGAGTCGCCATATGCAGGCTACAAGTACTACGAATGAGCCGAGCATCAGCAGGTATTTGAACGCAGTTCGCGCAACGGGTGACGCGAAGAAGGCGAGGGCGAGGGCGAGGGCCAGCAGATAGAAGAAGGTTCGCCCAGCGGCCGGCCAGGCGGCGGCTGTGGACCCGCTCCATAGATCCGAGGCGAAGACCCAGAGGGCATATCCCGTGAATAGTGCGAGCACCACCAGCGATAGCTGCCGTGGGCGCCGAGGATAGGCCCGAAGCACGGCGACCACGAGGCCGGCGATACCGAGGGCGATGGCCGGGTAGGCCCAATCGGTGGCGGAATAGCCGCCGGATGAGAACGTGAGCCACGAGCCCTCGCCCACAAGAAAAAGTATGGGGAGCATCCAGAGGTA
>CAZWAR010000103.1:0-8803 GCA_964631965.1 uncultured Gaiellales bacterium
CTCGGGCTCGCCTCTCGGCCCCTCGCGGATGACGATCCCCTCCTTGACCACCGGTTGCTGGACGACCGACTCCATATCGTCCATGGCCGCCCCGAATTCGCTCAGCGGCACGACCACCTCGCTGGGGACGAGGGAAGGCCCCAGTCGCTTGACCACCATGAACTTGAATCGCTCGTCGTACTCCTGCCGGGCGATCTCGTCGCTCAGACGGGCGGCGTCGTGGCGGGAGAGCATGCGTCCCAAAGCCTGCTCCACGTCTTCGCGGTCTTTCGCGTCGCAGTAAATGGTGGCCACGTAGGAGGAGGGCAGCGGCGCCTTGGTTTCCGCGGGGTGGCCGAAATGCATGCGGACGGGCGCTTCGTTCTTGAGTTCCGCCATCCTCGGGTTGATGAAACTGATGGACCAGATGGGCAGATCCGCCTTCTCGATATCCTCCAGGATATGCTGCAGACCCTCCGCCTCGGCCACTCCGATGGCGATGACGTGGGGTTCGAACGCCGGCATCAACCGCAGTGTGATCTCGCTGAGAAATCCTGTGATTCCCTCGGCGCCGGCCAGAAGGACGAGGTCGTCGCCTCTGAAGTCCCGTATCTCGCCGCTTGGGAGGACAGCCTTGGCGCTCACGACGTTGTCGGCGAAATAGCCGTACCTGTAAGAGCCGAATCCAGCGCCCCCCTGGCTCAGCCAGCCGCCCACTGTGGAACTCGGATAGCTGGTGGGATAGAGGCGGAGGGTCAGGCCGTTCGGTCTGAGCCGTCGATCGAGTTGCTCCCAGCTGATGCCGGGCTGAACGGTCACCGTCCGATTCTCGGTATCGAGAGAGACGAGGTCCTTGAGGAAGTAGTAGTCCACGACGACACCGTTTTCCACCGGGATGGCGCCGCCATAACCGGAACTGGCCTTCCCTCGTGGTGTCAAAGGGATCCGATTCTCGTTTGCCCACTTCAAGACCGCCACCAACTGGTCGATGTCGGTGGGCTGCACCACGGCGTCCGGAATGGTATTGCCGATCAGGGGCTGGACCAGACCGGGCATGGCGGCCATGTCGTGCCCGTACATCCGGCGCTCCACTTCCTCAAAGGTCACCCGGTCGTGGAAGAGGTCGGTGAGCTGCTGTCGCTGCCTGTCGGTCAGACCGGCCATCTGCTGTCTCCTCTCGAAGGCGCGTACGCGGGGATGCGCGCAGGGTCGTCACCCAGCACGCTCCGAGAACCCGAGATGTGCACGTCAGCGGCGACGCCGCCCCGTGCTGGAACAAGAGGTCGGCTATCCGTTGGAGTCGACGCCCCAGAGCTCTGCCATGGCCCGGTTCACGTCCTCCCGATCGTCACCACTGGGTCGTGGTGTCATGACCCGGCGGACGGCCACGACCTCTGCTGCTTCTCCGGCCCGGGGAAGCACGAAAGGACCGGCACCCACGGCCAGCCCCATCAACGCGCACCGCTCGAGAAATTGGCGACGGGTGATACTGGACCGCAAGCGGCTATCGTTCTCGGCCATGGTTTTCTGACCTCCTCGGTGCAGGATTGTTACCCGGGCCCTGAGGGTCCGAAACCGCTGGAGTGGCCGAGCATCGTGAGCGCGGTTGCTTCGGCGGTCACGAGCTCCACAACCCGGTCCAGGGCCGCCTCGACAGGTGGACAGAGGTGAAGAGCCGGCGCCGTGCTTCCGATCTGGACCCCGTATACGACCACAGTATCGGGTCCCTTACCTTGAAGTTGACAGTAGGTGAGGAGATGAGCCAGCCCCAGTCCGTGTGCGTGCTCGAACCCGGATCCCCGCTTGAGCACCTCCTCGGCCGGGAGACGGAAGATGGCGCCCGGCTCCGCGCCCACGTCGATGGCGTCCACCACGATCACCGCCCGGGAGCCGAGGAACGAACCGACGAGAGCCATCCCTTTGACCTGGCCGTCCACCAGTTCCACTCCGGCAGAATTCCCTGCTCCGGTCGATGCCAGGCGTTCTATCACGGCCGGCCCCACCCCGTCGTCTCCCATGAGGGTGTTGCCCAAGCCGATGATGGTCACCGGCTGGGGCCGCATGCTGGGTGTGCCCTCAACGCGCCCCGTAGGTCCGATGTGGTCGCCCTCTCCGTCCGCCGTCCAGCGCGCTCCTGCCACACCTATTCCCGCCATCTGAAGAGCCCTTTGTCAGCCCCCTCCCGCTGCGAGGAGCCGCCGGGGACCCGCTTCTCCTTCCACAGCCACATGAGAGGGATCTCCCAGGGCGCCTCCGCGACCGTGAGGTAGATGTGGACCATCGTGATCACGATGAAGCTCCACATGGTGAAATAATGGATGATGTGCACCACGAGTGTCCCGCCGAGGAAGTAGGTGAGGGGCTCGAGGAACCCGCGGGTGGGGAGCCACATCTCCAGGCCGGTGATCAGCGACAGTAGCATGACCAGGAAGAGGGCCACGTAAGCGATCTTCTGGATGGGATTGTACTTCTGCACCCTGGGGTGGGTCTTCCTGAGGAATAGGTAGTACTTGACCATCGGCCACAGTGTTCCCCTGTTCTTGCGGTCGGGCATGAAGAAGTGGAAGTCCTTGATCTTCTTTCGGGAGCCGATGTCGGCCGAACCTCGGCCGAAAACGGCCCAGTATATGCGGCCGATGCCGGTACCCACCAGGACGAATCCAGCCACCAGGTGGATGGTCCGGTGCACCGACACGGGAGCGGCGTAGAAGGGGGAATGGATGAACAAGCCGGTCTCGATGAGCACGGCCATAGCCATCACGTGGATCCAGTGCGTGAAGACCGCGAAGAAAGGGTGCTCCAGACGTGTGGTTCTCTTGGCCATCGGCGTGCCTTCCTATCCCACCTGGAACTCGAATATCCGGTTGCTCTTCGGTTCAATCACGTGAACCGCACAGGCCATTCAGGGGTCGAACGTGTGAACTGTCCTCAAGATCTCCAGCGGCTTCTCCGGATCGACCACGGGGAGCCCGGTGAGTGCCTGCTCCACCGGTCCCTTGACCCCGAAATCGTCTCGCGGCGATAGGTTCCAGTTGCTGGGAGGAACGGCGGCGAACATGTCCACTTTTCCGCCGCGCACCCGTAGATAGTGGGACAGAGCCCCCCGAGGGGCATCCCAGCCGCTCACGCCTTCTCCGCTGTCCTTCACCGTCGGCGAGGGGTTCACCGCGAAGTCGCCAGCCTTGACGTTCGCCTCGAGCTCGTCGGCCCAGCGGAGCGCGTTGTCGGCATTGATCTTGGCCTTGAGCACCCGGGCGGCGACCCGGCCCAGGTTCGACATGAACACGTCCACCTTGCCCGGGATGCCCAGAGTGGACAACGTGCTGTCCACGAGCTGTTTGGCCTCCGGTCTTCCCGACAAATAGGCCACCAGCATCTGGGCGTTGGGGCCCACCTCCATCGGCAGATTCCCATCTCCGTAGCGCACGGCCTGCGTCCAGTCGTACTTGCCTTCAACAGGCCCGGTGCTGTCGAGAGGGTCCAGTTGGGTGTAATCGATGGGCTCCTGCCCGGCGTCGAGCGGATGGTGGCCCTGGCCGACCTTGTCCGCATACCAGGAGTACTTGGTGAACATCTTGGCCTGGTTCGGGTCGACCTGCTGCACCTCCAGCCTTCCGTTGAAGATGCCGCCGCGAGGGAAGAGTCGATCATATGGATCCTGACTCTTCTCGTCGAGCACTCCCCAGGTAAGCAGATTGTTGACGCCGATGCCGGTCTGGGCGTAATCGAGATAGTACGGGGCGATGGCCAGGAGGTCGGGGACCATGCGGGTATCGATGAACTCCTTGACCAGCGTCATCATGCTCCGGTAAGCCTTCACCGATTCGAGGGGGGGCAGACGGGTCAGCCCGCCGGGTGCGTAGTTCATGATGTGGGGATACTTGCCCCCGACGAACACCCCGCCGGCGGAGTTGGCGTGCTGCAGTGCCTGAATGGCCTCCAGGTAGTGAGCGGTCAGTTCCAGGTTGAGCTCCGGAGGCAGCTTGTAGCCGGGGTGGTCCCAATAGTAGTTGCGGAACGGGCCGAGCTGGCCGGAGTCGATCACGCTCTTCACCTGTGCTTGGACCTGCTGGAGGGCAGGAGAGGTGGGCTTGGCGTTGAGACCGTCGGGGACGTTCACGTAGTCGAAGGCGTTGAGGATATAGAACCAGAGAATGTGGTCGTAGCCTATCTGCGAGGCCTCCATCATGTTCCGCACGAGCCGGGTGTTGTCGTCCATCTTCTCGACGCCCATTGCCTCTTCGCTCGCCCGCACGGCGTTGAATCCGTGAGGTGTGGGGCAGACTCCGCATATCCTCATGGCAAAGTGCCAAACGTCCCGGGGATCACGGTTCTTCATGAAGATCTCGAAGCCACGGAACAGGGTGCAGGTGTTCCAGGCGTCGGTCACCTTTCCGTTCTCGACCATGCAGGTGATGCGCAGGTGCCCTTCGATGCGGGTTATCGGATCGATGATGACCTTTACCATCACGCCTCCCCGGTCTTGTCCGAATCATCCGCCGGCGGCGCTTGGCCGCCGCTTTCGGCCCCCGATTTGTCCTCCGGCTGCGAAGCGCCGCCGCTACCTTCACCCGGCTCGCCGCCCGGTGGGGGCTCGAGCGGAGCTCCTTTCCCCCAACGGCCTGTCACGACCTGTCCGACCGCATGGCCCGCGATCCCGGCAGCGGTAACGCCTCCCACGATGATCCCGATCGTCGATACGGGCAGGCCTCCCACCCCGGGGAGCTTGGCTCCCACCGCCTCGGAATAGAAGGGAGTGAAGTCGTCCCAGAAGCTGGGCTCGGCACATCCGATGCACGGACCCACCCCGATGCACCAGTTCTGCTGCCCGTTCCATCGGGTGATCGGGCAGGGGGCGAAGGTGATGGGGCCCTTGCAGCCCATCTTGAACCAGCACCAGTTGTTTCTCGAGCCCTCGTCGCCGAAATGCTCGATGAACTCCCCGGCTTCGAAGTGGGCCCGGCGCTCGCAGTTATCGTGGATGAGGCCCCCGTAGAGGAACTTCGGACGCCCGATTGAGTCGAGTTCCGGCAGCTTGTCGTAGTACAGGATGTACGAGAGAGCGGCGAGAGTGTCCTCAGCGTTGCCCGGGCAGCGGGAGATATTGATCACCACCGGATCGTCGATGCCGGCATCCTCCCTCAGGAACTGCGCCACTCCTTTCGCCCCGGTCGGGTTGGGGTAGGCCGCCTGGATATTGCCGTAGCAGGCGCAGCTTCCGATGGCAATGGTTGCCTTAGCCTTCTGATAGGCCTGCTTGACGATCTCCGTTGAGGTGCGCCCGTGAACCGTCATCGCTCCCGGGATCCCCGTCGCGATGGCCCCCTCGGCTATGTAGTAGAAGTCGCCGCTCGACACCACCTGCTCGAAGATCTGCTCGATGTAGTCACCGGAGGCCGCATTGATGGCTTCGTGGTAGGCGAGAGATATCTCCTGCAGCAGAAGGACGGCCGGTTGTGGTTTCCGGCTCTGGAGGAGATTGACGGAACATCCAAGGCATTCCTGGAAGAGCGACCAGACCACGGTCGGGCGACGGGCCAGCTCCTGATAGGCCTGGGCCAATTTGGGTGCGGCTGCAGGGCCGGCCCCAATGAGTACCCCCATCCACGCACAGAGCTTGAGGAAATCCCGTCTGCTGAGCCTCGAAAACGGGAAGGTTCCGTTATTGCTCACCTGACCACCTCCCTCCGGTGCGGCCCGGCTTGGGGTCCCAGAGACGAGGGCCTCCGTCCGCAGTCAAACAGCCGCATACCCTGCGTGCCCGCTTCGCAAACAGTTCCAGGGCATCAATGAAGAGCAGGGGGCAAGGGTCCGTCCCGGCATCCCGTGACCGTGGTACCGGATCCGCCGTCGCCCTGGGCGCTTGCCTCCTACATCTGGGCGAGGTTCAAGATGTTGCCTTCGCTGTCTTTGAACCAGGCGGACTTCATACCACCGACATCCGCGACCCCATTCACCGTCTTCAGGCCTATCTGTGGGTCGTCGTATTCCTCGAACGTGATCCCTCTCGAGCGAAGATCGTCCATCACGGCTTCGAACCGGTCGGCCGCCACGCCGAAGCCCAACGTCGTGTTTTCCGGGGGCTTCAGGCCGCGGTGCTCGTAGACCATCACCATGGTGCCGGCGCCGCCTTCGAACATCCCGCCGGCGCCTTCGCCCGGGAGCTCCATGCCCTGCTTGAGCCCGAGGACGTCGGTATAGAACTTCTTGGCCCGTTGATAGTCTTCGGCGCGAACAATACCGCAGATCATCGTGTCGCCGACACCTGCCATCTCGTCACCTCTTTCTCTTGTCGTGCGAATCAGAGGCCCTGCCGGCCCTCGTCCAGGTTGCCCACCTGAGTCTGGAAGCAAACCTGGGCCGGCCCGGCAGGACGGGAGGCGCAACGCCCGGTTGGCCCGGCATGCCCGACACTCTCCGGGGCGCTCCCACCGCTGTCCCTCCGACCGGAGGCTCCGCCCCGATCTCAGTCTCGTCCGAGGCGCCCCCGCCAGCCCGATCTTCGTCGGCCTGCCTGAGCCGCTGCGAAGCCCTGCCCGCCCTCGCGTAGAGGGGCGGTGCGACCAGGTAGACCAGGCCGCCTATGGCGTAGGCGGCGGCTTTCGAGACCGACTGCGCCGCATACCCCAACCCGACCTGGCCGGCCACTGCTCCGACGTCCCCGAAGAACGAATCGAAGGAGAGCACCGTAGCTCGCTGGCGAGACGGTATGTTCTCGTTGATGTAGGCCCGTCGTATGGGCCCTAGCAATCCGTTGAGCAGCCCGAACGCCACCAGCAGGACGATGGCGAGCAGGAAGCCCAGAAGACTCGCCCGCCCCACGATGAGACCGACGACGCCGAGGGCGGTCGCCGATATCCCCATCCCCACTGCAGCGATAACGAGCACACGTGCCGGCTGCGCGTTCCACCGGCTGCGCGAAACCGTTCCTACCAGCGCGTTGCCGGCGATGCCGGCGAGAGCGAACAAAGCGGTGACGACACCCGCCACCCACACCAGGTTGCCCCTCCCCAGCAGTTCCAGAGCGTAGGGCTGAGAGGCGTAGAACAGGTACCAGATCAGGAGGCCTTCCGCCAGGGAGGTGAAGAGGAGCGGCCTCACCACCGGATGACGCCAGCCGTGGTCGATCCCTGCCGCGAGTATCTTCCGACTTTCCTGGTCGACCTGTGACAGGCGAAGAGGCCTCGGCTCAAAACCGATGTCGTGCATGAACGCCAGAGTCAGCATGAAGGCGCCCGCCAGTAGCCCCGTGCGCACGTAGTAAGGGATTGCCAGACTCGCCTGGCCGAGCAGTCCGCCCCCGACGGTGCCGACGAGCATCGCAATCCCCGTGAAAACCCCACTGCGCGCAAACACACGGTCCTTGCTGCCCATGTAGCCGGTCGCGTCCAGCGCATCGACCATCCAGGCGTCGACGGCGCCGGTCTGGCACGTGAACCCGAACCCGAGCAGGATGGAGAAGAGGATGAAGCCCGTCAGGCCCCAATGAAAGATGGAGGAAGCCACGTAGCCGGCGGTGGCCACCATCAGTGCAGCTATCCCTATAAGGAACGAGGCCCGGCGGCCGACGGTGTCCGCTATGACCCCGGTTGGCACTTCGAAGATGATCTGCCCCACGCTGAAGCTGGCGTTGACGACGAACACCAGGAAGATCTCGAGCCCGGACCCGAGCAGGAACAGCGTGTTCACGCCCCAGATGATGGACGCTGAGAGGGTGAAGAGAGCCGTCAGGATGTAGTAGGTGCGAGCGATGCCCGAAGCGGTGGGATCTGCGGCATGGCGGGTCGATCCGAAGAGACTCATCGTCTAGCGGCTGTAGCGGATGCGCGGGTTGAGCAGCGCATAGACCACGTCGGCCAGAAGGTTGGCCAGCGCGTAGATGATCACGATGATCATGGTGGTGGCCTGTATGAGGGGAACGTCCCTGCGCTGGACGGCGAACAGCACGAGCCTGCCCAGGCCTGGGTAGCCGAACACCGATTCCGTGACGATGAGACCGCCTATCAACCACCCCACCCCGGCTGCGACCACGGTGATGGTGGGCAGCAGCGAGTTGCGGAGCACATGGCCGAGGGTCACCCTGAACGTCGACAGACCTTTCAGGCGGGCGGCCCGGATATACCCGGCCTGTAACACCTCGATGGTGCCTGCCCGAGTCATACGCAACACGTAGGCCAGGCTGGTGAGCGATACGGTCATCGCGGGCAGAACGAGGCTGGGCAGGGCCGCAATGAAGCCCGTGCCGGGAGGTATGGCGGAAGAAGCCGGCAGCCATCCCAGCCAGCGCGAGAACACCACGATCACCACCACCGCGGTGACGAACTCGGGGAGGCCGATGAAGGCGAGAGATCCCGCCGACAACACCTGATCGAACGCCGAATTCCTCCGCCAAGCAGCGATGACCCCCAGCAGGATGCCGAGAGGCACGTACATCACGAAGGCGACGAACGCGAGCATGGCGGAGTTGCCCAACCTCTCCAACGTGACCGCCCGCACGTCCTGGCCGGTACTGAGTGATGCACCCCAATCCCCGCGTACCAGATCGCTCAGCCAGACGCCGTACTGCTGGACGAGCGGCTTGTCCAACCCGAGCTCCTTCCTCAGGCTGTCCTTCGCCTGCTCGGATGCTTCCCGGCCGAGGACCATGGTGGCGACGTCCCCGGGAAGGATGTGTGTGGCGCCGAACACCAACATGCTCGATATCAGCACGGTGAGCACCACGAAGGCAAGACGTCTCACGACGAACAGGGTCATGCCTCGCCTTCTCTATGGGTGTGAGCAGAGCCGGCCCGGCGGGTCGCCCCGCCGGGAGGCGGCGCCCCGC
>CAZWAR010000104.1:0-8788 GCA_964631965.1 uncultured Gaiellales bacterium
GGGCCGTAGCCTTCATACGTGAGATGCAGGTAGGTCTCTCCATCGGATCCGGCCCCGCTGCCCTTCTTGATAGCCCGGTCGATGTTGTCGTGCGGCATGTTGGCATCTTTGGCCTTTTCGATGGCCGTAGCGAGAGTGGCGTTGTGCTCGGGATCGCCCCCGCCTTCGCGCGCCGCGACGGTGATGGCCCGTGCCAGCTTGCCGAAGAGCTTGCCCCGCTTGGCATCCACAAGCGCTTTCTTGTGCTTGATGCCAGCCCATTTAGAATGCCCCGACATGTATTAGACCTCCGCTCGAGCCCGCACCCAGTCGCTACTTTCTTCGTCTGAAGAGTTTACCCAAGCCCTCGGACGCCTTCAACGAAGGCCTTCTTGCCGCAAAGCCGACTCCCCGACAAACGCACGAGCCCTAGCGCAACCAACCCGACTCGGCCGCCCGATCGCGGACGGCCCGCACGCGGGCGTCGTACAAGTCTCGGTCCTGGCTGTACACCGCCGCTGCCAGAGCGCTCACCAGGCTGATGGGCCCCACCAGGGAATGGGCGAAGAACGTGGAGTCGATATCCGCGTAGAGAGTGAGATCGCCCTTGTCGGCGAGCTCGGACAGCGAGTTGTCGGTGACCACCACCACCGTCGCCCCCTGTTCGCCCGCCTTCTCCGCAAACGATATGGTGACCGAGTGCGCCCGGCGGAACCCGACGGCCATCAAGAGATCGCCCTCACCCAGCCTGCTCAGTCGGGCCACGTTGGATTCGGTGCTGTCGGTCACGGCCAGGCATGGGATCCCCAGCAACTCGAAGACATAGGACGCGTGCTGCGCGACCACCGACGCCTCGTGCATACCCACCACCAGGACCTGCTTTGCCTCGGCCAGGTAGTGGGACGCTCTGTTGAAGCGCTCGAGCGTGTTCTTGCTGATGGTCTCCTCAAGGCTCAGTTCGTCCGTCTTGAGCGAGCGGGTGAGGATGTCCTCCTCGATGGAAAAGCCCAACTGATCGTCGTGGATTACAGGACGAGCGGTCGCGCCCAGACGGTACTCGTCGCGAGCCGCCTTCTGCAGTTCAGGGTAGCCCGCAAATCCGAGGGACTGCGCGAAACGCACCACCGTGGAACTGGAGGTGGCGCCCTTGCGCCCAAGCTCCTCCGCGCTCAGGTAGCCGACCTCCTCGAGATGATCGATGATGTAGCGGGCTATAGCCTTCTGCGAGCGGGAGAACCCGTCGAACCCTTCTCTCAGCAGATCGCTTACTCGCCGTGGCCTCGCGTCGTCCAACTCCGCTCCATACGTACCGGAGAGTTGCATGCTCTCAATTATACAACAGGTATTGCAATCATCCTGCCTTGTCATCGGGCGTTGCAGAAGATTGCTTTAGAGGCAGCCGGTGGCGAAAATACCTCCGCCGACGGCCCTCGGCCGGTAGAGTCGTCCCTCCCGCGTGCAGCGTGCAGGGACGCTCTGCCCGAATACAAAGGGCGGCCCCTCGGGGCCGCCCTCTTAGAACGTACCGGATCGGGGAGTCGCGACCTATTCGGCCGCCTTGCGGGCCTTGGCCTCCGCCACGATCTTGTCCACCAGCTGACTGGGGACCTCCTCGTAGTGGTCGAACTCGATGGTGAAAGAGCCCCGTCCCGCGGTCATAGAGCGGAGTTGCGGGGCATAAGTAAGCATCTCGGCCAGCGGCACCTGAGCCCGGATGATGTGCATCTCCCCCATGCTCTCGCTGCCCTGCGGGCGGCCGCGCCGACTCGACAGGTCTCCCATGATGTCGCCCATGTTCTCTTCGGGTGCGATGACCTCTACGTTCACCACAGGCTCGAGAACAATAGGGGAGGCGCTCTCCATGGCTTTGTTCCAGGCGAGGGATCCGGCCAGCTTGAACGCCAGCTCAGACGAGTCCACGGTATGGTAGGAACCGTCGAACAACTTCACCTTGACATCCACCACGGGATAGCCCGCTACGACCCCGTGTTCCATGGCCTCCACGACGCCCTTCTCCACCGCCGGTATGAAGTTGCGCGGGATAGCGCCGCCGAAGATGGCGTCCTCGAACTCGTAGCCCTGGCCGCGCGGCAGAGGTTCCACTTCGATCCAGCAGTCACCGAACTGGCCCCGCCCCCCGGTCTGCTTCTTGTGTCGGCCCTGAGCGGTTGCCTTCTTGCGGATGGTCTCCCGGTAGGGCACCTGCGGGGGGTGGAGTTCCACCTCCACGCCGAAGCGGCGCTTCAGCTTGTCGAGGATGACCTCGACGTGCACCTGACTCGTCCCGGAGATGAGCATTTCTTTCGTCTGCGGATCGAACTTGAGATTCATCGCCGGGTCTTCCTCACCCAGACGGCGCAGGCCGTTGGAGACCTTCTCCTCATCGCCCCGGTTCTTCGGTGAGATGGCGAAGGAGATGGCGGCCGGCGGGAGCTCGTACCGGGGGAAGCGGACGGTGTGGGCCGGATCGGAGAGGGTATCCCCGGTCCCCGTGTCCTTCAGCTTGGCCAGAGCGACGATATCGCCCGCGCCCGCTTCATCGATGCCCTTGGTCTCTTTGCCCTGCATCAGCAGGATATTGCCGGTGCGTTCCTTTTCCGCCGTGCGTTCGTTCAGCAACTGCGTGTCGGTGGCGATCTTCCCTGAGAAGATGCGGGCCAGATTCACACGACCCGAGAACTGGTCGTAGATGGTCTTGAAGACGAACAGGGCAGGGGGGGCGGAATCGTCGCACGCCAGCTCGACCTCCTCGTCCCCCGGCACTGTCAACGCCTTATGAGCGCCACGGGCGGCAGGCGAAGGAAAGGTCAGCAAGAGCTGGAGGAGACGATCGGAGGCGATGTTCTTCGTGGCCGAGACAGGGATCGCGGGAGCAACGGCCCCGGTGGCGACAGCCTCCTTGAGCGCGTCGCCGATCTCCTCATCGGACAGTTCGCCCCCTTCCAGGTATTTCTCCAGGAGTTCGTCGTCCGATTCCGCTATCCGATCGACGAGCTTTTCCCTGGCTTCCGCGACCGCATCGGCCATGTCGTCCGGAATCGCATCCTCGCTGGCCTTGCCGTTGCCTCCGGAATAGGTGTACGCCTTCATGGACACCAGATCGACTATGCCCTTGAAGCCCGACTCGTACCCGATGGGCAGCGCTGCAGCCACGACTTCGTCGCCGAAACGAGCTTGGAGGGCCTCGACCGCCTCCCCGAAGTCGGCCCGTTCACGGTCCATCATGTTCACGGCCGCGATCCGAGACACACCCAAGTCACGGGCGCGCTTCCAGATCCGCTCCGTCTGGACCTCCACCTTGGCGACGGCGTTCACGAGCATAAGCACGCCCTCAACCACGGGCAGGGTGCCCAGCGCTTCATTGATGAAGGAGGCTTCCCCGGGAGTATCGATGAGGTTCACGCGGTCGCCGGCCCAATCCACGTGGGCTAGCCCCGCGGAAATGGTCATCTGCCGCTTGACCTCGTCTTCATCGTAATCCATGGCCGTCGAGCCATCCATCACGGTGCCCAGACGGTTCTTCGCTCCGGAGGTGAACAGCAGCGCTTCGACCAGCGAGGTCTTTCCCGAACCGCGGTGTCCAACCACCGCGACGTTTCTGATCTTCGCAGGGTCTAACAGTGCCATGGGTCCTCCTAGCGTGCGACTGGGTCGAAACGGGTCGAGCGACCGGGCATATGCAGGGCCCTACTCGCCGAGTTTCAGCTGATAGCGGTTGTGTGCGTCAAGTTGTGCAAAAGCAGATCACGGTATGACGCTGGTCCTTCCGTGACGTCTTCTCCTTAGGCCGCCTCCTCCAATTGCCGTAGTAGTTCGCGCTTGTGCTCGACGAGGAGATCCATGTTGAGGTAGCGATGCTCCTCGAGCCAGCCCTCGTGGGTCTCGACGGCCAGGGCCCGGATGAGCCGGAGACAACTGTCTGTGTTCGGGAAGATCCGGACCACCCGGGTGCGGCGTTTGATCTCCTCGTTCAGTCTCTCGAGCATGTTGGTGCTCTTTAGGTGCTTGTGGTGCCCGCGGGGCAGACGGTAGAAGGTGAGCGTCTCGAAGATGTTCTCCTCCACCCAGTCGCAGAGCTTGGGATAGGTGCTCTGCCAGCGGGCAAGCCAGGCGGCCAGGTCCTTCTGAGCCTCAGATACATCCCGGCGGTCATAGAGCCACCTAAGCTCCTGCAGGCAGTCGTCGTTGGCTTTGCGGGGTAGGTGGTCCAGGCAGTTCCTGAGAAAGTGCACGTAGCAGCGTTGCCAGGCGGCCTCGGGCAGCATCTCCATGAGGCTCTTTCTGAGGCCGTCATGGGCGTCGGAGACCACGAACTCCACCCCGTGCAGTCCCCGGTCTCTCAAGCCCGCCAGGAAGTCCCGCCAGCTGGTCTGGCTCTCCCGGCCGGCGAGCTCGACGCCCAGGACCTGGCGGTAGCCCTCCTGGTTTATGCCGATGCCGATGAAGACGGCCTGCGAGCGGATGACGCCCCCTTCCCTGACCTTCTCGTAGCGGGCGTCTAGGATCACGTAGGGATAGGGCTCATCCAGGCGCCTCGTCGCGAACTCGCGGAGACTCTTGTCCAGGCCCTTGTTGATCTGGCTGATGGCCGAGGCCGAGAAGCTGTGGCCGCAGAGTTCCTCGGTGATGGCTTTCACCTTGCGGGTGGAGACCCCTTGGACATACATCTCGGCAAGGGCAGAGACCAGGGCCTTCTCGGAGCGCTGGTATCTCTCGAAGAGCTCCGTGGAGAAACGGCCGTCGCGATCGCGGGGAACACGCAGTTCCAGCTTGCCCACTCTCGTCACGAGCGTGCGGGGGTAGTGGCCGGCGCGATAGCCCAGGCGCTCTTGCGTGCGCTCTCCCGGTTCTGCCCCGAGAGCGTCGGTCATCTCCGTCTCAAGCAGTTGCTGCATGGTCTCCCGCACGATCTCCCTAAGGAAGTCCTTGTCCTCGGCCATCAGGGCTTTAAGGTTGGCTCGTGCTTGAGTACTCTCTGCTCGGGTCATGGTGTGCTCCCTCTTTCAGGGGTGACTTGTCATCACGTGCATACCATGACCTTCTCTCTGCTCCTTCCCCAGAGAGCTTTTGCACACAAGTCAGCACACTACCAGCTCGGACAGACTCGGCAAACAACTGCCCATGAAAACTGTCAAGGTCCAGGACAGTAAGGGGGCGGGCCACCGCCCGCCCCCTTACCTCGTGCCTTGAAGTCGTTCTCAGGTGCTACCTCTCGAGGAAGAGCACTCCGAGATTCAGACTGTCACCAAGTTCCACCGTCCGGGTGACGGGGTCGTACCCGGAGGCGCTCACGATCACTTCGTACTTCCCGGGGCCCAGCCCGTCGACGACGAAGTCACCATAGTTGTTCGTCACCGCCTCCCCGAGTTTCGTCCCGTCCTTCCAGAGCAGCACCACCGCGCCCTCCGCGCAGTCATCGGTGTCGCCATAGGCCACCGTGCCACCGATGAAAGAGGTGGTCCAACGATGCAGGTTCTTGTACCAGACCCGGGGCGTGGTGCCCAGATCCGCCTTGAAGCCCTCCAACCCTTCGGCCTTTGCCCGAGCCGCTATCAGTTCATCCTCGGCGAGGACGAGCTTCAGGGCCCCGGTCGGGCACACCTGGGTACACCGGGTCTCGGTCCAGCCATCGTCGAGGAGGTGGGCGCAGCCCGTGCACTTCTGAGGCACCTGCGCCTCCTCATTCCAGTAGATCACGCCGTAGGGGCAGCTGGACACTATCTCCTTCCGACCCTTTGCCTTTTTCGGGTCGATCAGCACGATGCCGTCCTTGCGCTTGTGCACGGCACCGTCCTTGGTCAGACAAGGGGCGTTGTCACAATGCATGCAGGGGGTGGGCAGGTATGCGACCTGCACCATGGGGAACTGGCCGCGCTCCTTGCGCTCGATGTTCATCCATCGCTGCCCGAACCACGGCTGGCCCACAGAATAGCCTTTGTAGTCGTTGCCCACGTATTCGTCTTTGCACGCCAAAAAGCAGTTGTTGCAGTCGTGACAGAGGGCCACGTCGACGATCATGTTCCACTTCTTGCTCATCGCGCGCCTCCTTTCACGGCCGTCATATTCCACTTCTCGACCTGAATGAGGCAGGAGTTGTTGGACATACCCCCCGAGTACGGCGTGATCAACCGGATATTGGTGAGGATGTTCACGCATCCGCCACGATCGGGCGATTCCCCGGGAATGCCGAGCGGATCGTACTCCGCGCACGATTCGTAGGAATGCACGGTCCCCGCCGGCACCCTCTCCGTCACCTGCGCGGCCAGGATCACGGAGCCCCGGTCGTTGAACGCCCGGATGAGATCGCCGCTCTTGATGCCGCGGGCCGCCGCATCCTGACTGTTGAGGCGCATGACCCAGTAGTAGTGCCCGTCCACGAGCACCCGATGGTCCTTCACTTCGTTCATCCAGCTGTCTTTGCCGTCACCCATGGTGTGGAAGCTGAAGCGTGGATGCGGTGACACCATCTGCAGGGGGTACTTCTCGTACAGGTCGTGGGTGTGATGCCCCTCCCAGCTGGGGATGAACTGCGGGCCCAGAGGCGGGCGTTCCGGGTCGTGGTTGCCTCCGTCCTCGAAGCGGGTGAGACTGCTCGACACGAACTCGATCTTGCCGGATGCGGTCTGCAGGCCCTTGAGACCGACGGTGTCGGCCGGGGCCGGGCCCCAGTCGGGAGTGTCGCGCACCCGGTCCTCGGCGAACCAGCGCATGGCCGGCGTCGATGTATGTTCCGTGGGGAAGGGCAGGACGAAATACCCCTTCTTCTCGAACTTCTCCCAGCTGATGTGCTTGGGCAGGTCGGTGGCCTGGAAGTACTCCTTGGTCCACTGGTATTCGTCCTTGCCGCCCATGGTGAAGACGTCGCCCACGCCCAGCCGGTCGCACACCGCCGCGAAGATCTCGTAGTCGGACTTGCTTTCCCCGAGGGGTTCGATGCACTTCTTCTGCAGGGTGAACACGCGGTTGTTGGTCTGCGTGTAGCTGTCGGGGATATATCCCGAGCAACTGGCGAACTCGCTGATGTCCCAGCGCTCGAAGTTGGTGCACGCGGGCAGGACGATATCGGCAAACTTGGCCTCGCCCTCCCACCAGATGGGCTGGCTCACGGCGAACTCGAGCTTAGGGTTGCGGTACGACTTCACATATCGGTTTGTCTGGGTCATGGTCCCGAAGAACGAGCCGCCGTAGCGCCAGTACATATGGATGTACGGATAGCCCGGAGCCGGATACTCGTACTTCTGCAACTGGCTCTCGATCGAGGATCCGCTGAAACCTTTGCCCCGGAACTCCATGCGCTCGTTCTGCAGCGCTTCAGGTATCCGCAGGCGGGAGATCATCTGCCCTTCGGTGGAGTCGTGGGTGAGTCGGGTCGCTCCCTGCCGGTTCGCGAACATGTGATACAACCAGCGAAATCCGGCGGCCGACTTGTCGGGATCGCACCCGATGCCGCCCTCGGCATATCCCGGGAACAGGAAGGATTCGTCGGCCGGGCACCCCTGGGAGGTCCCCCAGATGTTGCTGCCCGGTTTGCCCATGCCCTGCATGGCTGCCAGAGCGATCATCGTGCGGGCCCACTCGTTGCCGGTGGCGGAACGGCAGGCACCGCCCCAACCGCCCAGCGAGCCGGACGCCAGCATCGTCTTCTTGGCGCCCCATTCCCGGGCAAGAGCGCGGATATCGCGGGCCGGGATGCGGCTTTCTCGCTCGGCCCATTCCGGTGTCTTCGGTATACCGTCGGATTCTCCGAGGACGTACGCCTTCCACTCGTCGAAGCCGACGGTCCGGGATTCGATGTATTCCTTGTCGTAGGTCCCTTCGGTGAGCCACGTGTAGGCGATCCCCAGACCGAGGGCGACGTCGGTTCCGAGGCGGGGGGAGAACCACTTGTCGGCGATGAGGCCGGCCGTATGGTTGTAGTAAGGGTCGATGAAGATCATCTTCACGCCCAGCTCCTTCAACCAGAAGCGGCGGACGGTGCTCTCGAAGGCGGAGTAGATGCCGCCTCCGGTGCTCTCCGGATCGGCCGACCAGAAGACGATCATCTCCGTGTGCTTGAGAGCGTCCTCGAGCAGGTCGTACTGCTCGGGGATACCGAGCCGGTGGCTGAAGCCCCACATGTGCATGCCACCCCAGTGCCAACCTTCCCAGCTGTCGGGGTTGTGGGCCGCCTGGACCAGACCGACGACGTCGGAGAACCTCTGGTAAGCGCTGTGGCGATACCCGACGTTGCCCCACATATGGTGGGAACCGCAGGTGGTGAGCATCGCGCCCGGACCATACGCGCGCTTGATCCGGTTGATTTCCTTGGCCACGATGTCGAGAGCTTCGTCCCACCCTATCTGCTCGTAACCAGATTCCCCACGCTTCTCGCAGTTGCGGTCACCGTCCGGATCGAAATCCACCCGCTTGAGCGGGGTGAGCACCCGCTTGGGCGAGTAGATCATCGAGCGGTGCCCCGCCGTGTAGGGCATGACCGTCGTGCGCCGTGGTGGCGAGAACGTTCGTCCCCGGGCCTCGATGGTCCACGACTGGCCGTCGGAGTCGTCGAGATCCATCGGGTAGATCCGCAGGATCTTCCCGTCCTTCACATCGACGAAGACCGGACCCCCTGTCGTGCTGTTGGTGAGTCTTTCCACTTTTGCCATGCGGTTCGACCTCCGTTCGCACGTTGATTCCCGCAGCGGCAACACGGACTCGTTGCCACCCGTGTTAACTATGATTCAACCACGGCCGGACTGCTACGTTCGCGGCCGCAATTGGGGGCGGCGCAGGCGGTCGAACAGGGGGCGCCGCCCCCCGGTGGGCCTCT
>CAZWAR010000105.1:0-8627 GCA_964631965.1 uncultured Gaiellales bacterium
TCAGGAAGCCGCCGTGGAGCCGTTCATGGCGTATCAGGACGAATCACTGTGTCTATTAAGCGGACCATTGTGAGTTCATCCTGTCCATTACGTGCTACCCCGTGTCATCCTTCCATGAGAGGGCCAGCCGTTGTCAAGATTGGTCTCTGCCTTCATGTCTTCCTGTTCCGCTTCGTTGATGACAAGGAGAGTCTGCCCACCGGCCACGCTTCCATCCGCACTCATTTGTGAGCCCCCGTGGGGCTCGGTGCATGTTGGGCTCCGACCGGAAGGAGGCGCTGCAATCTGTTAGGCGGACTCACCTGGCCGTCACCGGTCAGGACTGTCCGAGGACGATAGCGCAGTCACCTTCGCCCGGGCGGTTGGGCTGTCTGACTCTTCTTGGTCTCGAGGGAATATCGTCCGCTATCCTCCCATCCTGGTCGCTCTTTGATCCTGGTCAGCTTGAGGCGGGAACCACGTCCCGCCGTCTCGCGTTTCTCAAGGGCTCATAGATCTCTCCCGTCTGCCACAGTCGGAGAAGGAGCACCGCGAGCTTGCGGGCGACAGCAACCACCGCCCGCTTCTTGCCGCTCTTGCCCCCTTTCGCGCAGAGCGCAAGTCCCCAGCGCCTGAGATCGGAGTCCGGACCGAAGGGACCGAGGATGTAGTGAGCAGCGCCAACCAGGAGCCAGCGCAGGTGCTCATCCCCGGCTTTCGTGATCCTCAGCTGCGGCGAAAGCGAGCCCGAATCGGCTTGCCGGGGGCGCAGACCCAGATAGGAAGCGACCGCTCGAGGTTGGGGGAAGCGGGCTGGATCCTCGATGGTGAGCACGAAGCACTGAGCGGTGAGGGTTCCCACCCCCGGGACCTGGGTGAGAAGAGCCGTCTCCGGGTAGTCCTCCCGGGCCGTCTTTTCGATCAGCTCATCCAGAGCGGCGATCTCCGCCGAGAGTCGGGCGATGGTCGCAAGGACGGGAAGAAGGGCCGGCCGGAGGTTCTCGGTGAGAAGAGGCTCGGCTTTCACGGCGAAACTTTCTGCACTGCAGGCGGGAAGACGCTCCCCGCATGACTTCACCGCTCCGCGGGCATGGGTGATGAGTCGGGTGCGGGCGCGCACGAGGCAGTTGCGACTGCGAAGAACGGCAAGGTCCTCCTGCGTTTCGGCTGAGCGGTGGCGCAAAGGGGCAAGGAGCGAAGGATCGAGGCGGCCGACACGGGCTAGATACTCGGCGTCCACCCGGTCTGACTTGCTCTCGTTCTGATAGATCAAGCGGAGTTTGCGCGGATTGGCGACGAGTACTTCGTGGCCGAGATCCACAAGGAGCCGGCTCACCCACGGGGAGTGGGTCCCGGCCTCAAGAACGACGCGGAGTGACTCGTGAAGGGAGAACCGCCGTCTGAGGGCCGCCGGTTTGGTGGGGAGCCGGGACTCTTCCACGATCTCCCCGGTCTCGTCGATCACGCATACTTGGATATAGCGATCCCCGAGATCAAGACCCACGGTGAGCGCCGTCTCCTTGGTGATAGCATCGTTCATCGCCAGCCTCCTTCGCTTTGGAGCCCGTTGGATCAGCGTCCTAACGGTACTCCGTGGAGGCTGGCCCTCTCATCCCATCTGTTAGGGGTATGAGAAGCTGCCGAGTCTCGCGACCCCCTTACGGCACGGCCGCAATTGTGCCCCAGATATCGGCGGCATCGAGGGTGAGCTACTGGCCGGAGATCCGCGATCTTCAGATAGGCCCCGCGTGATCTCGGACGAACTCCCCATACTCCGCCATCCGCGCCAGCACATTGGCCGCGCGCCTGGGATCCGGATAGGCGGCCACGCCTTTCTCGCTCAGGAACTCATAGATACCCGGCTCCGACTCGGGCAGGGCGAACACCGACACGGCCAGCGGCTTGCCGATAGCCTTGGCCGCCGCGGCCACGTGCTCCAGGCAAGCCTGGACCGGCGTCGATATCACCAGGATCATGTCGATCCCCGGGTCGTCGGCCACGATCGCGACGGCCTTGGCGTAGAGTTCCGGGTTGAGCAACGAGGCCACCCCGGTATCAGTGGGGTTACCCACCGAGGTGCCGACCGGCGGCAGGACCTCCCGCAGACGGGCGACTGTCTGCTTGGCGAGTTTCGGCAGTTCCAGGCCCAGCGCGTAGCAGTTATCCGCGGTACCCACGCCGGCGCCGCCCTGACCGCCGAGTACCGCGATCCGCCGGCCTCTCGGTATAGACAGGTTGTGGAAGGCGAGGGCGCAGTCGACCACCTCTTCCACGCTTGACACGTTGATGATGCCCGTCTGCTTGAACATCGCGCGCCACACGCTGGCTGACCCAGCGAGCGCCCCTGTGTGCGACGTGGCCGCTTTGGCCCCCTGCTCGCTGAGACCGCCCTTCCACAGAATAATTGGCTTCCGGGCCGCGACTTCCCTTGCCACCTCAAAGAATCGGCGCCCGTCCTTGACCCCTTCCATGTAGGCCACGATGGTCTTCGTTTGCTCGTCCTGGCCCAAGTACTCCAGGTAGTCCTCCGCAGCCAGATCGCACTCGTTGCCGCAGCTTACGATGGTGCTGAACCGTAGACCTTTGGTGGACAGGAACCAGACCAGGTAGTCCACAAACGAGCCGCTCTGAGAGAAACCCCCTATGGAGCCCGGCTGTGTGGGGACGCCCTTCATCAGCGCCTGCGGATAGGTGATGACCCCGGCCCGCGGATTGAAAAAGCCCAGGCAGTTCGGTCCGATGACGCGGGTGCCACCCTCCCGGCCTATGCGCCCTATGTCACGCTCGAGATCCTTGCCCTCGATTCCCAACTCGCCGAAGCCCGAGGCAAAGACGACCGCTCCCTTCACCTTGTTCGCGACACACTCCTTGACCAGGTCAAGAACCGACTCGGGCGGGGTAAGGAGGATGGCCAGATCGAGTTGGTCGGGGACTACGCTGATGTTAGGGAAGGCCTTGAACCCTAGGATCTCCTCGCGCTTGGGATTGACCGGGAATATCTTGCGGCAACCCGCGTTCCTTAGACCCTCCAGGAAGAGGCGCCCAAAACTCCCCTCCCTATCGCTGGCGCCCACAAGCGCCACCGATTCCGAATTGAACATGCGCGACAGCTGCTCAACGGTCTGCAACGACATTGCATCACTCTCCGAGGATCACGCGGGCATCGACGGCCACGGCTCCGTCTGGGTAGGCGAAGATGGGGTTGAGGTCCATCTCCGTTACCTCGCGAGTCTTGGTGACGAAGTCCGAGATGCGCATCAGGATGTCCTCGAGCGCGGACGTGTCCACCGGATCGGAACCCCGGAAGCCCTCGAGGAGCCTCGCCGCGCGAATCTCTCTGATCGCGCTTCTGGCGTCGAACCTGGTCAGGGGCGCGATCTTGAAACTGATGTCCTTGAGAAGCTCCACCCACACACCGCCGAGCCCAAACATTACTACCGGCCCGAATTGCTCGTCTGTCGCCATGCCCACGATCACCTCGAGTCCCGGGCGGGCCATGTTCTGGACAGTGACGCCCTCCACGGTCGCACCAGGGAACTTCTCTCTGCAGGCCGACATGATGGCTTTATAGGCTTGGGCGACATCACTCTTGCTCACTAGGTCCACCTTGACCCCCCCGGCATCGCTCTTGTGGGTGATGTCCGGAGAAGAGATCTTGAGGACACAGGGATAGCCGATCTCCCGGGCTAGAGTCACGGCCTCTTGCTCAGAGGTTGCCAGCTTCATTTCTGTCGTACATATCCCCAGGCTTCTGAGGAGCTGCTTCGATTCCATCTCCGTGAGAACAGTTCGCCCCCCCTTGCGAGCCTTCTCTATGATCTGACTGGCGTTTTCCATGTGTTACCTCGGCGACGGGAGCAAGCTCCTGGTTACCCGGCCGTACTGCCTGATCCTGATCACCTCACCAACTCCGTCGACAGCTTCAGCCGCTCCACAACCTCGTCGACGGTGGCTGGCCGAAGGTTCATCGCCCGGGCCACGCCCACAAGTTGCTCCACCAGCTGAGCGTTGGAGGAAGCGAGCTCACGAGGCCTCACCATCAGCGTATCCTCCAGACCGGTGCGCGCGTTGCCGCCCATGGCCAGCCCGATCGTAGTGAGCGGCAAGTTGGCCTTGCCGATGGCAATCACCTGCCAGCTCGTGTTCGGGGGCAGTTCGTTCACGAGATAGCCGAGCAGCCGGGGATCGGCAGGCATGCCGCCCTTGACCCCCATCACGAAGGACACCTGCAGTGGCTCCGTGAGAAGATCCTTCTTCAACAAATCCATCATCAGGCCCAGGTGCCCAGTGTCGTAGATCTCGACTTCCGCCTTCACCCCGAGTTCCAACATGCGCGCGGCGAGTTGCAGCATCTGCTTCGGTGGGTTCCGGAACTCGTTCTCACCGATGGTCATGGTGCCGGGGTTCAGGGTGGCCATGGCGGGCTTCGCTTCGACGATCCTCATGCGATCTTCATAGGGGAACCCGCCGCCGGTGGAGAGCTGTACGATGCCTGGGCACAGTTCGCGTACCGCCTCCACGGTGCGTCGCGCCACGTCGAGGTCGGCCGTGAAGGTGTCTTTCTCGCGCAGGTGGATGTGGATCACGGAAGCGCCGGCCTCGTTCGCTCCCTTGGCGCTCTGCGCGATCTCGGCCGGTGAGCCCGGCAGCGCCGGGTTGTCCTTCTTGGTGGCCGCGGGGCCGGTGAGCGAAGCGGTGATGATCGGATTCACGGTACGATGCCTCCTGATCGAGCGTTGCGGGGCACTTCACCCTTTGATTGACCTCATCTCCCTCTTCTCCGCCTCGACCAGGCGAGAGCTGGGTCCCTTGTCGGCTGACCTCGGAGCGATGGACGGCTTGGGAGTAAGCGTCTTACACATCCCGCGGTGTCCAGCGAGTAGGCGAGCTCGCCCAGCTGGAAGTTGTCCGCCGACCATGCGCCGTGCCTGGACTCACGTGTGTTGTGACCCGGGCAGCAGAAAAGACCTCCCCGCGGTCGCTGAAGGCCCCGGGAGCGGTGCCTTCCCTGATACGAGCGCGTCAGCTCAGGCCTTTGACACCGTGTTGACGACGACGATCATCGTGGCCGGCTTGCTGGTGTTGTTGACGATCGACCGGCCCTCATTCGGGCCGATGTACAGCGAATCGCGGGGGCCAAGCAAGAACGTTTCGTCCTTGCTGGTGACGGTGAGCTCGCCCTCGAGGATGAAGTAGACCTTTTCCTCCGGCGAGTCTTCACCTGACCACTCAACTCCACCACCAGGTAGATAGTGAGACATTCCCATCCAGAACTTGGTGAGACCGGTCTCGGCCTCACCTTGGAACTTGCCGGACACAACGTTGAAGTGCTTCGGGGGGCAGGCCCATGTACTCATGTCCACGTTGGAGACCTTCTTCACAGCCGTTCCTCCTTTGAGATGTTCGCAGGCTAGACTGCGGACAGCCCGCCGTCGACGTAGATGATCTGGCCCGTCATGAAGTCGGACTCCTTGGCTGCCAGCAGAATGAAGGGCCCGATGACTTCCTCAGGCACGCCTAGGCGCTTGAGCGGGATCTGCGCGGTGACTTTGGAGTACACCTCGGGCTTCGAGAGGAACTCGCGGGTCATGTCGGTCATGATGAGGGCAGGGGCGACGGCGTTGCAGGTGATGCCGTACTTAGCCCACTCGGCGGCCAGGGTGCGGGTCAACTGGTCCACGGCGCCTTTGCTGGTCGCGTAGGCGGAGCCGCCCAGGTCAGGGGCCACGCGGCCCCGCACCGAGGACATGTTGACGATCTTGCCGTAGCCCTGCGCGATCATGACCTTGCCGACCGCCTGGCAAACGTTGAACATACCCAGGACGTTGAAGCGCACCACACGTTCGAACTCTTCGGGGGCGATTTCTTCGGCCGAGAACCTGGCGTTGGTCCCAGCCACATTTACCACAGCGTCGATCTTGCCGAAGTCGGCCATGACCTTGTCGACCATGACCTGCACCGATTCCGGGCTGGTGACGTCGCAAGAGACGGCCAGGCCTTTCCTGCCCTGGGCCTCGATCGCCTCGACCACCGGTGCGAGATGCGATTCGTCGCGACTGGTGACGATGACGTCCGCGCCGCGTTCAGCCAATGCGAGCGCGATGGGCTTGCCCAGCCCGCCGCCGCCACCGGTTACAATGATCACCTTGCCTGTTAGATCGAACACCTAGTCCTCCTTCCCTGGGGGAGGGTCCTCGCCCCCACTATTTCTCTCTTTCCAGGAACAGCTTGAGTTGCGGCAAGAGAGCCCGGTTCTTCTCCTTGAGCACTTCCTCGCGCGTCTTGCCGCTGTAGTCGTACCAGCCCTTGCCGGATTTGATCCCGAGTTCGCCGCGCTCCACCTTCTCCACGAGAATGGGCGATGGCTTGTCGGCATTCGAGAGCCCCTTGAACACCCGCTCGGAGACCCGCATCGCCGTGTCGAGACCGATCATGTCCTCCACTTCCATAGGGCCCAAGCAGGCGAACCGAAAGCCGGTGCTCGACTTGACGGCGATGTCCAAGTCCTCCGGGGTGACGATGCCCTCGTCGAGAAGATAGTCGATCTCCCTCTCGAGAGCGCCCATGAGGCGGTTCACGATGAAACCGGGCACCTCCTTGCGAACAAGGACCGTCTTCTTGCCCGAAGCCTCTAGGAGACGCTTGGTGTGGGCGAAGGTCTCGTCGGAGCACTCGCCGCCGCGATGCACTTCGACCAGCGGGATGATGTGCGCCGGGTTGAAGTAGTGGATACCGACAAGCTTGTCGGGACGGGGTAGCCCCTCGGCAAGAGTATCCATGGTGAAGCTGCCGGTGTTGCTGCCCACGATCAAGTCAGGAGCGGCGGCCTGCAAAGCGGCCAGCAGCTCCTTCTTGGGATCGAGGAGTTCCTGGATGGTCTCGACGCAGTAGGAGCAGCCCTCGGCGGCCTTGGTCATGTCGGTGGTGACCATGCCTTCGACGCGGGCCAGTACCTGATCCACCGTTTCGGCGATGAGCCCGAACTCGATGAATTGCTGGATGTTCTGCTTCAGCTGGCCGAGCGCCCGAGCCATGGGCTCGTCACGACGGGCTACCAGGCGCACGTCGAACCCATTTTGAGCGAACGTCTGGGCGATACCCTCGCCCATGGTCCCGGTGCCTAGGATGAGGATCTTGTCTGTGCTTCTAGCAGTCATGCCCTGACCCCTCGTGTCTCGGCTCGTAGTGAATGCTGCGATCCCCTCCGTGGCTCCGTCACCCAGCGCTCAAGGGAAGTGTGCAGGTGGTGTGGTCTAGTCTTTCTCATACTCTATGTACTCGAAATCATGCACGGCATTGCTGAGGTTCAACGAGTACATCTCCGAGATCACCTGGGTGCGAAGGTACTTCTCGACGTACTCGCGCCACGGTTTCACACACAGATGATGGGTCATGCGCCGGCAGGAGCGGGTCTTCTGCATGACGTCCCGGGCCAGTTCCCAGGCCCTGCCCATGATCGCGTCTCTCTCTACGATCTCGTTGACCGCACCCAGTTCGAGGCACGTCTTCGCGTCGATCCCCTTGGTGGTGAGGGCCAGATAGTTGCCGCGCTTGAGACCGAGCAAGACCTGTAGAGCCATCATCTGGCCGTCGCCCGGCACGTGGCCTCCGTGCATCCCGAAATGGTCGTCCTGAAGGATGAAGTCCGGGGTGCAGAGGGTGATGTCGCTCATCAAAGCCATCTCCCAGTGGATGCCCCGGCCGTTGATGGCGGCGATCGTCGGGATCTCGATATCGTTAACGAAGTTCTCGACCACTTTCAGCGTGTCGTAAATCTGGACGTTGAAGCGCGGGTCATTGTCCGGCGAGTCTTCGATGTCCTTGAAGGACGAGGTGTCCCATTCGTTGATCCACTTGTCACCGGTGGCGGTGAAGATGAGGACTTCGTTCTTGGTGTCGTGGCCAACGACGGTCCACAGCTCGGAAAGCGCGTGGTGCATCTGGTAGCTCCAGTGCACCGGGCCGTCAAAGGTGTGCATCCGCACCTCAAGGATGCCGTCTTCCCGCCTGAACTTGAAGAACCGCTCGAAGCGCTCCGAGTACTCTTGCAGCGTAGGCATGTGGATGTAGTCTTGTTCTGCCATGATGTGTATCTCCTGTCGTTCCTGCTTGGTTAGCCCAGCTCATTCCCCGCGATGATCACACTGACGGTCGCAGCGCCCGGTTCTCCCCCTTGGTTGTGAGTGAGGCCGAGCCGGGGGTCCTTCACCTGGCGTGGTCCCGCCTTGCCTTGAAGCTGCTTATAGACCTCGTAGAGCATGCGCAGGCCGGTCGCCCCGATCGGGTGGCCGAAGCACTTCAGCCCGCCGTCGGTGTTCACCGGCAGTTCGCCCTCCAAGGTGAAGGTGCCGGCCTCGATGTCCTCGCCCACCCGGCCCCGCGAACTGAACTGCAGGTCCTCCATGATGGTCAGTTCGGTGATGGAGAAACAGTCGTGCACCTCGGCGATGGAGATCTCCTTGCGGGGATCGGTGATGCCGGCTTCTTTGTAGGCGGCGATGCCGGCCCGGTAGGTCTCCTCCACGTGGGCCAGGTCGTAGATCTGGGAGAGCCAGCCTTCGCGGCCGCCTTGGCAGATCGTGGCCGCCTTGATGTAGATGGGGTCAGGTCGGAAGTTCTTGGCCAGGTCCGCCCGGGTGATGACAGCC
>CAZWAR010000106.1:0-8585 GCA_964631965.1 uncultured Gaiellales bacterium
TACTGCAAAACCGCCCAGGACGGGGTTCTGGCCGCCAAGAGAGTGTTGGGGGTGAACTAGCATGGCGAAAAGCGCTGTCGATTCAGGAGCCGGCCCAGCGACGCACGACCTGTACGCGGTTCACGAGAAGCGCATCCGCGACGCGGTGGCGCTCGGGCGACCGGACCGGATCCCGGTGGTCCCCAACGGTCCGGCTTGGCCAGGTAGGGCCTTGGGCGTGCCCATCTCCGAGATCGCGACCAATCCGCCGATCTCCCGCCAGACGATCGTCGATGCGTATGCAGGCTTGGGGGAGATCGAAGGGATCCAGAGCCCCGCCTACCACGTGTGCACGCTCTCCATCCAGTGGCTCTCCCGGGTCAAGAGACCCGGCCGCGAGCTGCCGGCCGATGAGCTCTGGCAGGTCGACGAGGCCGAGCTGATGACCCTCGCAGACTACGACACGATCATCGACGATGGTTTCGGCCCCTGGCTCGAAGACTACTACCGCACCAGGCTGCCCGGCATCCTCGAGGAGATGGACGCCTTCGTGGCCACCGTTCCTGATGCCATCCAGCTGTGCCGGGACCGCGGCATTGTCGCCATGACCCCAGCCGTCGCCACCATCCCCTATGAGTACTTCTGCGGCGGCCGGTCCATGAAGGAGTTCCTGCTCGACCTCTTCCGCCACGGCGACAGGGTGCAGGCCGCCATGGACGCCGCCCTCCCCGTGTTGATCGAGAATATGCGAGCCACCATCCGGGGCCTTAACCTGATGGGCCTCTGGATCGGGGGCTGGCGGTCGGCGAGCGAGTTCGTCTCTCCGCGCCTCTGGAACCGCTTCGTCTTCCCTTATTTCAGGGCCATGGTGGAGGCTGCGGTGGAGGAGGGGGCCATCCCGGTGCTGCACTACGACGCCAATTGGACTCGTGATCTCGAGCGGCTGAAGGAATTCCCCAAAGGTAGGTGCGTCCTGTCGCTCGACGGCAAGACCGACATCTTCAAAGCCAAGGAAATCCTGGGCGGCCATATGTGCATCATGGGGGACGTGCCCCCGGCGCTGTTCTCGCTTGGGACGCCCGCCGAGGTCACTGCCTACTGCAAGCGTCTCATCGATGAGATCGGCCCGGAGGGCTTCATCCTCAGCTCGGGTTGCGACGTTCCTATCGATGCACAGTACGACAACGTGAAGGCGATGGTGGGGGCGGTCGCCTAGGCTCAACCGGGGGCCGCGTCGCCCGTGGGGAAGCGTCCGTTGGGGCAGGCGGGTCAACCCGCCCAGCCGCGGGCCCTTTCCACTGCCTGCTCCCATCGGGCCCGCTTCACGGCACGTTCGTCGGCGGACATACCAGGTTCGAACACCCGGTCGACCCCGGCCAGTGCCGCCACCTCTGCCTCGGACCAGAACCCCACGGCCAGTCCAGCCAATGCGGCCGCGCCGAGGGCGGTGGTCTCCAGCACCCGGGGACGGACCACCGGAAGACCGGCTAGGTCGGCCTGCAACTGCAGGAGGAAGTCGTCGCGGGCCGCCCCACCGTCCACACGCAACGAGTCGATGTGCACCCTATCGGTCCGCCGCATAGCCTCGAGCACCGCCACCGTCTGGAAACAGATGGCCTCCTCCGCCGCCCGGGCGATGTGTTGTCTGGTCGTGCCGCGGGTCATGCCGATGAGCAGGCCCCGGGCCTCCGGATCCCAATAGGGGGCGCCCAGACCGGTGAGAGCCGGGACGAAGAAGACGTCTCCGCTGTCGGGGACCTCCGCCGCCAGAGGGCCGATCTCCGCCGCTTCCCGCACGATCCCGAGTCCGTCGCGGAGCCACTCGACTGCGGCCCCTGCGGCGAAGATGGATCCTTCGAGCGCGTACCGGACCTTGTTGTGGGATTCCGGCCCCGACTCCCGGCCGCGTTCCGCACCGGGTTCCATGCCCGCGTCCGCTTGGATTCCTCGCCCGGGCGCGACCGGCAGGGCCTGGTGCATCCCCGGCCGCTTCGCGCGGTCGCCCTTTCGGTCCGCGCCGGTATCCGCTTCCAGCACCCAGGCCACGGTCGAGAGCAGCTCCGCCCCGGAAGCAGCCGGCCGGTAGCCGGTGTTCGCGAGAAGAAAGCAGCCGGTCCCGTACGTGTTCTTCGACCCTCCGGCCTCGAGAGCGCCCTGGCCGAAGAGCGCAGCCTGCTGATCTCCGGCTATTCCCGCTATGGGGACCTCGGCTCCGAAAACGTCGGGATCGGTGAACGCCACCACGGCCGACGAGGGGCACAACGTCGGAAGGATCGTGCGCGGAAGGCTGAAGAGGTCGAGGAGCCACTCGGCCCAGTCGAGCCTGTGAAGGTCGAGGAGCATCGTGCGCGAGGCGTTGCCGTAGTCTGTCAAGTGCTCGCGCCCTGCTGTCAGGCGCCAGACCAGGTAGCTGTCGATGGTGCCCGCCCGAAGCCGGCCTTCGCGGAGAAGTCCTCGCGCCTCCGGCCGGTTGGCAAGCAGCCACTCGAGCTTGGTCGCGCTGAAGTAAGGGTCGAGGCGCAACCCGGTGACTTCCGCGATCCGAGGGCCGAAGCCGTCCGCCTCCAACTCGGCGCATCTGTCCGCTGTCCGCCGGCACTGCCACGCGATCGCGTTCCCGAGGGGCGATCCGCTGTCGGAATCCCAGAGCAGCACCGTCTCCCGCTGATTGGTGATACCGATAGCAGCAAGGTCGGCGGCAGCCATCCCGGCCTTCTGCAGTGCCACTTGGCAGCATCGCGTCTGCGTCGCCCAGATTTCCTCGGCGTCGTGCTCCACCCAGCCTGGCCGCGGATAATGCTGAAGGAGAGGCTCCTGCACCGAAGCGAGGATCGACGCGTGCTGTCCGAAGATGATGGCTCGGGACGCGGTAGTCCCCTGATCGATGGCCATGATGCCCTTGCCGTGCATGTCCGTACAATAGGCCAGTGGGGAAGAAAGGGACAGGGGGCCCGCTCCCGATCTCGCAACAGACCTGGTCGAGACGGACCCATGGGGACGCCGACGCCGCCGAGCAGGCGTACCAGTGGGTGAGACAGCGGACGGAGAAGGTGTTCGTCTGCGGACTTTCGATGGGCGGGACCCTAGCCATCGGTCTGGCCGAACGACACCCGGAGGTGGCCGGGCTGATCACGGTCAACGCCTTCATCACACCAAGGCGGAGGGGGTCGACGAGCGGGCCTACCCCAGGGTGCCGATGCGCTCGGTATACGAGCGGGCCTACCCCAGGGTGCCGACGCGCTCGGTATACGAGCTGGCCTTGTTGACTCGACGGGTCCGCAAAGGACTGAGGACGATCACCTGCCCGGCGCTGCTCTTCTCTTCGACGGTGGACCACGTGGTGCCGCCCGCCAATCAACGGGAACTCTTCGCGGGGCTCGGATCGGCCGACAAGCGGCTTGTCGAACTCGACGACTGCTACCACGTGGCCACGATGGACCTAGGCAAGGACCGTATCTTCGCCGAGACCCTCGGGTTCATCGCCGCCCATTCCGGCTAGAGACCGTTCGCAGGAAGTGCTTGCGCGAGCGTCCCGCGCCCCATATGGTGTATGGGTACGTCATAGTGGACGCACGGCGTCCGCCAACACGGGGGTGAACGCGTATGAGCTACTCTCACACCGGATCAAGCGAAGCTCTGGAGACCCGCAACCGGTCGCGCGACGTCGCCGACTCCGGCATCTGCACGCGCTGCATGGCCGACTGCCAGGGCAACTGCGACGTCTTCAAGTCGTCGTTCAGGGGCCGCGAGGTCATCTACCCAGGTCCATTCGGCGAGATGACCTCGGGGTGCGACAAGGAGTACCCGGTCGACTATTCGCACCTGAATATCCTGGGCTTTGCCATGGGGGCCAAGGCGATCGACGAGGCCAATCCGGACAAGGCGATCTTTCCGGTGGTCGATACCACTGCCGTATACGGTCACATGCACCCGGTGCGCATGAAGATGCCGGTCTTCACCGGTGCCCTCGGTTCCACAGACATCGCCCGCAAGTACTGGGAATCGTTCGCCATCGGCGCCTCCATCTCCGGGATCTCCTTGGTCGTGGGAGAGAACGTCTGCGGCATCGACCCGCAGGCCGAGTTCTACAAGGACGGGAGGATCAAGCGCTCGCCCGAAATGGAGCGGCGGGTGAAGATCTACAAGCAGTGGCAGGAGGAGTACGGCGACATCATCGTGCAGCTCAATGTCGAGGACACGGCGTTCGGCGTCGCCGAATACGTCGTCCAGCAACTCGGCGTCGAGACCATCGAGCTCAAATGGGGGCAGGGCGCCAAGTGCATCGGCGGTGAGATCAAGATCCGGGACCTCGACCGAGCGCTAGAACTGCAGAAGCGCGGCTATATCATCACCCCTAACCCCAGCATTCCCGCTGTCCGCAAAGCGTTCGAGAGTGGGGGCATCAAGGAGTTCGAACGTCATTCCCGACTGGGTTTCGTCGATGAGGAGAACTTCCTCCGCAGCGTGGAGTACTTGCGTCGTACCGTCGGCGTCAAGCGAGTCACGCTCAAGACCGGCGCTTATGGCTATCCCGAACTGGCCCGAGCCATCAAATGGTCGTCCAAGGCCAGGGTGGACCTGGTGACCATCGACGGTTCGGGGGGCGGCACCGGAATGAGCCCCTGGCGGATGATGGAAGAGTGGGGAGTCCCCACCTTCTATCTCCAGTCCATGGCGTACGAATGTGCAAAGCGCCTCGCCACCCGAGGGGAGTGGACCCCGGACCTGGCCATGGCCGGTGGCTTCTCCACCGAGGATCATGTCTTCAAGGTACTTGCCATGGGAGCCCCCTACTTCAAAGCGGTCTGCATGGGCCGGGCGATGATGATTCCCGGTTTCGTGGGCAGCAACATCGAGGGGGTCATCGGGGGCAGCGGGGGAGGCCCCGGACTGTGGAAGGAGTTACCCACCCCGGTCAAGCGCTTTGGCCAGACCCCGGACGAGATCTTTGTCACCTACTCGACCCTCAAAGACCGTTACGGCGCCAAGATGGCGAAGATCCCGCTGGGGGCCGTCGCCATGTTCACCTTCGTGGACAAGCTGCGTACCGGTCTCACCCAGTTCATGGCGGGCGCCCGGAGCTTCCGTCTGGACACGCTCAACCGCGCCGACGTCATCGCCCTCACCAAGGACGCGGCCGAGGTGTCGGGCGTCAAGTACGTGATGGATGCCTACAAGGAAGAGGCGGAGCGCATCCTCGACAGCTGAGCGGACGATCGGCGGCGGGGGGTTAGCCCCCGCCCCAACCCCCCCCCCGCGGTACCCCCCCCCCCGCCCCCCCGACAGGGGGGGGTGCCCCGCCCCCGGAGCGCGTCACTCTACCCCGAGCCGAGCTGCCTCTTCGGGCTCCTGGACCTTGAGGACGTCGAAGAACGCATACTGGGTGAGGGTGTTGAAGGTGGAGAGCAGCACGGCGAAATCCTGAGATTCCTGGTCGCCGCCGGCCGCGTAGTGCTCGTAGAGCGTCTTGTACTCGAGGAACCAGTCGGTACCGGCCGTGCTCGCCAGGATGTCGGCGGACCGGTCGTACGCGGATTGCTGTTCGTACGGCTGCAGCTCGTTGATCTGCCGGCCGAGCCCTACCAGCCTCTGGACGTACTCCTCTTTCATATCGGCCACCGTCGACTGGATGGAAGCGATAGGGGGAGTGCCCCGCAGGACTGCTACCAGCCTCTCGATGGCTTCCTGCCATGTGGCAGCCACCTCTTTTCCCAACGCGACAGTCTGGGCGAGGGTAGTGGTGGTCGGGATGCCGCTGCCGCCCGTCGTGGTCATCTTGCCCGGGACCGGCAGTTCCCCGGCGCAGCCCGTCAGAGCCGCTGCGGCCAGGGTGCAGATCACGATGGCGATCGCCAGCACAAGAAATGCTCGGCATGGCCGATACGCCTTCAGGCCGGGGGCTCTCATGGCTTCAGCAACCCGTGCTTCGCCTTCAGAGTGAGTACGCGTAGTACCGCGTCATCGAGCCGGTCCTCGGACAACTCCCCGTCCTTGACCGCCGCCACGATGCCGTCGACGATCACGAGCTGGCGGGAAAGCGTGGTGGTGGACATCAGGAGGTCGCAGCCGGCATTGAGACAGGCGACTGCTGTGTCCGCAGCCTCTTTCGGTGTGGCCGACCCAAGCTTCCCCGATTGCAGGCGGGCGCCCAGCATCTCCACTGCGTCCGAAACCACGAGCCCCTCGTAGCCCAGGTCTCCTCGCAACAGGCCACCGATGATCTTCGTGGACGAACTCGCCGGGTGCTTCGCATCGTAGACCTTGGCGAGGATATGTCCCACTACCACTCCCTCGGCACCGGCCTGGATGCCTGCTTCGAACGGGACCAGGTGGACGGTCTCGAACGTGTTCTTGCTGTCGACCGAGATGACCGGATCAACGTGGGAGTTGCCCTCCCCCGAGCCGTGCCCCGGGAAGTGTTTGATGAGGGTGATGAGCCCCTGGCCACTGTAGGCTTCGGTGATGGCGCCAACGAACTCGGCCACCACCTCCGGGTCTCCGCTGAACGACCGGGGATACAGGAACCCGGAGTTGTTGACCACGTCGGCCACGGGGGAGAGGTCCATGTTGACCCCTTGGGCCAGAAGGCCCTTGGCGGTCTCCGCAGCGGCACTTCCCGCCTCCTCCGGCGTCCAGGTCTTACCCACGGTGCGGGCCGACGGTATGTCCGGTACGCCGTCGCGGATGCGCTGCACGTCGCCGCCCTCCTGATCGGCGGCGATGAACAAGCTCACCCCTTTGAGACCGGTACGGGCCCTCTCCTGGAGAAGGTCGCCGAGTGCGGTCACCTGCTCCTTGCTCTCGACGTTCTTACTGAAGAGCATGAGGCCGCCGGGGGGAGTCTCAGTGAGGAACTCCTCAAGGCTGTCGGAGATCGTGGTGACCCCGCTGAATTCGAGCAGGAGGACCTGAGCCGCCTTCTGCCGCAGCGTCATGCGTTGAAGTACGACCCAGGCATGTGCCACGTTCACGTCTGTCGTGGTGGTCGGCCGGGCCCTCGTATCGGGGGTCGTCGTGACTGTTGACCCGGCCTTGCCGTTCTGTGCGGCGGCTGAGGACTCGCAGCCTGTAGCCGCGACAGCGAGCAACACAAGCATGGCGCAGAGAACCCTCAAGGGCAACATCGGACCACTATAACGCAGGAGCGAGAGGGAGGCGGTGAGCTGCTTTGAACGCCAGGACGCGGGCCACCGCGTCGTCGAGGCGGTCTTCGCTCAGAGAGCCGTCTCGCACGGCTTCGACGATGGCCTGCCTGACGGCCAGTTGGCGGTCGAAGGTGCCCGTGGTTATGAGCAAATCGCAGCCCGCGTCGAGGGCGGACACGGCCGAGAGCCCAACGGTCGCGGGGTTGCTGGCGCCCACGGCGCCGGAGCGTCCGGCGGCCGCAGACATCTCCAGATCGTCGCTCACCACGAGTCCGCCGAATCCGAGGGCGCCTCGCAGCAGGCTTTCGATGATGGGGGGCGACTGGGAGGCGGGATGGGCGTCGTCATAGGCCGGAACCATGAAGTGACCGACCATGACTCCTTCGGTTCCGGCCTCGAGTGCCGCCCGGAAGGGCGGCAGGTGGATCCCCTCGAACTCGGCGCGGGTTGCAGCGGCCACCGGGACGGTGGTGTGGGAGTTCCCAGGCGCGCTGCCATGGCCGGGGAAGTGCTTCACCACTGTGATGACGCCCGCGGCCGCAGCACCTTCGCACACCGCCGCCACGAATGCGGAGACGGTGGCCGCGGTGTCCCCGTAGCTGCGCTGAAACAGGAAGGAGTCCTCGTCGGCCACCACGTCGGCCACCGGAGCGAGCATCATATTCACTCCCTGGTCCATCAACCCGGCGGCGGTCTCCTGCGCCAGCTCCCGGGCGCGTTCCGGAGTGGAGGTGTCTCCCAGCAACCGGGCTGCGGGGAGGTCGGGTACACCATCTCTTATCCGCATCACCCCGCCGCCCTCTTCGTCGGCTGCGACGAACAGCGCCGGAGAGCCTATGGCCGCGACGACGGACTGCAAGGAGGCCGTCAACAGGCGCACTTGGCCGGCGTCCACGACATTTCGACTCAGCAGAAGTACCCCCGCGGGTGGGTTCGCCTCGATGGACCGCCGCGTGAAGCCGGTGAGTGTGGTTCCGTCGAAGGCGACAAGCAGCACCTGTGAGGCCTTGCGCTCGAGGGTCATCGCGTCGATGACCTCCCGAACCGCTCTTGGCCAAACGGGCTCGGCGGCCCCGCTGTCGCCGGAGTGTCGACCAGGGGTAGTGGGCGTTGGGGCAGCTGATGTAGCCGAAGGGGTGGTCTGGCCGTCCGCGGCGCTCGTGGAGGACGATGAAGGGGCGATGACGACCGATCCCGATGTGCCCGAGGCCGGAGGCGGGCTGCTGGTAAAGACCGTAGTGGTCGCGAGAACGCCTCCTCCGCACCCAGCCGTGGCCACTGTGAGGAGGATGAGCAGCGAGCAGACGATCCCTCGGGCGTGTCTCACAGGGAGAGGATACACTTGCTCCACAACCAGCCTCGAGGCGGGCTGAGGTCTCGGCCCGCGAAAAAAGGGAGCGCGTGCCCGAACTGCCCGATATCGAAGCCTATCTCGCGGCGCTCAGGTCCCGAGTGGTAGGC
>CAZWAR010000107.1:0-3470 GCA_964631965.1 uncultured Gaiellales bacterium
GAGGTCCGATGGCCACTCTGAGAGGACACCTTCTCGACAGGTAGGCACGGGCGGCTGCCCTACGACCGAGCCGCGGTCTTCACCGGCGGGAACGCCTAGATGCGGGGGCCCCTCTACTACGGAACGAGAAGGATGGGCACTTTGACGTGCCGGGCCACCCGGTCGCTGACGCTTCCGAGGAGCAGGTCTTTGGGCTCGTCCTTACCGCGCCGGCCCATGATCACGAGGTCGGCCCTGCTTCGCGCGAGCTCGCTGAGTAGGCTTTCCGAAATCGAACCGGTGAGTGCTTTCAACTCCGCTCCGACACGCGCCCGCTTGAGCATGTCGACCGCCGCTTCGAAGTTCTTCCGCGCCGTGCTCTCGATGTACGCCTCGATGCCCCAGAACTCCGTGTTCTGCCGAGCCACCCAATCGGGAACTGGAACGGCCGTGACGACCATGAGTTCCGCTTCATAACGAAGCGCTACCTGGATCGCCACTTCGAGCCCGCGTATAGAGACCTCGGTGCCGTCAGTCGGGACGAATATCCGGGTGAAGATCATGACCACCTTCCGACATTACGACAGCCAGCACAGAAGGTGGAGGATACCGGGGTCGAACCGGCGACCTCCGCCGTGCAAAGGCGGCGCTCTCCCAACTGAGCTAATCCCCCACAGGGATCTCACCGACGCCCGCGAGGCTGCCGGTGCCCGGAGCCATGGCCAACGCTGGGGAAACTAGTGGGCTTAAGTGGAGTCGAACCACTGACCTCATCCTTATCAGGGATGCGCTCTAACCAACTGAGCTATAAGCCCACGCAGGCGGGTAGTTTACAGCATTACCTGAATGACGTGCGGGGGGGTTGGGTATAAGCTAATACGCGACAAGCGAGAGGGGAAAGGATGCAAGGCTTCGAGCAAGTTAGTGTCTATGGGGTCAGTTTCGATGCTGCCAGCAAGCAGCCGATCGTCCTCTTGAAGTCGGAGGGGAGGAACCTGTTCCTACCGATTTGGATCGGCCATCCGGAGGCAGCTGCCATCCTCATGAAGCTGCAGAACGCCGAACTGCCACGTCCCATGACACACGACCTGCTGGCCAATGTGATCGATCATTTGCAGGCCAGCGTCACGAGCGTGCTGGTCACCGAACTGCGCGATAACACCTTCTACGCGGTACTCCGCCTCGAGTCCGACGGTCAGGAGATCCGGGTGGACTCGCGTCCGTCCGACGCTATCGCCTTGGCGGTCCGCACCGACGCCCCCATCTTCGCCTCGGAATCGCTGCTCGATGCCAACGGCATCGAGTTCGACCAGGAAGTGGAGGACGTCGAGGACATCGTCAAGGAGTTCAAGGACTTTCTGGAAGAGGTATCCCCGGAGGACTTCTCCACCGAGGAGTGACCTCGGGACCTCGGCCGTCCGGGATGCAGCGTTTCCAGACCGCTTCACCCGTGAGGAGACGTCGCGAGCCTCGTTCTGCGACGTTCTAGGAGTGCGCGGCCTCCGCCCGCTCTTTGTCGCTGAGGGCTGCCGCCTCACGTTTCGCCACCTGCAGGATGAGCTGGTAGATCTCGCGCAGGCCCTCATTGGACAGCGGACCCCGGTTCGCCCTACTGAGGTAGGTGACCACCCAGTCTTCCTGGGCCGCGTCGTAGAAGCTCAGCCCCTGGGTCTCCTTGTATTCCTTGAGGCTCTTCACAAGCTTGATTCGTTTGTTGAGCGCCTCGAGGATCTTCACGTCATTGTCTGAGATCTGCTCCCGGTACTGCTTGATGACCGGGTCATTGGTGCCAGCCGCCACGTAGCCTCCTTGTCCTTCATGCGACTCGTTCTTAGCGGGATACGTAGGCTACCAGAACCGGCCCGATGCGTACACCGCGCACTCCTGTACGAACCGAGCCGCTATGCCCGGGGTACCGGAGAGATGGATCAGGGCCCGCGAGCAGAGCAGACTGCGTGTGCCCGCGCCTTCCGGCTGTTCCTCGCTGACGCCCCCACCCTTCAGACTCAGGGGCGGTGCCCAGCTGGGCGCAGGATCCGGAACATCCACATCGGTGAGCACCCAGCCCCGAGCCCGTTGTCCTTTGTCGAGCAACGGGTTCTCCCGCTTCGCCACGAGATCCACGTATGCGGCCTCTTCCAAGTCCCAGAGCACCTCGCCCTCACCGGGAAGGACCCCGGCCAGCTCCACGGTCCTCCCCAAGGAATCCTGCACCCGGTTCAATAGGATCAGAAAGCCGCCCCCCAGGGCGAGGGTGGGGAGTCCGGCAGCAATGCGTGTCCGCACGTCGGAGAGCAGGGACTGGTTCAGAGCAATGTCGATCAGGCTGGACGGCCACAAGGTGCCGGCCAGGACCAGACCAGCCGCCTCCGCCGGAAGCACGTCGTCCTCGAGCAGGTCTAGCCTGCGGATGCGTGCACCGGCGGCACGGAGTACCTCGATCGAGTCGCGGCTCCAAGGCGTGAAGCCGGTGCCCCCTGCGACCATCACGAGGGGGCCTTCGCTGCCTCGGTCAGTCAGCAGGTTGTGCGTGGGGAGAAAGCCTCTCTGTCCCGCCATCTCCTCGAGGGCGCCTATATCCAACTGGCGCTCCACCGCTTCGAGCATGTCTTGACTCAGGGGAAGTCCCCACGGCCCCGGCGCCGAGGCCTCCCACCCCGGCCCGTCTCCCTCGTACATGCAGCCGACGATGGGGACCCCTTCGGGCCCAAGTGCATCGTGGAGTATCTCGTAGTGACCCCTGTCGGAGACTCCAGTCACGAGGACCCCGGCCAGATTGACATGCGGTAGTTGGGCTTTCAAGCCCGCCAGGAGAGCGCGTATGCCCGCGCCCCATCGCCTGGTATCGAGCACCAGCACCACCGGGCAGTCGAGCATGTGGGCGACGTCGGCGGGCCGCCACTTCGCCTCCCGCGATCGGTCGAGTACGCCCTGGGTGGTAGACAGGAGCGACAGGTCGGCCGACCGGGTGGCGACGTCATAGAGGCGGAGAAGGTTCTGTTCGTCGTACAGTTCCGGGTCGAGAAAAGCGGTGCCCTCCCAACGGTCCCATGCCGAAGCGGGGCCCAGCGGACCCAGATGGTGGTAGCGGACCTTCCGGCCGTGTGCGGTGACGATCTCGGCAATCGCGGCCGCCACCGCGTTCGCCAAGCCCGTCCGATGGGACGGCGCCAGTAGCAGGCGCGGTATCGACATCGGTCCTCCTCCGTCAGCGTGTCCTCGTCGGAACCCGCTGGGCAGGCGGCGCCGAGCGGGCTCCTACCTGCGGCTGATGAGGATGAGCCTCAGAAGCTGCAGGACGGCCATCAGAGCTGCCGCAACGTACGTCAGGGCGGCGGCCCCCAAGACCTTCTTCGCCCCGTCTAGTTCGTCGCCGATGAGGATGTTCCTGTCCGCAAGCGCCGCCATCGCCCGCCGGGAAGCATTCAACTCAACCGGCAGTGTGACGAGGGTGAAGAGCACGGCGGCCGAGAAAAGGATGATGCCGATAC
>CAZWAR010000107.1:3480-8584 GCA_964631965.1 uncultured Gaiellales bacterium
ATGAGCGGACCGCTGCGGTAGAAGATCAATCCGAACATGAACAGGATCAATCCCATATAGCTACCTACGTTCGCCACAGGCACCAGGGTGCCGCGGAACTTGAAGGGCACGTACCCGGCGGCGTGCTGCATGGCATGGCCGGCCTCATGAGCCGCGACGCCCAAGGCAGCCAATGATTTGCTGTTGCCCACGTCCGGGCTGAGGGTAAGGGTCCGGGTTCGTGGGTCGTAGTGGTCGGACAGGCGGCTGCCCGCGACCTGGATGGCCACGTCCCCCAACCCCTCCGTGTCGAGCAACAGCCGAGCGCCCTGAGCCCCCGTGATGCCCCGAGTTGATGGTACCTGCGAATAACGGCTGAAGGCCCTACTGACCCTGGCCTGGGCATAGATCCCCAAGATGATGGCCGGGACCAGCAGGATGAAGGTCCAATCCCAGAAAAAGAACATGTGACGCCGCTCCTCTGTAAGCGAGCCCGATAAAGCTTGTGCAGTATGTGTGAATGATACCCCACCGGCGGCCCGGCTTCCGTCGGCAGCGGCCCTACAGGTCCCACGCCTGACCCCCGCTTATGCGCGACTTACGGGGCAGGCAGCTACGTGCAGAGCTGCGACGCCCTGCTGTCGCCGGAGCCCTGGCCGGTCCGAGTCAAAACTAGCTGAGATCTTCCTCTGTGCCGGCCTCGGTGTCGTCCTCGGACCCGAAGTCCTCGGCGACGGATTCCTCGGATTCCTCGAGGTCCTCCGCCTCCGCAGATACTGCCGCCAAACCGGCGGCGTCTTCGCTCCCCAGCACATCGCTGGCCGCGACGGGGCTGCCATTGCCGGCCACCAGGCGGGCCATGCTTGAGACCCTGTCGGCACCGCGGAGGTTCATCACCCGTACCCCCATGGTGTTGCGGCCCGTGCAGCGGACGCTCACTACCGGCACCCGGATGACGGTGCCGTCCTGGCTCATCAGCATGAGCTCGTGGTTGTCGCGCACCGGCGTCACCCCGATGAGATCGCCGCGGTCGGGGGCATCCTTGATGGTGATGACCCCCTGCCCTCCACGCTTCTGCGTCGGGTAGTAGGATGCAGGAGTCCGTTTGCCGTAGCCGCCACTGGTCACGCAGAAGAGGTCGGCATCGTCTTCGGCGACCGCCATCCCCACGATCACGCGTCCCTCCGGCATGCGCATGCCTTGAACACCCATGGTCGCCCGGCCGGTCGGCCGTACGTCGTACTCGTGGAAGCGGATGGCCTTGCCCTCGCTCGAAACCAGGATGAGATCGTCGTGGCCGCTGGTGTGCCGCACCGCCACCAGTTCGTCGTCTCCGTCCAAGGTGATGGCGATGATGCCGTCGGCCTTGAGCGTGGTGGCGTAGTCGAGGAAGCGGGTCTTCTTGACGATGCCCCTCTTCGTCGCGAAAACCAGGTATTTGGCGTCGGTGTAATCCTTGGTGGCGATGACCGCCTTGATCTTCTCACCCTGGGCCAGCGGCAGGATATTGGCTACGTGCCGGCCCTTGCTCTGGCGGCTGCCCAGAGGCAGTTCGTGCACCTTCTGCCGGTAGATCTTGCCCCGGGAGGTGATGAACAGCAGGAAGTGGTGAGTGGTGGTTATGAAAAGGTGCTCGATGTAGTCGCCCTCTTTGAGGTCCATCCCCGTCACCCCGATGCCGCCGCGATGCTGGGTGCGGTAGGTCGACACGGGCAGGCGCTTGACATAACCCGAAGCGGAGATGGCGATGGCCATCTCTTCGACGGCGATCATGTCCTCGATATCGATTTCGTCCTCGGACGGCCTGATCTCGGTGCGGCGGTCGTCGCCGTACATAGTCTTGATCTCGAGGAGCTCTTCCTTGATGACCTCGTTGATGAGGGCTTCGTCGGCCAGCAGGCCCTCGAGATAGGCGACGCGCTCCATGAGGTCCCGATGCTCTTCCTCGATCTTATGGCGCTCGAGCGCGGTGAGGTTGCGGAGGCGTAGGTCGACGATGGCCTGGGCCTGTTCCTCGCTGAGAGAGAACCTCTCCGTGAGGCCCATCTTGGCGGCCTCGGTATCCTCGCTCGACCGGATGATGCGGATGACCTCGTCCAGGTTCGAGATGGCCACCAGCAGGCCTTCCAAGATGTGGGCCCGCTTCTTGGCCTTGTCCAGCTCGAACTTGGTCCGCCGGATGATGACTTCCTTCTGGTGCGCGATGTAGTGACGGAGCATCTCCTTGAGAGAGAGGGTCCGGGGTATCCCGTCGGCCAAGGCGAGGTTGATGACCCCGAACGTGCTCTGCATCGCGCTGTGCTTGTACAGCTTGTTGAGCACCACCTTCGGGATGGCCTCGCGCTTGAGTTCGATGACGATACGCATGCCCGACCGGTCGGATTCGTCGCGCAGGTCGCTGATCTCGGGGATCTTCTTTTCGCGCACGAGCTCGGCGATCTTCTCGATGAGCTGGGCCTTGTTCACCTGATAGGGGATCTCGGTGACGATGATGGCCGTCTTGCCTTGCTTGAGCGGCTCGCTGTGAGCCCGCGCCCGGACCACGATCCGGCCTCGGCCGGTCTCGTAAGCATCCCGGATACCCCCGTGGCCCATGATGATGCCGCCGGTGGGGAAGTCCGGGCCCTTCACGTATTTCATAAGGTCCGCGCTGCTCAGCGACGGGTCGTCGATGAGGGCTGCGGCTGCACTGATGACCTCGTTCAGGTTGTGCGGCGGGATGTTGGTGGCCATGCCCACGGCGATGCCCGAGCTGCCGTTGACGAGCAGGTTGGGGAAGCGGCTGGGCAGGACACTCGGCTCCTCCCGGCTCTCGTCGTAGTTGGGCACCCAGTCGACCGTCTCGGCGTCGATGTCGCGCAACATTTCTGTGGCGATGCGGCTGAGGCGGCATTCGGTATACCGCATGGCCGCGGCCGCGTCGCCGTCGACGGAGCCGAAGTTGCCGTGGCCGTCGACCAGGGGATAGCGGATGGAGAAGCCTTGGGCCATGCGGACCAGAGCGTCGTAGATGGCCTGGTCGCCGTGGGGGTGGAAGTTACCCATGACATCCCCGACGATTCTCGCGCACTTGCGGTAGGGCCGGTTGGGCTGCATGCCCGAGTCGTGCATGCCGAACAGCACCCGGCGGTGCACGGGCTTGAGGCCGTCACGGACGTCGGGCAAGGCGCGGCCCACGATGACGCTCATGGCGTAATCGAGGTATGCGGCCCGCATCTCCTCCGCGATCTCGACCTGTTCTATGCGGCCTTCTAGTGTCTCCATGCGGCGCTAGTCCTACCTTGCCTCGGCGGCTACCGGTTCCGGCTGCATCGGCCTAGACATCCAGCGTCCGCACGTAGCGCGCGTTGTCGGTAATGAATTCGCGGCGCGGCTCGACGTTGTCGCCCATGAGCATGGTGAAGACGTCGTCGGCCAGGGCCGCATCGTCCACGGTCACTTGCAGCAGCGTCCGCTTGTCGGGGTTCATGGTGGTCTCCCAGAGCTGCTCTGGGTTCATCTCACCGAGGCCCTTGAAGCGCTGGATGGTGATGCCCTGGCGGCCCACCCGCCCGAGCAGCTGTTCGAGCTGGGCGTCGTTGAAAGCGTAGTAGTCCTGGCGCTTGTGCGTCACCCGATAGAGCGGCGGCTGGGCGATGTAGACATAGCCCGCGTCGATGAGCTCCACCATGTTGCGGAAGAGGAAGGTGAGGATGAGAGTGCGGATGTGCGCCCCGTCAACGTCGGCGTCGGTCATGATGATCAGCTTGTGGTAGCGGGCCGCAGCCAGGTCGAACTCGTCGGCCAGACTCGTGCCACACGCGCTGATGATGGCCTGGATCTCGGTGTTCGACAAGATCTTGTTCAGGCGTGCCTTCTCGACGTTGATGATCTTGCCTCGCAGGGGCAGGATCGCCTGGAAGCTTCGGTCTCTCGCCTGCTTCGCGGAACCGCCGGCGGAATCGCCCTCCACCAGGTACAACTCGCAGGAAGCAGGATCGCGGATGGAGCAGTCGGCCAGCTTGCCCGGCAACGTGGTGTTCTCCAGGATGCTCTTGCGCCGGGTCAGGTCCCGGGCCTTGCGGGCGGCCTGCCGAGCGTGGGCGGCCTGCACCGTCTTCTGGATGATCTGCTTGGCGTCGGACGGGTTCTCCTCGAGGAACTCCGCCAACCGCTGGTTCACCACGCCCTCGACGAACCCCCGGATCTCCGAGTTGCCCAGCTTGGTCTTGGTCTGCCCCTCGTACTGGGGGTCGCTCAGCTTCACACTGACGATCGCCACCAGGCCCTCGCGGACATCCTCACCGCTGAGGTTCTCCTCCTTCTCCTTGAGGAAGCCTTTCGAGCGGGCGTAGTCGTTGATGGTGCGGGTGATGGCCGAGCGGAAGCCGGAGAGATGCGAACCGCCTTCGTGCGTGTTGATGTTGTTGGCGAACGAGAACACACTGTCCGTGTATCCGGCGTTCCACTGCATCGCCACTTCCACCGAGTGGGGTTTGACCACCCTGTGGCCAGAATTCTCTTCGACGATCTCCTCGCTGCTCTCGAACTGGATCACTCGGGGGTGGATCGACTCTTTGTGCCTGTTGATGTGCTTGACGAAGTCGACGATGCCGCCTTCGTAGTAGTAGACCACCGACTTGGGCCCGCTGGGGCCCTTGCCGAGGAACTGGATCTCGCAGGTGGCGTCTTCCGCCAGGGCCTTCGCCGCCACGGAGTCCACCGCCGCGGTTCCGGCGGGAGACGCCTTCTTCGGGGCCGCCCCGTTGCCGTCACCGCCTTCGTCGCGACTTTCGTCGTAATCGTCGTCGACACCCACCGCCGACGGCTCTTCATCGTCTTCGCGCTCGTCGATAAGCGTGATCTTCAACCCCCGGTTGAGGAACGCCATCTCCCTCATACGCTGTGACAGCGTGGAGAAGTTGAAGTTGAGGTCGTCGAAGATCTGGGCGTCCGGTTTGAAATGCACGGTCGTGCCCTGTCGCTCTCCGCACTTATCGATCTTCTTGACGTCTCCGGTCGGTACTCCCCGTTGGTATCCCTGTTTGTACCGCCAACCGTCCCGACAAACCTCCACGGTGAGCCACTCGGACAGAGCATTCACGACGCTGATGCCCACACCGTGCAGACCGCCGGAGACCTTGTA
>CAZWAR010000108.1:0-8363 GCA_964631965.1 uncultured Gaiellales bacterium
CGGAAGGCCGTCAGCGAGGCACCCGGCACGTCTGGGCGGACTGCGGGAACGCCGGCGCGTGAGGGGGACCCATGGACATATCGGTTCACTTGTGACAGCATCCACGAGTAAGCCTCACCTACAGCCGGCCCCCTAACCCATCGAAGGACGGGGATTCCATGTCCATCGGAGCTATAGTCGGCGTCGCCATCGCGGCTCTTATCGTCCTTCTGCTCCTGATCTCGAGTATCAGGATCCTTCGCCCCACCCACCGAGGGTTGGTGGAGCGACTGGGCAAATACCACCGCTACGCCGGTGCGGGGTTTCATCCCGTCATCCCGCTGGTCGAACGCATGTTCCGGGTCGACGTCCGCGAAACGCTGGTTGAAGCTCAACCGCAGACGATCATCACCAACGACAACCTGAACGCCAAGGTGGACGCCCAGGTCTATCTCAAGGTCAAGGACGACGAGGAGAGCGTCAAGGCCTCGCAGTACAACGTCGCCAACTACGAGTACCAGATCGTCAACCTGGCCCGCACCACACTCCGCAACGTCATCGGGACGCTCACCCTGAAGTCGGCCAACAGCGAGCGCGGCAAGATCAATAGTGAATTGCGCAGGACCCTTCTTTCCGAGACCGCCGACTGGGGCATCGAGATACTGCGTACGGAACTCAAGGAGATCGAGCCGCCCAGAGACGTGCAGGCAACCATGAACAGGGTGGTGAAGGCCGAAAATGAGAAGATTGCGGCCATCGACTTCGCCACTGCCACCGAGACTCAAGCCGATGGGAAGCGGCGCGCCGAGGTGAAGACCGCGGAGGGCGTGAAACAGGCCCTCATCCTGAAGGCGGAGGGCGAGGCCCTGGCCATCCAGCTGGTGAACGAAGCGGCGGATAAGTACTTCACCGGCAACGCTCAGACGCTGCGGAGGCTGGAGGCCATCGAGAAAGCGCTGGCGAGGAACGCCAAAGTCGTCGTCCAAGGCGACGCGGAGCTCATCAATATCATTGGTGAGCTGGCGGGCGTGGCGTCGGACGCGCCCAAGGTTCCGGCGAAGACCACCTCTTCGACAAGGTAGGGGAGCGCCCGGGCCGAGGGAAGGTATTCCCTCGCTGGTGGTGCTCGACGGGGCATCCTGCTCGTTGGCTGGGGCAGGCCGCCGCGGTCAACGGCGACTGGACAACGCCAGAAAGGAGCCGGGGATGAGTGGGGTAGTGAGGGTGGGCGCAGTTGGTCTACTGATGGCGCTGCTGATCGCCGGCATTGTCGCTTGCGGTGCGGGCACCTCTGAGCCGACCGTCGACGAGTACAAGGGGCTGTTCACCCAGTGGAGCAAGGAACTGGATGCCCTCCCCGACTCTTCTGTTGTCGGAAGTATCGGGTTTGACGAAGGAGCTGGGTCGAATGGGACCGCGGCGAGCGATGATGGCCCGTTCTCGAAAGAGGACGTGGAACAGACGAAGCAGGCCGTGTCCCAGCTCGAAGACCTTATCAAGAAGGTCAAGGCCGTCAAGCCGCCCAACCAGTATGCTGAGGTCCACGCGACCTTCCTGAGCCTGCTTGAGAAGCTGGACGAGATGGCGAGCACCGCCGCGTCCATGGCCGAGGATGGGGCTACCGCCGGCGAGATTCAGGAGAAGCTCGGCGACCGGGCGGACGCTCTTATGGGGCTGGTGATGACGTATGCCAGCCAAGCCTTCGCTGCCGGCCTGGTCGACACGAACCGGGATGACTCTGACCTGGCAGCCGCCCCGTCGGTGGAGCCAGATCCGACCAGCTCTCCGTCCGGGGATGGGGTGGGCAGTCGGGAAGACGCCGTTCCTCTCGGGCAGGGAGCGTCGGTAGGCGACTGGACGGTCGCGGTGGTGAGCGTGACGCCGGATGCCACGCAACAACTCCTCGACAACGACGAATTCTCCGATCCGCCGCAGGCTGGCAATCAGTACGTTCTCGTCTCGATCGAGGCTACGTACAATGGGACAGAGTCCAGCGACTTCGGTATGGACCTCAGCTACAACTTCGTCGGGTCCAAGGGAAACACATTCGGCTCTCCCGAGGGCTTCGTCGTCCCGCCCCACCCGGTCTGGGACGCGGGCGAGGCCTTCCCGGGCGCATCCGTGTCGGGAGACGTGCTGTTTGAGGTTCCCTCGGACCAGGTCACCGGAGGGACCGTGATGTTCGAGGAGACGTTCTCCTTTGACGACAACCGAGTCTTCTTCGCGATCCAGTAGCCCGCCCCTGGGGGTGTTGAGATGAACGATAAGACTGCCCATCACCGCCTTTCGTGCGATTGCTCGTGCCTCGGGGTGGCGTGGGTAGGTATGCTGGTGGCCGCCGGTTTCCTGTTGGCAGGGTGCGGCCGCCCTTGATCCTGGCGAGAAGGCGACGATGCAGGCCGAGCTGCTCAGTGCCGTCACGAACGGGGGCGAGGAAGACTGGTATGCGAGCTATTCGGAGATCTGCGTTCTGATCTCATGAGCCCCCTGCCCGGACTCGTTGGCGGGGGCCTCATTGCAGCTCCCAAGCCTTGCCGACCGGGGCGCGTCGCCCAAAGGGCTCCGCGCTTCGTGCATCACTGTTTCTCTGGGCCTCGACACGGCAAGGGTTGATTGCGAACGGCCTGCCGGGTGCATAACTCAAGCAGCGATTGGGTAGAAGCCGGTCTGCCTTCAGAGGTACCGAGGAGAGGAGCAGACGTGGCCGAGGAGGAGAAACCAAAGAGGCAGACACGTTCCGCGACTAGGCCTGCGACGAGCAGCGGCCAGACTGGACAGACCAAGCGGACTACCCCCAGAAAACGATCAACCGCCGGGGCACGGAAGACCGCACAGGCCTCTCCGGCTTCGAAAAGAGAGGAAGCTACCCCGACCGTGAAGAAACCCGAAGCGGGTGGGCGAGCGCAGTCCTCCACCGAAGCGCGGACCGACGCCGACAACGCCCGCGTGGCCCAGGGCCTGCGGGAGGGAAGTCGCGAAGCCGCGGCGCAAAGCCGAAGCGACGTGACGGCGGGTCTCGAGGCCATAGCGGCTGCGGAGGCCGTGGCCAAGCTGAGTCGTGAGATCGGGGAGGCAGGAGCTGCAGAGCTATTGGCTGGGAGGAAAGTCCTTGCCGTATCCGAGGACATCGCCTCCGAGAGTCTCACCGTGAGGGCCTTGAGTGCGGAGGATCTTGATATCGGTCTTGCGTTGGCGGGCATAGCAGGGCAACTCCAGTCGGTCACCGGGGTGCTCGATCGTATCGGAACCGCGACCATGGCCGGTGTGCTCAGCAGGAAGGGTGAGCAACTCAAAGAGTTGGCGGAGAGCCTGATCAAACGAGCGGCGGCAACCGCTGCTCTTGCCCACACGCTGGCCGAAACCAGCATGGCTACCGCGGCCCTTGGTGAGGGAGAAGTTGCCGATGCCGAGGCCCGGTTGGCGATGTCGGAGTGGGAGCAAGAAGAGAGCGAAGAACTCGCAGGCGAAGGGCTCGACCTGATGGCTCGGGGATTCGTCGAGGCGTCGATGGCCGATGGCCTTGAACGCGAGGCGGATGGCGTGCTTGCTCAGAGCGATGGCCAAGCTGCGACGGCGGGCCAAGCGTCAGAGTAGCCCGATTCCTTTTTCGTCCAAGAGTTGGCCGCGAATGTCGGCAAACTGCAGGATGCCCTGGAGGTATCCCGGTCTCTGTACGATTGACCTGACGTTCGGGGACGACACTATGTCGAGTACCTTGTCCTGACCCGGACGGAAAGCGGAATAGCGGGAAGCTATTTGGCGTTGGACGAGACCGGCACGATGTCTCGCTGGAACATCGACTTCGGCTCTGTCACCGGTGACCCACTGACCTTCAGTCCGCACTTCCAAGATGGCAGTGCGGCCTCGTAGACGAATATGGCCGAGAAGGGGATGTCCGCAGAGCCAGTGGGAGTCAGGCGTTGGACCGACTTTACGCGGACCTGACATCCCTCTGGGTACCACAAGGACGAGCGAGGACCGGAAGACTCCGGAGCCGGACGAGAGGTCCGGCCGGGAGTTTCTGGCCAATGCCTTCTTTCTGGGAGCAGGCGCCCGGGCCGTGTGACCGGGCGCCTGCTTTGCCAGGCCGTCGCTTGCGCTCTCTGGCTACCTGGCCGCGAAGTAGGCCTCCCCGTCAGCGGCGGTGGCTACCCGTGAGGGCCCGAGCCCTCCTGCTCGTCTCGTTCCACTTGCATGGCCATATCCAGGAGTTCCCGGGGCTCGAAGAACGTGGTGCGGGGCTCAAGGTAGGCCCGCTCGGCCTCATCCCACGTACCGTCGTATTGATCCTGGACCATGTCGTAGACTCGTTTGACCGTCCGGCTGACCATGCTATAGCGACGATGCTCGCCTCGAGCCTTCAGCTCCTGGTTGAGAACGGCCACGATACCCTCCATGCCGGTGACCCCGCCGATGCGGTACAGCGCCACCTGCTCTCGCCCGACCAGCGCCGGTGAGTACGGCAGATAGATGAGACCGCCCGGCGCTTCGCTGTGGCGCTGAACGCCGGTCTGGTGGAGTCCGGCCTGGGTGGTGAAGATGTCGTCACCGATCAGCGGAGCTTTTGAATAGAGGGGAGATACCTCCGTGCTGATGAGATTCGCCATCTCGGCAAGCGCGTCCAGATCGAAGCCGGGATCGCCATAGAGACGCACCAGTGCAGCTACCATTTGCTCGAGCGGTGTGTTGCCCGTTCGCTCCCCCATGCCGCCGAAAGCCGCGTTGACCCTGTTGCAGCCGTAGATCCAGGCGGCGATGGAATTCGCCGTCGCGAGCCCGAAGTCGTTGTGGCCGTGAAACTCGAGCTCCGCTCCGGTCTCCTGGTGGAGCAGGGAGATCAGTTTGGGGATACCCGCTGGGGGACTGGCATGGGGATCGGGCACCCCCCAGCCCACGGTGTCGCACACCCTGAAACAGGCCCGTCCGCCAGTCTCGTGAAGCACCCGCTTCACGAAGGGGATCACCCAGCCGATGAGGTCGGCCTTCGTGGAATCCTCGAGGTGGATCCTGGGTCGGATCCCGTTCTCAACCGCAGCCAGGATTGGGGCGAGGTAGTTGTCCACCGCAGTCGTCTTGGACGGGTGCTTGAGCCTGTCGAATATGTGGTGATCGGAGGCCGGAGCGAGCATGCCTGTCTCTTTGACCTGCCCCTGTGAGATATCGACCAACAGCTTGATGTCCTTGGGAGTAGCCCGGGTCCAGGTGGTGACCATGGGGAACCGGTGTCCCCGTTCCAGCAACCTCTCCAGGACCCACCGGTCCCGCTTCTGGTAGATGAAAACTTCAAGGTTCTCGATCCGGCCGGTCCCGTTATCGAGCTTGTGCAGCAGATCGAAGTAGCGAAGCTTGGTCTGATGGGGGAAGAGGGCGAATCGAGGGTCTTGGGTCCCATCTCGCAGCGTCGTGTCGGTGATCCGCTTGGGGTGCGTCCAGGGAGACCCCTCGGGGATGGAGGCCGGCCCGGCCGGGTCGACCGCGGACGCGGGAAAAGCGCCACGAGAGTCGAAGTAAACGCGGTCGGGATTGATCTTCCACTCCGGCATGGTCCGTCCCCTCGTCCTAGGTCGGCGCGCCCTTCAACCTGCAAAAGCTTAGCAGTGATACAGCTCCGACGGGCCTGCCTTCGCGCTCCGGGCGGCGAGGGCGAGCCCCGTCGAGGCGCCTCGGAAGAGCAGAACTAGTCCAGCGGCTCGAGGGAGGGGAACCGGTTACGCCAGACCACCCGGTACTCTCGACTCCATAGGGTGAGCTCGTCGACCAGGGCGCAGAGCGTGAGGCAGCCGCCCTCTGGACACAGGTCTCGGGGGATTCGAAACAGAAGCCAGTCACCCGATCGACCTCCCTCGATCGCCTTCCCCTCGAGGCGCGTGCCCCGGCCAAGTTGAAGCTGGGCGAGCAGAGGGCCGTCGTCGTCGCTCCTCTCCTGAACTTTCACGGAAACGTTCACGGCCACGGAGTGCCGTACGTTGCTCGATTCGGTCGGCATCTGCCTCGAAGACAGAAAGACGGTCGGATGTCCTACTTGGCTGATCTTCATGATGTCTCCCTGGCCGAGTCCCTTCGCTCTGCGTGCCCACCCAGGTGAACCAGGACCACGGGCAGTAGCGCTTCCTGTGGCCCGTTGGCCGCCTGGACGGCCGTGTCCGGCGACACACGTGCCCTACCTGGTGCTCACTGCCCTTTGGCTGAACACGGCGGCAGCGATTCCCCCCGGAAAGCCCGAGTAACGAACAGCTGCCGGCCCGTCACGCCACGCCGGGGCTACGAGACCGGGCCGAGGCGGACAGGTGAATTGTGCATATATTACCATTTTGCAGCAATAAGAGTACGGCAGTGCGCTGAGGCGGAGCGGCGGGAGCGCGAGGGGGGAGGCCAAGACATCCTCATTGTCTCTGAACCGGTACCGACGGGAAGTTGACAGGATTGTGGCCGATCCCGGCGAGCAGGGCGTTGAACTCCTCCTCGGTGGAGAAGATCCGGCTCAGTGCGCTGTCGGTCAACTGCCTCAACTTGACGTATGACTGCAGGTCTTGTCGGTCGCCGTCGAACCTTTTCTTGTAGGTGCAGGCTGCCCACAAGTCCCCAAGCGCAGCCAGCATCGCGTCGTTGACGGTCCGATATTCAGGGCTCGGCTCGGGCGGGAAGAGGGTCCTGAGGGCCTGTTCCTCGGTTGCGATTCCTGCTTGCACCGCATTGACATCGGGGTAGTCGAAGCTGTCGATTGTGTCCGCGATCGCCAACAACTGCTGGATTCTTACCGTCAGCCCCAAGATGTTCCAGGCTTCCTTGTAGGCTTCGCGACCCGTGGTAGTCGTGACCGCGATGGCCGAAGACGGCGGGAGTTCGCTGGTCTCGGCCGGCCGGCTGCAACCGGCGAGGGCCACGAGGAGAGGAGCAACGAGCAGGATCGATAGGTATCGCAAAGCTTCACCTCGTTTGCCCTCGTCCCACGCCGTCTGCGCTGGCGCAGGGTCGGCCGCGAACCCAGGTGTCGAGTGGCTCGCGCCGGACCCTTTCCGGCAGCCTCGCCGGGCAATATGTGCGGAGGCCGGCAGACCCCTCGTTCAAGTCAAGTATAGGTCGGCAACAAGCACGGTCAACGCTTGGACGGGAAAGGAGATAGAGGGTCTCGAAACGCCGCCCCCGTTGTACTCTCGGACGTACCACGCCACTTGCGGACGCCAGCAGTACCCGTGCCTCGCTGCCGCTCACGCGTCCGGGACTACCTCACAGCCGACAACCGACTTGACCTTATCAAGCTAGGGTCTACTGGACGGTATTCGAACAGAGCGGTGAGAGTGGAACTGCAGGGGCGTCTCTGGCGCCTACCCGCGTTCCTCCCAATAGTCGGGGCGCCGGCGATGGTGGGCTATAGCCGTGACATGGATCGTCGTGCCGTCAACCCAGTACAGGATCGAGTAGGGGAACCGGCCGACGACGCGCTTGCGTGTCTCGCCGAGCAGCACCGGGAAGGCGCATGGATTGTCGACTACGGCGAGGAGCGCCGACTCAACAGCATCAAGGAACGCGCTTCCGAGTCCGGGCTGTTCGAGGTCATAGAAGACGGCCGCCTCGTTGAGTTCGCGAGAGGCGGCGGGCTCGAACAGCACCTCGTGACTCATGTGCGAGTCGCGCGTGCCCTGGCGAACGCTTCGTCCATTCGAATAGGAGTGGACTTGCCCGACTGGAGGTTGACACGCCGGCGCTCAGCCTCCTCCAGCCAGAGCCGCTCGATATCCGGCTCAGGCAGATCGTCCAAGCTCTCGAGAAGTTCCCGAGCCAGATCGGCCCGGACCGAGGGATCGAGCCGCAGGGCCTCTCGCTTGATTTCGTCGATAGTCATCGCATCTTACCTCTCTCCGGACTGTGCGCGTGATAATCATACCCTCGACGGCTGACGCAGAGACCAGAACCTCGGTTCTAACATGGGTTGCACGCTACTCGGCGGGGTGGTACCCGACATCGGGCGTCACGAAGTTGTAGTGGGCGATACTGGATTTGAACAGGAGCCGGTAACCATTCGCGCAGACGTAGACTAGGAATGTTTTAGTGGTTTCCGGTCGTCGGATTCGCTGACCGGTTCCAGCAAATCATTTTTCACAAGATCAAGGAGGGCTCGAGTGAGTTGCTCCGCTTGGTCGTCGGTCAAGGTCTCTCCTCGTCTCGCCATGGTCGCTTGAACATCGCTTCCCAGCCTTGTCGCATGCGTTGACTCCAGTTGTCCGTTCATGATCGCCTTGTTTCTCAATATCCGGGCTCCTGCGAGGTCGATCAAAGCAAATGACCCACGAGGCATAGTCATTACTGTGTTCAAATCCAGTAGACCCCACCTGGCGGCAAAACGGTAACATGGAATGGCCAACAAGGCGAGGTCTAATGGGCTG
>CAZWAR010000109.1:0-8275 GCA_964631965.1 uncultured Gaiellales bacterium
CTCCTGAGAGGCACCGCTCCGGTTGCGGGGGCGGCGGGCCGCGCAGCGGCCGCGCCGCCCCGCTCGTACCGCCACCGCGCGACATGATGGTCCTCGAACAGGAGCGGTGACCCGAAACACCCACCTTCACAGGCATAGGGTTCGATGGCCTCCACATCATCCAGCAGTCCGTCCTCCAACTCTTCGAGGACAGCCATCACGTGACGGATGCCGCTCACAACGAGCCGCCCATGTTCCTCGCCACCGCCGGCAACAGGTGGAGGCTCCGGTGTCTCCGGGCGAGGACCGCTCCCGGCCGTCCCGCCGGGGCCGTCGGTCAGGGCCCGCATCACCGGTCCGCGCAACGCTTCAGGGAGCAGGCAGTCAGTTTCGCGCGGGCTGCAGCCCTCTTCGGCGGCCGACGCTTCTGCAGCCGAGACAGCGGAGCGTTGCCCCGGGCACGAGACCACGCAGGCGATCCTTTCTTCCCCGGCGCCCGCCGCGACCGCCGCCCATGGCGACTCGAAGGGAGCCAACGCCGTGACCAGCGAGGGGAACTTCAACTCGACCAGGTTCACAACCGCCGGGCACAGAGGGAGGATCACGGGCCGGGCAGCGGCTGCCGCGCCCGCGACCCGGTGCGGCCCACGGTCGTCCCCACCTGAGGGCCGGTCGGCGCCGGTGGCTCGTTCGGTCTCGGGCGGCCGTTCAACCTTCCCCGCCCGATCGAGGCCGAGTCCCCGGTCAATGTCAATGTCTTGCGCCCCGACCGCCCGGGCCGCCGCTTCGCCGAGCGCCGCGCGCCGCAGTGCTTCTTCGACGGGCTCCACGGTCCGGGCGTCCGCGAAACCGAGGCCATCCAGAGCCGCCCGTACGCTGTCCGGCGGGAACTCCGGACCGAAGCCTGCCAGCAGCGCCGGCGGCGCGACCAGAGCGGCCGCCGCCCGGCCCCTCACATCGTCCACCGAAAGAAGCGTGTCCCGGACGGTCAGCGCCCCGCTGCTGCAGGCCGCGACGCATTGCGCACACTCGATGCAGAGATGCTCCAGGACCATCGGCCGTCCTTCCCGCACTCGGAGCGCTTGAGTGGGGCAGGCGCTGAGACAGGCATGGCAGACTCGGCAACGGTCCGCCGATGCGTACAGCGAGATAGGGGGTGCGGCGCAGGCGGTCTCCGGCTGCAGATACACGGTGAAGCTCACCCGGGTGCCTTCGCCCGGCCGGGACGTCACGCGCAGGCGATCGCTGCTGCGCCTGATGTTGGGCAGTCCCATCCCCGCCCCGAAACCAAGGGCCCGAGCTTCCGCACTCGCTGTGGAATAGCCCTCCTGCATTGCCCGGTCGATGTCCGGGATCCCCGGACCCTCGTCCGTGACGTTCACGTCCACCCGGTCCGGCGAGAGCGACGCCTCGAGCCTGCCACCCACCGAGTGGATCACCACGTTCATCTCGGCTTCGTATGCGGCGATCATCGTCCGGCGGATGGCGTCGGCCTCCGCCCCGACGAGTTTCAGACGCTCCTTGATGGCGCGGGAAGCGGCGCCCGCCCGGCGGAAGTCGTTGCTCTCTATGTCGTAAGAGAAGAACTCCATCAGCTCTGCGCCGCTCTCCCGTCGCGTGCGCCACTTCGGTTCCGGGTGTCACTTCCGTTCTGTGCGGTGCTCCCGTTCTGCGCGGTCCCGGCCAGGAGTTGATAGATGAGTCCGCAGGTCTCGAACACACCAACCGAGGAGACCATCAGCATCGTGTTGTTGGTGGCCGCCAACTCCACCACCTCGCGGTCGGGCTCCACTCCCTCCACGAAACAGACTCCCGGCACCTCCATGAGTTCGGCCACCCGCACCATCTGCAGGTTGGCCAGGTTCGTTATGAGCAATGTCGTGCTGGATGCCTCGTTCAGCAGGTCGCTCACCCGGTCGCCGGCGTAGATCCGAGTGATTTTCGCGTCCATGGGGCCTGCGGTCAGTACCTTCGCGCCGATCCGCCCGGCCAGGTCGTCGAGTTTCATGTCGGCCCCCGCGAGTAGAGAGTCGATGCTCAGGATCATGGGCTGCATGTCCGCTTCGGCACCTGTCTCCGCACCGTTGTCCTCGGTGGCGGCCTCCGCGTCTCCCTCCTGCCTTGCGAAGAACGCTGCAGTCTCGAGCGCCGACGTGATGTCCATGCGTTGCACGAAGATGGTCTCGGGTAGGCGCAGCGGAACCGCGGTGAAATCCACGAAGCTCCGGACCCCGGCGCGCAGCAGGGCCTCAGCGGTGGCTTGAGCCACTTCCGGAGGAACCGCCAATATGGCCACCCGGATACCCTTCTGTCTCACCACCTGTTCGAGGTCCTCCATCGCGTGGACAGGGCACCCCTCCACCGTCGTCCCGATGAGAGCCGGATTGGTGTCGAAACCCGCGGCGATGCGGAGCAGAGGTCGTCGTCCCGCGAAATGTGCGAGCACTGAGCGTCCCAACCTCCCCAGTCCGACCAGCGCCACGTCTTGACGGGTGGTGCCGTCGAGCAGGTTCTCGATGCTGGCAAGGCAGGTATCGAGCTGGTAACCCCGGTTGGGACTGCCTGAGTAGCCGATCACCATGAAGTCGCGTCGTACCTGCGCAGCGCTCACGCCGGCGAGGTGGGCGAGTTGATGAGAGTAGATGCTCGTGGCCCCCGTCTTTTGCAGTTCGCTGAGCAGGCGCCGATAGCTGCTGAGTCGCTGCACAGTCTTGTGCGAGACCATCGGTCTTCCAGAAGTGGCCACGTCTCTCCCGACCGTTACGTTGATAACAACATTGTTATACAATTCACAATCTACTCCGAGCGGACTTCCCCGTCAACCCGAGGAAGGACGCCGCGGGAACGTCCGCGTCGACCCCGCCCGCCTATCCCCGTGGGCGTCGAAGGGGCACACGACCGCGGCACGGAGCGAGCTTGCACGGCGGTCGGCAGGCAGAGCGCCGCACGAGCTACACTTGACAGGACGCGCCCATAGGGCGGGCCCGTGAAGAGACAGGAGGGGACCACGTGCAGCACACCATCTTCGGCGTCGGTATTTCTGAGCGGACGGAGAACGTCCCGGCGGTCCAGGCCGTGCTCACCAAGTACGGGTGTAACATCCGGACCCGGCTCGGCATCCACGATGCTGACTCGACCAGCTGTTCCCCGAGCGGGCTCCTCCTCGTCGACGTGTTCGGGCCGGGGACCGAGGAGTTCTACTCCGAGTTGTCCCAGCTCGCCGGTGTCGATCTGCAGAGGATGGATTTCTCAGAATGATGCTGCATCTGCGCCCGCCTAGAACGACGCGTCCGGAGTCCACGTGCGGGGTGCGGGTCTGTCCGGGGCCAGCCGTCTTGCTGACTCTGGTCCTTCTCGTCACGCTCGGGTTTGCCGCCTTCGCGGCCGGCTGCGGTTCTCCCGACGTGAGCACCACCACCGTGCCCACCACGGAGGCGCCCACCACCACGATGTCCACGACCGCGACGTCCGTTCCCACGTCCAGCTCCTCCACCACTGCCCCCCCCACCACATCGTCGGAGGCCACCACCTCCATGCAGCCCGCCAGGGTGGACAAGATCACACTGGTGGCGCCGCCTGGGCCTATGGCCATCCCTATGGCCTACATCGCCGAGAACGACCTGCTCTCCGCCGTTGCGGAAGAGACCGATGTGGTCGTCTGGGAGAACTCCGACCAGCTCAAGGCCTATGTGGCAGGCCAGCAGGGCGACTTCGTGACGATGCCGTCCAACAACTCGGCCATCTTCTATAACAAAGGCTTGAGGCTGCAACTTCTCGATATCTCGGTCTGGAACATCACCTATCTCATCTCCACCGACGCCAGGGCCGCGAGCTTCGCGGATATCCGGGGCGACACGGTGGCAATCGCCTTCGAAGGCAGCGTGCCCGACCTCATGTTCCAGTACATCACCAGAGCCTCGGGTCTCGATCCTCAGAAGGACTTCAAGGTCCGGTACACCACCGACCCGACTCAGGCCGCCCAGCTCCTGCTGTCCGGTCAGGTGGACAACGCCATCCTCGGCGAAGCCCTTGCCACGGCGGTCACGCTGCAAACCAAGGACACCGACCGACCGCTCCACCGGGCTCTCGCGTTCGACAAGGCCTGGACGGATTCGTCGGGGGGCGACAGTCCCATTGCGGGCACGGTCGCCACCGGCTCGATTCTCGACAGGCCGGATGTGATCGTCGCCTTCAAAGACGCCTACAGGACCGCCGTTCGGTGGATGCTCGACCATCCCGAGGAGGCCGGCGAGTTGGTGGAGACCAAGCTTCCCCAACTCGGGCTCACAGCCTCGGTCATGACCGCCTCGCTGAAGAACATCACATGGCGATGGACGTCCTCCGTGGACGCCCGGCCGAGCCTGGACGCCTTCTACCAGTCCCTGTCGGAGCTTTCGCCCGATGTGATCGGAGGCAAGGTGCCCGACGATGGCTTCTATTTCGACCAAAGCTAGCAGATCGACCACAGCCGGTAGCGTTGTCTACACGCTTGCGGGGGCGGCTGCCATCATCGTCGTATGGCAGCTGCTCTCGCTGTTCGTCAGCGAGGTCTACATAGCATCTCCGGCGGCGACCGTGCGTGCTCTCGCCGGCTTGGCCTGGGGAAGCGCCCTCTGGATCCAACTCCTCATCACCCTCGAACGGCTGGTGATCGGCCTGGTGGTAGGGGCGACCGTCGGTTGGATCCTCGGCATCGGAGCCGGCTTGGACTCGCGGCTGCGATCATTCCTCGAGCCCGTGCGCTGGGTGGGCATGACCATACCCGTGGTCATCATCGCCGGTCTTGCCCTGCTCTGGTTCGGCCTCGGGAATTTCACGGTCATGTTCGTTGTCGGGCTGATCGTCCTTCCCATCATGTACGTGAACACCGTGGAAGGCCTGCAGGCCATCGATCGGGGACTGGTCGAGATGGGACGGGTCTATCGATTCTCGCGGGTTCTGCTCCTGCGGGAGGTCTACCTGCCCGGAGTGGCCTCTCCGGCCATCGCCGGTCTCACTCTCGCCACCGGGATCGCCGTGCGGGCGGTCGTCCTGGCCGAGGTGCTGGCTGCGGCGAGCGGTATCGGTCACGCGTTCTCGCGGGCAAGCAGCCTTCTCGACACCCCGCAACTTTTTGCCTGGGTGCTGGTGCTCCTTGCGCTCATGGCTGCGATCGAGTTCGGAGTACTCCGGCCGGTGAGGCGGCGCGTCATGCGCTGGCGAAAGGCCGGGCGATGATCACCTTCGAGCACGTTAGCAAGACGTTCGATGCGCTGGAGGTCCTGAACGATGTGTCGTTTCGTATCTCGAACGGAGAGATTCTCGGGGTGGTCGGGCCGTCCGGATCGGGGAAGACGACCATACTCAAACTCGTCACCGGGATCGTCCAACCCGACTCGGGGAGCGTTCGTGTGGCGAACGGCGTCGTGGGATACGTATTCCAGGAACCGCGGCTGCTTCCCTGGCGCAGCGCGCTGGACAACGTGGCCGTCGCCCTTCGCGCCCGGGGTATGGACAAGACCGCAGCTCGGGGTGCTGCCGCCGGTTGGCTCGAGCGGGTGGGGCTGGCCGGGTTCGAGCACTACCACCCGGCCGAGTTGAGCGGTGGGATGGCTCAGCGGGTCGCAGTCGCTCGGGCTCTTGCGGTGGAGCCTGCGGTCCTGCTCATGGACGAACCCCTCAGCGGACTGGACGCCACTCTCAAATCCGGCCTGATGCGTGAGTTGCAGCAGCTTCTCCACGAACGCCGGACAACGGCGGTCTACGTCACCCACGATCTCACCGAAGCCCTGCAACTGGTGGATCGCATCGTGGAGGTGACCGCGGATAAGAATCTGCGTGAGCTGGACCTCACCGACAGAGACGCGCTGGCCGCCGCTTGGCTCGCCAAGTTCCATCGTCCGGCCTAGTTACGTTCCGACCCGCGCCTCCTAGCATCGGCTTCCAGGTGGAAGCGATGGGACCCGAAGGAGGAGCGATGTTCGAGAAGCAGCCGTGGATGCAGCGGGCGGGCGAATACCCGCAGACCGACCAGGAGTACTTCACCTTGCTCGCTCGGGCGGTGTTCAGTGCCGGCCTGGGCCCAAAGGTGGTAGAGTCGCGCTGGAAAGACATGGGCGAAGCGTTCCATGGCTTCGACCCGGTTCAGGTGAAGCTCATGGGGGAGGAAGACGTGGCCCGGCTGCTGAGCGACCCCGCCGTCATCCGGAACCGCCGGAAGATCGAAGCTGTGATCAAGAATGCCGGTGTGTTCCTCGACCGGGTGGCAGAGCGGAAGGCCCTCCTGACCGGGACCGATCAGGCGGAGGGGCCTGCGGAAGGGACACCCACTGGAAATGGCGTGACGGCGGGAGCTGCCAACGGGGGGCGCAAGGCCAGGCGGGTAGCGGGTGCGACTTCGGACGGAGGCGTTGCGCCCAACGGACACGGCTTCTTCCACGAGTACCTGCTCGACCTGGGTGCAGACGCCGACGTGGACCATGCCGCCGACGATCTGGCTCACTCGTTCGCGCATCTGGGGCGAACATCGGCGGTGTTCTTCCTCTTCAGCGCGGGATGGCGGCCGCGCGAGGACGCCGGATTGCCCGGGAGTTTGCCGGTTCCCGCAAACGGTTAGAACCTCTCTCGTCGGCGCGGCGGCCTCGGCCGCCGCCGAATGGAAGGGGCAACGATGGATAGGTCGGAACTGAACGAGTTCGAAGCGAAGCTCAGCAATTGGCTGGTGCACGGCTACGGCGTCCTTGCCGACGATGTCGACGGCGAGCTGCGGATAACGGTGATGTACGTGCCCTCCGGGGATTCGGTGGGCAGCGAGCGGGAACAAGAATACTGGCCCATGACCGCGGAGATCGTCCAGTTGCTGGGGGACAACGGCGTGGAGGTCTCCCGGGTCATGGCGGGGCCTCGTTCGTGGGCGGGGGCGCACCCGGATGACCTTGACGAGATGGAGGGATGACCCGCGACCGTCGGTCGCTTGGACCGGTCGGCCCTAGGTCAGTCTGCGGGTCTGCGCTTTGTGCGGCAGCCCGCCGGACGGGAAACGTGGAGTGCCATCGAGTGGGGGAGGCACGTCATGGTCGAGGCGGCGGAACTGAGGGAGTGCGAGCTGTTCGCCGAACTGGACGACAAGCAGTTGGCTCAACTGGCAACGATGGCGTCGTTTCAGAGGATAGAGGCGGACCGTGACATCTTCGTGGAGGACCAAGAGGCGCCCACGCTCTACCTGGTCCTGACCGGGCGGGTCGCCATCCGGATGAGGGGGCGGAGAGGCCAGCAGGTGGTCGTCGACGAGCTGCAACGGGGCGAACTGTTCGGTTGGTCTGCCGTGCTCGGTGATCACCCGTTCACGGCTGGAGCGCGCACGATAAGCGACGCGACGCTGGTCGCATTCGATGGCGAGCGGCTGCGAGACGCGCTCGTCGCGAACCCTGTTCTTGGATACCGGGTCATGAGCATCGTGGCGGGGATCGTCTCCAGCCGGCTTGCACATCTGCGGTCGCGACTGGTAGACGAGCCTTTCGCTCCGGAATGGCTGTCCTCGCCAGTGGGGGAGAGAGACGTGGGCCCAGTTGTCGCGGCCACGAAAGAGATGAGATTGATGGCCTGCCCGGACTGCGGAACGCCGAATCCTCCCAGGGCTATCGTGAACCAGACGGAGCAGTACCGGTGCCGGGCGTGCGGCATGGTCTACTATTCCCCGGCCGGGTGCGAGACCTAGGCGGCGGTATCAGCCACCTACGACCCTTCCTCAGTCGACCAGCTTGTTCTGAGCCACGTAGCGGACGAGATCCGCATTGGACTCCATGTTCAGCTTGCTGAGGATGCGGGCCCGATGCGTGCTGACCGTCTTGACGCTCAGCGAAAGCTGGCGGGCTATCTGGGAGACCGTCTGGCCCGACCCGAGCAGGCGCATGACTTGGTCTTCGCGGGCAGAAAGGGTGTGGTGAGGGAGCTCCTTGCGTTCCTTCTGCACCAGGGAGGCCAGCAGTTGCTGGGCCAGGGAAGGGCTTACGTACGTTCCTCCCCCTGCTTCGAGCACTTTGCGGATGGCGGCCACGAGCTCCTCCGGTTCCGCCTCTTTGCTCAGGTACCCGCAGGCACCGGCTCGGAGGCAACGGAGAGCGTAGTGCTCCTGCGGCTCCGTGCTCAAGATGAACACCCGAAGGGAGGGGCGCAGCCGCTTTATCTCGGTGACGAGCTCGAGATCGTCCCTCTGGGAAATCCCGAGATCGAGGACCAAGAGATCGTACTCCCCGGTAGTCACGCGCGTCAGCGTCTGCTGCTCGCTGCCCGCTTCGGCGACGACCTGCAGATCCTG
>CAZWAR010000110.1:0-8171 GCA_964631965.1 uncultured Gaiellales bacterium
TATCTGGATGTGCTCCGGCTGGTACGCGACGCCTGCGACCTCCCGCTGGCCGCCTACCAGGTGAGCGGTGAATACTCCATGATCCATGCGGCTGCCGCCAACGGCTGGCTGGAGCTGGAAAGATCGGCACTCGAAAGCCTCGTAGGCATCAGACGTGCGGGGGCCGACATGGTCATCACGTACTTCGCGAAGGATGTGGCCGCTTGGTTGGCATGAACGACTCCCCGACTCCTCGCTTCCTCCGGGCCTGCCGCTGTGAGCCGGTGGATACGACTCCCGTATGGCTCATGAGACAGGCCGGCCGCTACATGAGCGAGTACAGGGAGCTGCGCAAGCGCTACGGCATGCTGGAGATCATCAAGGACCCGGCCCTCAGCTGCCAGGTGACCATGCAGCCCATCGACGCCTTCGCCCTGGACGCCGCCATCATCTTTGCAGACATCCTCCCCGTCCTGGAGGGCCTAGGATTGAAGGTGGGCTTCGAGGTCGGTGAAGGCCCGGTGGTCTACAACCCTGTGCGAGACGAAGCGGGCGTGAACGGCTTGGCCGGACCCCCTGTGGAGGAGAGCACCTGGTTCACGCTCGAGGCCATCCGACTGGCGCGGGGCGAGCTCGACCCTCGAGGGATTCCGTTGATCGGCTTCAGCGGCGCCCCTTTCACCCTCGCCTGCTACTCGGTTGAAGGAGGTAGCAGCAAGGACTTCACCATCACCCGGCGGATGATGATGGGGCGCCCAGACCTCTGGCAGCAGCTCATGGAGAAGCTCACCCGTCTGGTGACCGGCTATCTCAAGGCGCAGATCGAGGCCGGCGCCCAGACCGTACAGCTCTTCGATACCTGGGCCGGCCTCCTCTCTCCCGCCGACTATCAGGAGTTCGCTCTTCCCTACAACCGGGCGGTCGTGCGCGAACTGGCCCATACCGGAGTGCCTATCATCTACTTCTCGACCGGCACCGACGGCATGCTCGAGCTCATCGGGCAGACCGAAGCCGGCGTCATCGGCGTCGATTGGCGCATCGACCTAGGCGAGGCCTGGCGCCGGGTGGGGCCGGACGTCGCCATCCAGGGCAATCTCGACCCTGTGGCCCTTCTCGGGCAGTGGCCGGAGCTGGAGAAGAGGGCCGCCGCGGTCCTGAGGAGCGCCGGTGGCCGCCCCGGCCACATCTTCAACCTGGGCCACGGGGTGCTCCAGGGCACTCCCGTTGATAACGTGCGCCGGCTGGTCGATTTCGTGCACGAACACCGGTTCGCCGGAGGCTCATAAGCATGCCGGGCCGCCAGAGCGACGGAGCGTCTTCCTCCGGGCTCGCCGGCATGGGCTCCCTGCGGGTGGCTGTGGTCGGCGGTGGTATCAGCGGGTTGAGCACGGCCTGGTACGTCGAGCAACAGGCCAAGGCGCACGGCCTGCGGGTCACCTGCTCGGTTTACGAAGCGGCGGACCGCTGGGGCGGCCGGATACGGACCGATGTCGTCGAGCGGGAAGAGGGCCGCTTCGTGATAGAGGGGGGACCGGATTCCTTCCTCACGCTGCAGAAACCCTGGGCGGTGGACATGGCGCTGCAACTCGGCCTCGCCGGTCGCCTACTCGGCACCAACGATGCCGCCCGCAAGGTGTTCGTCCTCTCGAAAGGCAAGCCGGTCCCCCTCCCCGATGGGGTCTTCCTGCTGCTCCCCACCAAGTTCAAACCCTTCATCCTCTCGCCGCTCATCTCCCCCTTGGGCAAACTGCGCATGGGCCTCGAACTGTTCATCCCGCCACGCAGGGGGACGGCCGATGAGACCCTCCAGGATTTCGTCACACGCCGCCTGGGCAACGAAGCGCTGGACAAGATCGCCGAGCCTCTGCTCTCCGGCATCTACAACGCCGAGGCCACCCGCCAGAGCCTTTTGGCCACGTTCCCCCGCTTCCGAGAGACCGAGCTGCGTTACGGCAGTCTCATCCGCGGCATGCTCGCCGGAAGGGCCCAGACCCGCACCGCGACCGCGCCCCCCTTGGACGGCCGGCCTCGCTCGGCGTTCGTCTCGTTCCTCGATGGGACAGAGGAGATCGTCGAGGGTCTGAAGCACGGGTTGCAGGCCACCCTGAGGACTGGGGTCCGGGTGAAGAGCATACGTCCCCAGCCGGGGGGCAGCTACCTCCTCGACATCACCCCAACTCACGGGGCGCCCTCGGATCACGGGGCGCCCTCGGATCACGAGGCGCCCTCCCGTCGCGACGCGCAGACCGGCGCCACCGAGACCATGCAGGCCGACGCCACCGAGACCATCCAGGCCGACGCGGTGATCCTCGCCGTCCCGGCTTACGACGCCGCCGACCTGGTCGCCCCGTTCTGCCCTCCGGCCGCCGAAGGCCTTCGCACCATCCGGTATGTGAGCACGGGCACCTTGTCCCTCGCCTACCGGGAGGATCCCACGAGCGACCGACTGGGCGGGTTCGGAGTCCTCGTGCCGCGCAGCGAGCGCAGGCCGCTCAATGCCGTCACCTGGTCTTCCACGAAGTTCGGCCACCGCGCGCCCGGGGGTTACTCCTTGCTCAGGGTCTTCTTCGGAGGCTCGCGAAGCCCGCAGAGCATGCAGTTGGACGACGACGAGCTCTTCAGCACCGTGAAGAGACAACTGCGGGACATCATGGGGATAGCGCAGGAGCCCTTGTTCCGACGGATGTATCGCTGGGAGAAAGCCAATCCCCAGTATGACGTCGAGCATCTGAGCCGGGTGAACGTACTCGAGCGGGCCCTTCCCCCGGGGATTTGGGTCACCGGGAGCGCGTATCGAGGGGTGGGATTGCCCGACTGTGTACACCAAGCACAGATGACGGCCGAGAACGTGGTCGAGACACTGAAGAGCCGGCAGAGGAGCGCGGCATGAACATCGAGGGATCGGAACGGCTCTGGGCGGAAGCCAGGCGCCTGATGCCGGGTGGGGTCAACAGTCCGGTCCGCGCCTTTGGCGCCGTGGGCGGAACCCCGCGTTTCGTGGAGCGCGGGGAAGGCGCTTACTTCTGGGACGTCGACGGGAACCGCTACCTGGACTACGTCCTCTCCTGGGGCCCGTTGATCCTCGGACACGCCCATCCCAGAGTGGTGGAGGCGCTCGAACGCGCGGTGCGTCGCGGAACGAGCTACGGCGCGCCCACTCCCCTCGAGGTGGAACTCGCCCGGGTTCTTACCCAAGCCTTTCCCGCCGTTGAATCGGTTCGCCTGGTGAGCAGCGGCACCGAGGCCACAATGAGCGCCGTCAGGGTGGCGCGGGCCTTCACCGGACGGGAGAAGATCGTCAAGTTCGCGGGAGGGTACCACGGCCACGCCGACGGCTTTCTCGTGCAGGCGGGGAGCGGCGTCTCCACCCTTGGCCTCCCCGACTCCCCGGGAGTGACGGCCGCAACGGCCAGGGACACCTTGACCTGTGCCTTCAACGACCTCGAGGCTCTCGAACGACTGTTTGCGTCGTCGCCCGGAGACATCGCGGCCGTCATAGTAGAACCCCTCATGGCCAATATGGGTTTCGTCATGCCCGAGCCCGGCTTTCTTGCCGGGGTCCAGGCCCTCTGCCGGAAATTCCGCACTCTCTTCATCCTGGACGAGGTCATCACCGGCTTCCGCGTGGGGCTCCACGGGGCACAGGGGTTGTGGGGGTTGGAGCCGGACCTCACCTGTCTGGGCAAGGTCATCGGCGGTGGCCTTCCTCTGGGAGCCTACGGGGGGAGGAGCGCCGTCATGCAGATGGTGGCCCCCGCGGGACCCGTGTACCAGGCAGGCACTCTCTCCGGTAACCCCCTTGCCACCACGGCCGGTCTGGCGACTATCGAGACTCTGCTCGAATCCGGCACGTTCGAAGCCATCGAGTCCACCGCCCGCGTGGTGGCGGCAGGCGTCCAGGAGCGCGCGGACACCGCGGGCGTCCCGGTGCAGGTGGGTCAGCTCGGCACGGTCCTCGGCTTCTTCTTCCTCAAACAGGCGGGAGAAAAGATCCGAGACGGTGCTTCCGCCCGGATCCATGCCGACACCGACCGCTACGCTACGTTCTTCAATCTCATGCTCGAGCAGGGGGTCTATTTCGCCCCCAGCCAGTTCGAGGTGGCCTTCGCAAGTGCGGCCCACGGCGAGAACGAGGTGCAGGCGACGCTCGCCGCCGTGGAAACCGTGTTTCGCCGGCTGGCTACCGGTCGGAATAGGGAAGCCGGTCAGGACGCCGGTCGGGAGGCCGGTCGGGAGGCCGGTCGATGAGCGAGAACGGCAGCCACCCACGAGGACGACTACCATTATGTGAGTTAGATTGGTATTCTGAGCAACTTAGTAATCAAAGTAGTTTTGAAGACGTGCGATCGGTGATGTCGGGGAGTAGGGGCACTTGATATCGATTTCCACAAGAGGCCGGTATTCGCTTCGAATACTGATCGCGATGGCCTCGCAGCCGCGGGGGCGGGTGTTCACGAGGAAAGAGATCGCGGATATGGAAGATGTCCCTTCCACCTATGTGCAACAGCTCATGACGGCGTTGCGAACGGCCGGACTCGTTGCCAGCCACAGAGGCAAAGTTGGCGGGTTCACTCTTGCCAAACCGGCCGACAGCATCACGGTAGCCGACATCGTAAGGGCCACCGAGGGTTGGGTGCTTCCCGCGCCGTGTCTGGGCTACGAGCGCTGCAGCCGCGAGGCGACATGCGCGGCCCGCCCGGTGTGGAAAGAAACGGCCAGAATCGTGGAGGACTATCTCACCGGGGTCACCCTCTCCGCTCTGATAGACGGGTCGCCCTCGGTGGACGCACGTATTTCCGCACTGTCGCAGCGGGTAACGAACCCGGCTGCGGACGACTCAGGAGCCATCCGGCCGGACCAGGCACGATTGTATGAATAGAAGTCCACATACTGGATGTTAGAGGGGGTACGCAGCAGGTGAGCGGGCGCAAGATCAAGATCATCGTCGCCTCCGTCGTCGTCCTGGCGGCGGTGGCCGTCCTCGTATGGGTGGGCGTCGGGCGGAGTTCGGTCTACTACTACACAGTCTCGGAATTGCTGACGAAAGGGACGGCCCAGCAGGTGCGGGTCTCCGGCGAATTGGTCGAGGGAAGCGTCGAGGGAATGGGGACCACCAACCTGAAGTTCGTGCTCCATGACCGAGACCACGTGGTCCTGACTATCCCGGTGGCCTACAACGGCCCCATTCCCGACAGCTTCAAGGACCAAGCCGACACCGAGGTGGTGGCCGAGGGCGACTTTGCGGGCGGCTCGTTCACGGCGACAGGGCTGACCCCGAAGTGCCCAAGTAAGTACGAAGCGGCCGAATGAACACTCTCGGCTACCTCTGTCTCATCCTCATAGCCCTCGCCTGCTTTGCCGGGTTGGCCCTGGCCCTCGCAGGTCTTCGCACAGGCAGGCAGGGACCGACTCGGGGTGCCGTCGCCGCCGTCCACGTGGTCGCGGCCCTCGCCGTTCTCGCCTCCATCGCACTCTTGGTCGCTTTGCTCACCAGGGACTTCAGCAACCACTACGTCTACACCTACACGTCCCGCGCCCTCTCTACCGCCTACACGCTTTCCGCCTTCTGGGCCGGCAACGCCGGGTCCTTGCTGCTGTGGCTTCTCTTGATGTCCGTTTTCTCCCTCATCGCCGCGCGGCAGATCCGGCGGGAGGACCGGCCATCCACCCCGTTCGTCACCGCGATTCTCCTGGCCATCACCGCCTTCTTCTCCCTGCTCACGCTGTTCGGCAACGACTCCAATCCGTTCCTGATCGTGCAGGGCGGGGTCCCGGCGGACGGTCTGGGCCTCAACCCCATGCTGCAGAACCCGGGCATGGTGATACACCCGGTGGCCCTTTACCTCGGCTATGTCGGGTGCGCGATCCCCTTCGCCCTTGTCATGGGCGGACTACTGGCCCGTAGTCCCAGCACCGCCTGGCTGCCGGCCGTGCGACGCTGGGCGCTCGTGGGCTGGTTCTTTCTCACCATCGGCAACCTGGTCGGCGCGTGGTGGGCCTACGTGACCCTCGGCTGGGGCGGCTACTGGGCCTGGGACCCCGTCGAGAACGCCTCCCTCATGCCGTGGCTCACGGCCACGGCTCTCGTGCACGCGGTGGTCATGCAGCGACGGCGCAGGAAGTTCCGCGGCTGGTCGGCCGTCCTGGCCACTGTGACCTTCCTCCTCACGATCTTCGGCACCTTTCTCACGCGCTCGGGCATCGCGGCATCCGTGCACGCCTTTTCCGACAACACCTTCATCCCCTGGTTCACCACCTTCCTGCTCATCGCCATCGTCTTCTCGGCAGGAGTGATGATCTCGCGCCGCGAGGCCCTTCGATCGGAGAGCAGGCTGCAGGATTTCTTCTCGAGGGAGTCCGCGTTCCTCTACACGAACCTTGTCCTCGTGATCATCGCATTCGTCGTCTTCTGGGGTGTCGTGTTCCCCACTGTGGCCGGAGCGCTGCGAGGAACGCAGGTGCAGTTGAATCCCAACTTCTTCACGATAGTCACCGTTCCGTTGGCGCTGCTTCTGATGCTCCTCACCGGGGTGTGTCCGCTGCTGCCCTGGAGAGGCAGCGACCGGGCGCAGCTCCTGCGGGACGCAGCCTGGACGGCGTCACCGGCGGTGGTCGTGCTCGTCTTGCTCATCGCGCTCGGCAGGGGAAGGCCATACACGGTCCTCAGCTTCACGCTGGCCACGTTCGCAGCGGCCTCCATCCTGCTTCAATACGCGCGAGGCTGGCGCAATCGCAGGAAGGCGTTGGGCAACAATTGGGTGACGGCGTTCGGCGGGATGGTGTGGAGCAACCGCTCGCGCTACGGCGGCTTCCTGGTCCACTTTGGGGTGATCATCGTGCTCGTCGGCATCACCGGGTCGTACGCCTTCAAACAGGTGGCAGACCAGCAGGTTGCGCAGGGGGATAGCGTCGCCATTGGCGGGTACGAACTCCGGTACGACGGTCTCGCCTTCGGCGAGGCGGCCGACAAGCAGACGGCCACCGCGACCTTCGCTGTGAGCCGGGACGGGCAGGTGATCGGCCAGGTGACCCCCGTCAGGGAGTACTACCCCGCCAGCGATCAGAACTGGACCAGGGTGGATATCCGCAGCACCCTGGCAGGAGACCTCTACGTGGCTCTCCTTGGCTATGCGGATTCGGGCTCGAGCGTCAGTATCATGGCTGAATTCAACCCACTCATCGGTTGGATGTGGATCGGGGGTGGAGTCCTGGTGTTCGGCGGACTCGTCGCGCTGTGGCCGGCACGCAGAGCGCTGGCCCGACGAACCGCAGACGAGGCGGTAGGCTCGCCCGCCGCCGTCGCTTCGGCGAAAGGCGGGGCCGACAGGTGACGGTGAACGGCGGGGCCATACAGACGGCCATCATAACCGCCGAAACGGCCGTCGCAGCCCAGGCGGCGGCGGTCCTCGTCGAAGACCTGCACAAGTCCTACGGCACGGTGGAAGCTCTTCGCGGCCTCGATCTGCGAGTGGACCCCGGCGTCTTCCTCACGATCTTCGGGCCGAACGGAGCCGGCAAGACGACACTCATGAAGGTACTCTCGACCCTCACCAGGCCCACAGAGGGCACAGCGCTGGTCGGCGGCCGGGACGTGGTAAGGCAGGCGGGCGACGTGCGCAGGCGAGTGGGCGTCATCTCTCACAACACCTACCTCTATGCGCAACTCACCGGCCTCGAGAACCTCGAGTTCTACTCGCGGATGTACCATCTACGCGACGGCCGGCGGCGCGCTCTATCCCTCCTCTCCAGGATGGATCTCACCCGGCGCATGCACGACCGCGTGGGCACGTACTCCCGAGGCATGCAACAACGTTTGTCGGTGGCCCGGGCGCTGCTTCACGATCCGGAACTGCTCCTCCTCGACGAGCCCTACACCGGCCTCGATCAGCACGCGTCGCGAGTCTTGGCCGAGGTCCTCGAGAGCCTGAGAGACGGCAACCGCACGGTGATCATGACTACTCACAACCTGCAGGAGGGGCTGGCAGGCTGCGACCGGGCCGCCATCCTCGTCGACGGAAGGTTGGTGTACGACCGACGGCTGGCGGAGATCGACATTCCCGGCTTCCAGGACACGTACTTCTCGTGTGTGCACCACGAGACCCCACGGGCATGATGGCCGGTTGTCCCACGTGAGGCACTAGATGGGGTTCCTCTCTCAGGCCTGGGCAATCGTCCGCAAGGATCTCGTCACC
>CAZWAR010000111.1:0-8120 GCA_964631965.1 uncultured Gaiellales bacterium
ATCCGCTCAAGGACATCGATGAGATCGACCGGGTCATCCACGAGCCGGCACGGCTTGCACTCATGGCCTATCTGTCTGCTGTCGAGGAGGCGGATTTCGTCTTTCTCGTGCAGCAGACCGGTCTCTCAGCGGGCAACGCCGGCAGCCACCTCAAGAAGTTGTATGACGTGGGCTACGTCTCCATGACGAAGACATTCGTCGGGAATCGTCCCCAGACGATGTTCTCCGCGACAGAAACGGGACGAGATGCCCTGCGCTCCTATCGTCGTAACATGGCCGCGATCCTTCGATCCCTGGACGGGGTCACCTGACGCGGGGTGAGCGCGCTGCGGGAGAGGAGACACGGGTGGACATGGTGGGCAGGGAAGAGTGCGTCTCGAGGATCCGGACCGGCCCCAGGCGGCGGGTCCCACTCGGGCAACACTATCCGTGCGATCCCGACGCCCGACCGGCGTCGCCCTCAGAGCAGCTTCAGGCCCCCGCCGCCGCTTCCACGACGCTGCAGGCGGCGAAAGAACCAGCATTCTCGGCTTGGTCCGGACTACGCGCGGGAAGTCTCGTATTCTCCTCACACCCATGCGGAGAGTCGTGCTCAGGATGGTACTCGCAACCGGATCCTCGACAGCCGTGAGGATGACGCTCCGTGTCCCGGCAGACGACGCATGTGGTCTTGGAGGAAGGGATGTTGAGGCGTTCCTCCAAAAAGCGCTCGCTCTCAGCCAGACAGCTGCGGACGAAGGCCTTGCAGCAGCCCGGCTCGGCTTCGCGTGCCGTCACCGCGGCCAGGCGGCTCACCAACTCCATGGTTGCCCGCGTCTCCGGACCCTTGCCGCACTGCGCGCCGACCAGGACGCTGTAACACGCCCCGAGGGCCGGGACGATCCCGCACACCCCGCTCAGCCCGCAGTAGGCGCTCACGGCCTGGCGCTCCGTGCGTTGCAGGGCCTCGGCCACGTGTTGCCCTGTGACTCCCAGATCGCCTCGATTCGTGAGCGCGGTCATTAGAGAACCAGCGGCGATCAGCGCGTGCTCGCATCCCAACATGGGGAGCTGGGGATGGCTCATAAGTTCCTCTGCCAATTCCTGGGGTGAGGTTGCCCGTGAGGCGCGAAGCAGGTGAGGTAGCAGCTCCCGAAACTCGGCACCGTGACAGCTCTCGCACAGGTAGTGACCCTCGGGACAGAAGACGTGACCGATCTCCGACCGACCGCACAGGGAGCAGACGAACGGTCGTCCGTCCTCCACATAGGTCAGTCCTTGACCACATATGCCGCACTGCTCGGTGTGGGGTTCTTGATCCTCGTTCAAGACTTCCTGCTCCTGGCATGGCATGGAGCACAGATTATAGTGAGCCAGCGGCAAGACGTGGTTTTGCCAGGCGCTCCCCCGTCTGACGGCCCTTCAGCGGTCCCTCGTGCGGGGATCGGCCTGCTTCGGGGTGCCAGCCTCCGCGGGTCAGAAATCAAACGATGAGCAGAACAAGCGCGACAACGTATAGCAGGAGCAGGGCTATGAAAACACTGAAGTCATGCGCCGGGCTCAGGCCGATCCTCGAGATCGGGATCGAGCGGCGAAACACACGCAGATAGGGCTCAGTGACGACGGTCAGCATCCGCTGGGTCCGAAAGAGAAGACCACCTGATGCTGGGTGAAGCCATGACAGCGCTACCCTTATGACGACGAGCCCGGCGAAAACGAGTAGCAGGGCTGCGATGATGTCAAGCACAAGCCTCAAGGGTGTCTTTCCTAGCGAACGGCAGAAGGTTGCGCCGCGTAGGCGGGCAGTCGGAGAAGGACGAGGCCTGCGGAGCCGGCGGCGGAGACGCCCGCCAGTAGCAGATAGCCTAAGGTGAACCCCCCGGTTCCTCCCACCGTATCGAGGAGAAGCCCGAACACCCAGGGCATGACGAGCGCGCCGACAAAGCCGAACACCTCGAGAAGGCCCGTCGCGGCGCCCACTTCGGCCGCGGTCCCGACCACCTCGCCGGCGCCGGCAAAGAGTGGGGAGAAGTAGCTCATGCTGAAGAAGCCCGCCAGGGTCACGAAGGCGAAGACCATCCATAGCCGGGGGAGGAACGGGACGACCGCTACGGAGGCCGTCATCAGTAGCATGGAGGCCACGATAACCTTCCGTTTGCCCCAGCGAGCCATGGCCAGCGCCCCCAGAGGATTTCCAACCAGCTGAGCGAGACCGAGCCCGGCGGTGAGGTACGCTGCCATCTGTGCGCTCGCCGTGAACTCGGCCGTCATGAAGCGAGGAGTCCCCGCGAGCGCTCCGACCCCCACCGAGAGTGCGGCCAGGTTGAAAAGGCAGAGTAGAAGGACCTGCGGATTGGCTGCGGTGGTCCTCAGCGCCCGCAGGAGGTCAGTGGTCTTGGGTGTATCGGCCGAGCGGGCGGGCTTGCGGCGGACCGGCGCCGGAGCGAGAGCGATGGCACCGAAGACCGCGATCGCCCCCGCCATGGTCAGGAAGACCGCTCGGTATCCGCCGGCCTCGGCGACGCTCGGCAAGGCCAACAGCGCCAGGAGCACCCCGAAACCGTGGCCGGTACCGAAGACTCCCCAGGCTCTCCCGCGCAACCGGGGCGCTATGGCATCGGGGATGATGACGCCCACGGTGGGCACGACAACGCCGAGCCCCACTCCTTGGATCAGCCGGCCTACGATGAGTCCCCCGTAGCCGTTGACTACGGCGCACACCAGGGAGCCGACCACGGCCACACTCAGACCGATGGCAAGCATACGGCCGCCGAAGCGCGCGGCGGCCAGGCCCCAGGGAATGGATGCGACGGCGAACGAGAGCATGAAGACCGACGTCAGGAACCCGATCTGGGCGTCGGAAAGGCCGAGGGCAGACTGCAACTGATCGGCCGCGACCGGTATCACCGACAAGGCGATGCCGGCCAGGGCAAGCAGCAACATGAGGCCGAAAGCCAGGACGTTGGTGCCGAGCCGGTTCTCGACAGCGTGGCCGTTCGAGTGAAGGCCGGTGGCGTCTTCGGAAGTGACGTTCACCGACTCACTATATCCTAGTGATACCGGCTTTGACCCCGGCCTGGTTCGCGTATTCCGGTCGCCCGGATTGTGCGATGCTGTAGTCATCCTTGCGGCGTCTCGACATGTAAAGCCCTAAGCGCTCCTCCGACGTCTACATGACATAGGGACGGATGACCGAGGGAGGAGACACGAGGCCGGCAGAGGTCATAGGGAAGCGGGTGAGCACGACCGATTTCACGGCCGGTCATTCCCAGTCTCGCGCCGGTGGCTTTGAGTCCTTCGTGCAGAGCCACAGCGTACGCCTGGTGCAGGCCCTTACCCTGATCTCACTCGACCGTGAAGTGGCGGCCGACGCTGCTCAGGAGGCGTTCATCCAGCTCTTCCTGCGCTGGGACCACCTGGGCGAGTACCGCGACCCGGTCGCGTGGTTGTACCGGGTGGGCATCAACCGCTGCAAGGACTATCGCAGATTCCTCGCCCGTACCTCTCGCCTGGTCGAGCGTCTTGGAGTGGCGCAATCGCTGCAGATGGAGGATAGCGACCTGGCGGAATGGGACCCGGACCCCAGCTTCTGTTCTGCGTTCCGGTCACTGCCCAAGCGGCAGCGCACCGCGGCGACTTTGTACTACCTGAACGACCTCTCCGTGGAGGAGATAGCCCGGATCATGAACATCAGTGAAGGAGCCGTGAACAGCCATCTGCACCGGGCGCGGGAAGCGCTCAGGGGGCTGGTGGAGGCAGGATGATGGACGAGCGAGAAACCGACGAACTACTCAGCGGCTTGTTCAAGCGAAGCGCACCCTCGGTCGACGAGCCGGCGCTGCGCGAGCGCCTCGGCGCGAAGCTTCTGCGCAAGCGGAGAGCGATCCGGAAGAAACGTACCGTGAGGGCGGTGGCTTTGGGATTCGCATCCGTAGCGTTGGTAGTCGGGGTGGTCTTGGGCGCACATGTCGCGGTCGATCGTCTACACAACGACGTCGCACTCGTATTCACAGACCTCACGCCCACTCCGGCTGACTCCGGATGGGGTACGGGCACCTCTTCCAGGTTGGCTCATGTGTCGCCAGTGATGGGAACGGCGGTTCTCGAACGGGTGAAAAGCGAGGGCACGAGCGATCCCTCAAGCGAGGAAGACGGCACGCATTGGGTCCGCGGCCGGGTGGAGGTCTACCGCCTCAGTATGTCGCAACCCGCGATCAACGGCACGATGGAGATCACCTCCGACCTCAGCACCGGGCCGGGCGGCAGCACGGAAGTCCAGGGATCGTGGGTTCTTCGCACCAGCCAAGGAAGGTGGGAAGGCTCGTTTTGGACGGGAATCGTGAGCGCGGATGGTACAGACCAGTTCTACATGGGGATGGCGGCCGGCTCCGGTGGATTCGAGGGATTGCTGCTGATACTCGAGTGGCACGTCGAGAATGGGTCCGAGTCGGCGCCTAGGGGAGAGGGGCCGTCTTGGCCCATCAGTCTGAGCGGATGGATTCAAGCCGAGAAATGAAGCCCGGGCGAACCCCACCGCTGGACCGAGATAGCGAAGAAGGAGGCATCATGAGATCGGCAAGGACCACAACATATATCCTTATCCTGGCCTCGTCGCTGCTGATGGCCGGCGCAGCACTCACCATGGCCGGATGCGGGGGCGACACCAGTGCCGAGGTACTGGCCCGGGTCGCCGACGCACAACCTTTCGTGGCGTCGGCTATGGTGGCCCCTCGGCCTCAGGCAGAGGCGACGGAGACTCTGGTGGGCGACGTCCGGCAGGTGCGCAACGGTGGGGCTTCGTACGATGTCGAGGCCACCGATCCGCGCCTCTCCGGGACTTTTGACGTGGTGTTCAACTACGACGAGAACGCGGACAACAGCGCCCAGATGTGGGGGACCTGGACGGCCGCGAATGACAAGGGCGCGTGGGTGTGCGACTCGTTCGAGGGCGGCTTCGATTCAGCAGGGCATTACTTCACGGTTGGGATAGGCAAGGGTACCGGGGACTACGAGGGACTCCTCTCGGTCTGGCAATGGTATTGGCCACTGAGCGCCATCTCGCCCAACACCGGACTCCCCGTGGACATGAGACTCCCGATCTTCGCCGTTTCGGGGTGGATCCAGAAGGCGGAGTGACCGGCAACCATCATCGCGCCGGTAGAGTGGGGCAGGACGTCGTCCAGAAGCGAATCGGCGGCAACACGTGCAAGCTCGAGGACGGCAAGATCCAGAACCAGTGGATCTCGTACCTGTGCGCGTTCAAGTAGAGAGGATGGAGGGGGTGGGCCCACAGTGGGGAGCCGATCTCCGACCTGTCACCAAGCCGTCGCCAACTTGCGACGGCTTGGTCGAGGCTACGGACGCCGCTCCTCGCTCCGCCCCCGGGCGGCCTCGTCGGACTCCTGCCGCCGGTACCAGTCTCTCCAGATCAATCGGTAGAGCCGGAGTGCTCGGGGTATCCGGTTCAGTCCTGGGATGACGGGCAGAAAGATCAGAAGGAGGAAGAGAGCCACCATGATGAGGCCGACTTCCAGATCGGCGTTAGCGGAAGAAGACATCGGGGGGATCTGGTAGAAGAAGGAGTAGGGGGCGATCCACCAGGCGCCGGGGTAGAAGCCGGTCTCGTGGACGAGACCCCATTGGTTGCCAAGCAGGTCCAGCCTCTCGGCAACGCTTTCGTCGACGTCGTCCTGGAAGAACAGGAGCGGTTTCGTGTTGTCCAGGGCATACGGTAGCCGGGAGTCGGCCTGTAGGGCTCCCTCCAGCAGCCCCGCCTCCGCGAGCCGGCGTAGTCCCTGGATCATGACGGGAACAGGTCCGTATTCGCCGGCCGCCACGGTCACCTGTCCGTTCGCGAGCCCGGCGTGATCGAGGGCGTCGAGGTAGGCCTGGTTCCAGGCCGCACGCTGTTCGTTCGACGCCGATTGGTACGCCTCGAGGGCAGCTGCTATGTCGGGCACGATGATCGCCAGTCGCGTGAGCGGTCGAATGACGAAGGCCTTCGAAGCATCTATGGGGATGCGGACACCCGCCCACGTGGCGGGGGATATTCCGAGAATCTCCTGGGCATTTTGGGTGTCGTTCGTGTAGGGGGGGCCGTACGTCTGCAGACTGCTCTTGCCGGCGAGAATGGTGGTCGCGGTCTTTGAGAAAGCGATCGGCTGGAGATTCGCCACATCTTCGCCCCTCACCGTGGGATAGTCGGGCGAACCCACCGTCGCCGCGAAGACGACGACCACGACGAGCACTGCCACGAAGACGATCACGCCTTCGAATAGCAGGTCGTAGCTCTTCTGGGGCACTCCGGCCTGATATTCATCCGAGCGACGGCTCATTGCGGGCTCTCTTGTCCGGTCCTCCCACGTGGTAGCGGCTTGACGGGACTATCCCGCCGTATCAGGAACAGGTGGACGCCCAGGCAGATGGAGACGATCACGGGTAGGACGACCACGTGTACCGTCAGGACCTGACCGGTGTCGAGTGTATTGAAGAAGGCCCCGATACCCAGCGCGTTCATGGCGTCCTTCGATTGCACTGCTATCCACTGCGAATCCCAGCTCGTCTGCGAGAGGAAACCGGTTAGCCCGGTGAAGATCGCCACGACCATTGTGAGCAGGCCCCACACCCAGGTGCTCCAGCGCCGATCACGCCAGGCTGCCATGAAGAATTTGGCGGTGGCGTGCAGGACGAGACTGAAGAAGAAGAGTTGCGCACTCCAGAAGTGCATGGAATTGACGAAGTGGCCAACGGAGGAGACGTGGTACCACGTAGGGCCGAACGCGGCCATGATGATCCCCGTGATGATCAGTAGCAGGAAGCTCATCAGGGTCGACGCTCCGAACAGATACCACACGGAGTTCACGTAGACAGGCATGCGGGTGGGAAGAGCGTCGTCGAGTGTGAGAGTGCGCTTCAGGAAGCGATGGCTGCCGGCGGTGAGGTTCATCGAGGCCCCCCTTCGTCCTGCTCGTGGTCCTGCTGCTCCGCGGCCCGGCCCTCTGCCTCGGGCCTTTCGAGGAACCGGGGAAGGCGGGACCATAGCGCAGCGACGAAGACCACCACCAAGAGGCTCCAGGCTATGAGATTGGGGATGGCCACGTTGAAGATGCTGAAGGTGAAATGCGGGACGGCAGAGAGGAGTTGAGTAGGAAGTTCCTGATCCATCTGGGTCCCTCCTCTGGACTCGGATTACTCATATCGTCTGATGCCCGAAATACCCCATTTCCCACGTTTGTGCACGCTCCGCTACCGGCGGCGACGCTCTGCGAATGGTGCCGTCCTGCTCCGGACGCAGTGGCAACTGCCGGGTGCCTTGGTCGATGAACCGCGAAATGTCAGGTACTAGTGATGGGTGAGGCGACCGCCGTAGTAGCCCTCTGCTACGGCGGCCCCGATAAGCACCGCGCAGAGAAAGAAAAAGGCGTAGTGTTCGACTGTCCGGGTGTCCCTACCGATGGAGTACAGGCTTATCCTCCACGCCGACAAGGCGACGCTCAGGGTCAGCATCGAGAAGCCCATGTAGATCTTGCGTCGGAACACCTTCGTCAAAGCTCCCCGGTAGTGTCGCTTCCAGGTGAACCAGCCGCTCACCGTCGCCGGAATCATCGACGCTGCCCCTGCAGCAATGCACACCGTCGTGGCCGCCTCGAAGCCCGTGGGGAACATGAAGACGTGCAGCACCTGGAAAAGAAAGGCGGTGCCGAAGAGGGAGATGGGGAAATGAGTGAGGGCCACATGCCAGTGCACGCGGCCCCGCCGCCCTCGAGGCGCCTTGGGGCCCTGACGTGGCTGCTCATCGGTGCCAGGTTGTTGCATGGCCAATCGTTACCCGGACGACGGCATCCTCATGCTCTGAACGTAGGGGCGGGGCTACTGCGGCGGCACAACGTACCAGTACCCGCCGAACTGGAACAGACCCTGACCGTAGGTCTCTCCGGGCACCGTGTCCCCAAAATAGTAGTACAGGGGCTCTCCCTTGTACGCGGTCTGCTTGGTCCCGTCGCTGCGTGTGAAGGCGGTGAAGTCCGACGCCGTCAACCCGGAGGGCACCTCGACGGAAGAGGCATAGAACACCGGCCACGCGGCGAGGCAGCCCCCGGAAGTGCATGTGCTGCTGTTGGTGGAATCGATGGTGAAGTGAT
>CAZWAR010000112.1:0-8098 GCA_964631965.1 uncultured Gaiellales bacterium
CTCGGGTGGACGTCATCTCCCCCCAGCAGGACACGGTCCGCGCCTGGAACCACACCGAGTGGGGCCAGGAAGTGCGAGTGGACGTGCAGCTGGCAGAAGCCGACCCGAACTTGTACGACGCTTTGATGCTGCCGGGCGGGGTGATGAACCCCGACAAGATGCGCCGCAATCCTGAGGCCTGGCGCTTCGTGAAGGCCTTTTTCACCACCCGCAAACCGGTCGCGGCCATCTGCCACGCCCCTTGGCTGCTCATCGACTCAGGCGTGATCGAAGGCCGCCGGTTGACCTCGTATCCCAGCCTCCAGACCGACCTGCGGAATGCCGGGGCGACGTGGGTGGATCAGGAAGTGGTGGTGGACCGGGGGTTGATAACCAGCCGCAGACCGGATGACATCCCTGCTTTCAGCCGAGCGTTCATCGCCGAGATCATGCGGGCGAACCACCTGAGCGGCGTGGACGGCTAAGCGTCCGTTGGGGCGTCCTCCCCGAGTCTGCCTCACTCTCAGACGGGAGTCTCGACCGGCCAGAGGGTGCGTATCTGGGCGGGCAGGCCCTGGCGGATGTCGTCGATCTGGCCGGCGGACAGGTGCCGGGAGAGCACGGCGAAGACTCCCCTGGTGATGCGCTCGGGGTCGACCGGGCTCGGTCCGACGTACTGGCTGCTCACATGCGCGAGAAACGCCGCAAGGTGTCTATCCTTGAGCGGCTTGCCGGCGGGCCTCCAGCCCTCGAAGTACACGCCCCTCAGGAGCATGGGCAGTTGCGCCCCCAGGTCGGCGGCTTCCTCGATGATCAGCCGGTCGCGAAGCGTGTGGAGGACCGCCCGCAAGGCGCGGTAGGCATCCTCTGCAGACTCCAGGTTGAGCTCTTCCCGGATTTCCTTCAGCCACAGATTGGTCTTCTGAACGGTATCGTCGAACACCGCCATACCCGTTGCACTCATCAGGCGCCTCCGCGATCATCGTGCTGTTCGGACGTCGTCCGCCCGGCCCCTACCGCGCTTCTACCCCAGACCAAGCGGCGATAGTCGCGCCGCCGAGCGGAATCGAGCTCCTCCTCCGTTGAGCGCCGGCCTCTCTGGTCGAAGACCCGGCCGGGGAACCCGGCCGCGGTTTCTCAGTCGGTGACGGCAGGCTCTCGGGAAGCGGCCAACTCCTCCAGGGTGCCCTCGTCGAATCCCCGCAGGAAGCCGAGCACGAACGCGCCGGTCGTCTGCAGGCGTTTCTTACTGACGTGCTCGTAGTCGTCGGCTGTAGTGTGATGAGTGTCGTCCAGACGCCATTCGATCCATGCGGCAGGGAAACCGGCCAGTTCGAAGGGCTCGTGGTCGCTCCAGCCTGCCTCCGAAGGGTCGGCCTTGTAGACGAGGGCGGTCTTTGTTCGCTTGGCGTACTCTCCGAGCATGTCCCGCAGCGCTTGCGGCCCTTCACCCATGGTGCGCATCGTGAAGGTGCCGCCGTAGGCGACCATGTCCAAGGAGAGCATCCCGGCCAGCCGGTGCCTTTCGTCGTCCGTCATCTCGGCGACGTAGGTTCGGGAACCATAGTGGTGGTGATCCGGATCGTCGTCGATCATCTCCTCGTCGCCAAAGAGGACGAAGATGACGGTGGGCGCCACGGTCTCTCCCCGCAGATCCCTGGCCAGTTCCAGAACCGTCCCCACGCCGGAGGCGTTGTCGTTGGCGCCTGGTGACCGGCCCCAACTGTCGATGTGCGCGCCGACAATGAAGGTACGGGGCGACGTCCCCTCTTTGACTGCGATCACGTTGTGAGATACCAGTCCGTTGGGAATCGGCACCTCGGTGACCTGGACCACGTAGCCGAGACCTTCCAGGAAGTCCCTGCCATATTCGACCGCTGTCATCTCCTCCTCCGAGCCGGCGTGCCGGACGCCGATGTCCACCGACAGCTTTCGTATGTGAGCGAGCGCGCGTGAGGCGTCGAAGGCCAGAGTGGTGCTCGTGGAGAGGGCGGGACCGGATGCTGTCGTGCTGACCGGAGACGTGGTACCGGTCGAGTACGTGGTGGAGAAAGGGCCGATGGACGGCGGTGGAAGCGTCGTGGTCGAGGTGGATGTGCTCTCCGCGGACGCCAACGTGGTAGCCGGGAAAGCTGCCGTGGTGGAGGTGATTGCTGCAGCGCTCGAAAAAGGCGGGTCGGATACCGTGCTGATCGTCTCACCTGCACAGGCGGCGAGGAACACCCCCAGAGCGAAGCCCGCGAGCAGCGCGCTGACCATGGCTACAAGCCGGCGAAGACCGGGGCGGGTATGTGGGTCGCAATGTCGAGGAAACACGTGGTGGACCGCAGAGGCGGCTCGGTTAGAGCACCCGTCCCTGGGAAGCCGGCGCCACCGCGGCCAGGGCTTCCTTCTCGGTCTTGACGATGGCGCAGCGCATGTTCTCGCTGAGGCCCACCAAGTCCAGCAGGCGGTGGATAGTCACGCTCGGAGCGACGATGGCCAGTAGTCCGTCATCCCGCAGTTCGCCGGCGGTGGTCATGATGGCCGCCAGCCCTCCGCTGTCGATGTAGGAGCAGTCGCTCAGATCGAGAACGAACCGGTGGTCACTGGCTGCAAGGCGGGTCTGGAAGGCCGTCTCGAGAGCGGCGACATGGAGATGGTCCAGATCTCCGCTGACCCGGATCACGGGCACGTCACTCAGCAACTGCTGCACTATCTCCACGAGTATCTCCAGCCCCAGCCATCGACCCTTGCTCATCAAGTATATGCGGGCGGTATCAAATGTCCATGCCCGGGGTATGGGGCTTTGTGAGGACGCGACCCATCCCGAGGAGGCTCGGACATGCCAGAGACGCAGACAGGCACATCGCGCAGGACGAGCGATCACGACGTGATTAAAAAGTGGGTCGAGGACCGGGACGGCCGACCCGCCCGGGTGAAGGCTACGGGCACGAGACAAGACCCGGGGCTGCTGCGAATCAACTTCCCCGGCTACGGTGGCCGGGATACGCTCGAGGACATCTCGTGGGAAGAGTTCTTCGAGAAGTTCGAGAGCAAGAAACTGGCCTTCCTATACCAGGACACGCTGAAGAGCGGTCAGCAGAGCCGGTTCTTCAAGTTCGTGAACCGCTAGGCGATTCCGCCCGCTCGAGAACCACGAGCAAGGCCTGCTCTTCCGGCGCGAGCTGCTCGTAATCGTCTTGCTCGTCCGTTGACACGCCGTCGGGGCGGCGTTCATTCCTTGCCGCGTCGAGAGCGCACATCCACGTGTGCCCCAAGCTGCCCTCCTCGAACAACCTGATGACCGCCGGGTGGACATACGACCGCCGGGCGATCGCCCGGGTGTTGCCGAGATGGGCGGCCGCGACGTCCAGCGCCTCGTTGATCTCCATGACCGTCTGCCGCCTGCCGTCCCGAGCCGCTTGCCTACCGGCGAGTTCCCGGGCGGCGATCAAGGTGCCTCCCCAGGTGCGAAAGTCCTTGGCGCTGAACTCGCGGCCCGCCACCGAGCGAAGGTAGTCGTTCACGTCGCCGGAGCTGACCGGCACCGGCCGGCCGGCCATGTCCAGGTACTGGAAGAGCACTTCACCCGGGAGTTCCTGGGACCTTCTAACCACCCTGGCGAGACGCCTGCTGCGGATGTTGGCAAGCTGGGGTTTTCCCCCCTTGCCCCGGAACACCAGCCTGATTTCCGGACCGCACACGAAGGCGTGGCGGTCGCGCAGGGTAGTCAACCCGTAGGCCTCGTTCCGGCGCGCGTACTCCTCATTGCCCACCCGCAGAAGGGTCAGGTCCATGATCGACACGACCAGCGCCACCACCTTGTCCTTGCTCAGATCCGGTCCGGCAAGGTCGGCCAGAGCCTTTCGCCTGATGTCGGGGAGAGCTCGCCCGAAAGCGGACAGCCGTTCGAATTTGTGCGCCTCGCGCATCTCCCGCCACGCCGGGTGATAGCGATACTGCTTGCGTCCTTTGGCGTCGCGGCCGGTGGCTTGGAGGTGACCGTCCGAGTCCACACAGATCCACACCGAGGTCCACGCGGGCGGGATGGCCAACCGGCGGATGCGTTCGAGGGTCGCCGGGTTCCGCACGATCCTGCCGTTCGGGTGACGGTAGAGGAATCCATCAGGCCCTCGCTCCCGCCTGAGTCCTCGCTCCTGCTCGCACACGTAGCGGAGGCTTCCCGAGGGAAGTCGACGCTCGGGTAGGCAGCGAGCGGAGCTTGCCTCACTCTCCGGGGAGAGGCCTGCCCTCCCTGCCCCGCGGTCCTGCTCGATGGTTCCCATGGCATCTTTCATACTCAAAGCACGTTCCCCATCGGCCGCGAGGACAGTCATGCCCCGAGGCGCCGAAGCCCTTGCCGCCTCCTCGAAGCGCCGGCCATGCACTACACTGCAAGCATCCAGTATCACCAGGGAGGAACCGTGAACGCGTACGACATCATGCACGAATGGGACCGCGCCGTGGGCAATCCTCCACGAACCGACGAGGAGCTCGACCGAGACATCCCGGGCGAACTCTCGAGCGGCGACTACGAGGGCTGGAAGGCCCTGCTCGAAGCCAAGGACGTGCCGGCCATCGAAGAAGGCATGCGCATCTGGGGCATACCCATAGAACCCCTCGGTGGGTTCGCCATGGACGAGCACATCGAGACCGGCGAGCGCCCGGATCTATTGGGCTAGAGGGCACCCGGCCGGCCGGGAACAGACGCGGCCGCGCCCCCCAGCCGGGCGGGCCGCACGGACGGGCGGGTTGGACGGACGCGCCCGTCGGACGCGGTTGTGCTTCAGGTCGCCGGCCCATCCGTGAGCGACTTCCGCATTTCCTCCACCCAGTCCGGGTCCAGTCGGATCAGCCGCGCCTTCTTCAGATTCTCCCGCAACACCCAGCGCACGTCGGGTTCACGGGACGTGACCCAGTGTTCGAAACGCCGCATACCCTCGTCGGGACAGGCGGCGACAACGACGCTCCAGCAGTAACCCAGGCCCTGACGGAGCGTACGCGACTCGGCCGAGCGTCGGTCGCTGGAGGCTGCGTAACATTCGGTGATCCGGTCGACAAGCGCTACCGCCCGCATCGCCGCCTCCCTGTCCTCGAGGAGCCGCGGCTCCGCCACGGCTGCGGCGGCCGCCCGCTGGACATAGGGTCTGTCGCAGGCCCAGAGTTCACTCATGTCGAAGAGCCGTCTGCTATCGACATCGCCCACGCGCTGCAGCGCCATCGCCACACCTTCGCGCACTCGCCAGCGCTCGTCCGCCGCGTGTGCGCGTAGCTCCTCCGCCAGTTCGGACCGGCCCTCGGCCAGCAGACGACCCAATCCCACCACCCCGCATACCACGAGGAACTCGTCGGAGGGATCATCGCCGGCGCCCGCTGCGATCCAGTTCCGGAAATCTGCCTCGCTGCCCGTATCGGCCGCGGCCTGAACGAGTTCGAGGTTGCCGCGAGGCCCAGGGAGACCCGAGTGCCGGCGCAGAAACGAGACCGGGTCGGAAACGCCGGTCATTTGCCTGGCGTAGTCTGATCGCTTGGACATGGTTCCATGTTACAGATACTTGATCTAGGGCAAGCATTGCAGCAGAAACGACGAAGGGACCGAGCGATGATGAGCAGGTCGATGCCAGACATGACCGGTAAGACCGTCTTGGTCACGGGAGCCAGTTCGGGAATCGGCAAGATGACCGCGATCCGCCTGGCCGAGGCCGGAGCACGGGTGCTGGCACACGGGCGCTCGGCGGAAAGGACGGCCGCCGTCGCCAGGCGGGCCGGCGCCGAACCCCTGGTGGCCGACTTCGCCAGCCTCGATCAGGTCCAAGCCCTGGCCGGCCAGGTGAAGGCCCGCTCAGACCGCCTCGATGTCGTCGTTCACAATGCCGGAGCCCTCGTGGCCAGAAGGACCATCACCGGTGACGGTCACGAGCTCACATTCCAGACCAACCATCTTGCGCCTTTCCTCCTCCAGTGGCTACTCCACGACCTCATTGTGGGCACACCCGGGTCCCGAGTGGTGGTCGTGAGCAGCAGGGCCAATCGCTATGGCCAGGTTGATGTGGACGATCTCGACTTCTCCAGACGCTGGTACCAGTCCTTCAGAGCCTACGCGGCCAGCAAGCTTGAGAACATCCTGTTTGTGCGCGAATTGAGCCGCCGACTCCGGGACACGGACACTGCCTCCATGGCGGTACATCCAGGCGATGTGGCCAGCAATTTCGCGTCGGGCTCTTTCTTCCCCGGCATCATCTACCGCCTGCCGTTCAGGAGGCTCTACCTGGTGTCGGAAGCCGAGGGCGCGGAGCCCCTGATCCATCTTGCCGCCTTACCCGATCCGCTCTCTGTCGACGGTCTCTACTTCGATCGACTGAAGCCCCGAGGGAAGACCTCCCCACAGGCGAACGATGCCCGGCTGGCAGGTGCTTTGTGGGATCGCTCCGAGCAGATGCTCAAGCCCTGGCTGAAGCCTTGATACGGACCTCCCGCCTCCCGAGCCGCGGGCACGGCCCTGGGGAACCGCCTCCACCTCCGGCGCGAACGCCCGGGCAGGGCGCACCCAGCCCTCCCTCCTCGGTCGCCCTATGGGTCACAGCGGGGTCCGCAGAGCCTCAGACGCCGCCTCAGGAGGTAGAAAGGACGCTCCTCGTGTAAGCTTGCGCGGATGCGTCCGCTCAAGATACTCTCTGTGATCCTGGGGATCGTTCTCGCCCTCGCAGGCATCGTGCTCGTCACGTCGGGGGGGTTCGCACTCGGCGTATCCAGCAGTCATAGCGACGACTCCGGGTTCTTCAACACCCCGGGCCAGGAAGTCGGGAGCTACGGGTTCGCCCTCACAGTTCCCGACATCAATCAGCAACTGGGGCCACGCTGGGAGAAGTGGCTGGCCAGCCGCGCAAGAACCAGGATCCGCGTTAAGGGGACGTCCTTGGTGCCCTCTCCGCTGTTCATCGGCATCGCTCCCACCGACACCGTCTCGACGTACGTGTCCGGGGTGACCCGCGATCGGGTCCAGAGCATCGACCTGAGCGCCGGCTCCGTGCAGTACGATCACGTGGACGGCACTCGTTTGCCGGCGTCTCCGGTTAGACAGGACTTCTGGGTGGCCAGGGCCGAGGGCGACGGCACCCAGAGCCTCGAGTGGGACCTACGGCCGGGAGACTGGACGGTCGTCATCATGAATGCGGATGCGACGGCACCTGTAGCCGCTACGATGGAGCTAGGTGCTCACTTCGGTATTCTCACCCCTCTGATAGCCGCGCTGACGGCCGGAGGGTTGGTGCTCGTGGCTCTCGGGATCACGCTGATGGTGCTGGGGACCAAGCGACGCCGGCCACCTGTGCCGATCCTCGTGCCGCACTATCCAATCGAAAGGCCGCCGCGGAGGCCGGACGCACAGCGGGTGATCAAGTCGCCACCTCCGGCGCCTCCTGAAGCCTCTCCCCTAGTCGCACCCGCCGGGCCGCGCCCGAAGCCGGCCGGCCGGGGTGAGTCCGCTTCTCCGTCGGATCCACCGTCCTGGTAACTGTAGGGCCGGGCGTTCCGGTCGGGCCGACGCGGGTGGCGCGACCCGTACCCGGCCTTCCACGGGAAATTACCTCTCTCCCTCTTTCAGAAGCTGCGGGTTCACCGGGAAGTTGAGCCGCCACTCGGGGATGCCCAAGTCTTCGAGTACCCTGCTCCTGAGCTTCCACAGATAGGATGCCAGCCGCTCGCGTTCCTTCGGGGTAAGGGCAGAGAAGATCCTCTCGTCGGTCTCGTTGTGAAGCGACTGTTCGAACACGTCCAGTCCCTTCTTCGTGAGCTGCACCTCCACCTTGGAGCGCCCAGTGCCTCTCGAACGGATGATGAGACCATCCTTCTCCATGCGCTTGAGCAGTTCGGTTACGGAGTGGAGTTCCCGGAAGAGATCGCGGGCGATCTCCACGGGAGTGGACTTACCGCCGTTGCTCTCGACCATGTAGAGAACGGCACGGCGCTCGTTGCTGATGCCGTAACGAGCGTAGTCCCGTTCACGGGCTCGGAGGATGGCGTCCTTCGTCTGGGCGATAAGAATCCAGAGCATGAAGAACTCGTCCTCGGACCGCTCCTCGTCCCTGCCTGGTCTCCCCACTGCGTCCGGCATGTTCTCTCCTCCGTTGGTGGCCGT
>CAZWAR010000113.1:0-8055 GCA_964631965.1 uncultured Gaiellales bacterium
GCCCCACCATCAGGAAGCGAACCGGGCTCCCATACCTCGTGTTCCTGGGCGGATCCGAGGTGATGGTACGCTCCGTGATCCCGGTCAGTTCGGCTCTCCAACGCTACGTGCTCAGCAACGCCTCGCTGCTGGCCGCGGTCAGCGACTTCACCCGGTCGCTCGCTTCCCAGGAAGCGGGGGCGCTCGTCCGGACAGTAACCCTCCGGCCTCCCCTCAATGGTGCGTTCGACCCGACGCAGGGCCCGACCAGAGCTGCGGCAAAAGCCGCTCTGGGCATTGACGGTGAGCTCGTGGTAACACTCGGCCGCCTGGTACCGCGAAAGGGACAAGACCGGCTCATCCAGGCCCTCGCCCTCTTGTCCAAAGAATACCCACGCCTGCATCTGACGATCATAGGCTCCGGCCCCATCGCCGGGAGGCTCAACAGCTTGGCCCTGATATCAGGCGTCGCCGGGCGGGTGAGGATGACAGGTGCCCTCGACCCGGCCAGTGTCGCCGTCTGGTACCGAGCGGCAGATCTCTTCGCCTGCCCGTGCCGTTCCCGCCATCGGGGGCTTGAGGTGGAAGGGTTCGGCCTCGTTTTCGCCGAGGCCTCGCTGGCCGGCCTCCCGGTGCTCGCCGGCCGGTCGGGAGGCGCACCGGAGTCCGTGAAGAACGGCGAGACGGGGATCGTCCCGGCGGGAGATTCCAGTGCGGAGGTCGCAGAAGCCCTTCGCCGCCTGCTCTCGCTCACTCCCGAAGCCCGCGAGGAGATGGGCAGGAGAGGGCAGGTGTTCGCCGCGCGCCGGCACGCGCCAGAAACTGTCGGCAAGCAGTATCGAGAACTGCTCTCGTGGGTGGCGAACGCCTGAAGCCGCCATCGGACACCCGGGCGCACAGCGGCCCCGCGGTGCCGCCCCGGCTCGAGGACCCGTCCGAGTCCGCAGCGCCGCCCGAGTCCGCAGCGCCACCCCACCCAGCCGACCAGCCCTGCACTCCGCCACCACCTCACGCCCTTGCCGCCGGACTGCGGTGGCGCCGACTGGTCCTCAACCTTCTGGGCGGTCTCGTCGCTGCCGGTATCGTGGTGGTTCTGGCCGGGTCCCGGCTCGGGCCCGACATAGCGCAGACCACTCTCGGGAATCCAAACTACTTCTACCTGGGCCTTGCGGCGGCCTGCCTTGCCCTCGTATTGCTGACCGAGGCGTTCACCCTGGTGGTGATGGCCCGGTCGCTGTGTCCTCGGTCGTCCTTCTCGGGCGTCTTCGGAGTGGCGTTCGAGTCTCTGCTGGTCGGCGGCGCCACTTCATTCGGCGGCCTGGAGGTGCCCTACCAGGTAGTCCGCCTGCGGTATTCGGGCCTCTCGACATCGCAGGCCACTTCGACGGTGCTCGGGAAAGCGCTCGTTCACACCTCCCTACTCGTCGTGGTCGCCGCGGCGGCCTTGGTACCGACCATCGGCACGCACCTGACGTCGCTGCAGAAATGGATCCTGGTCGGCGTGATCGTCGCGGTCCTCGCCGCATGGCTCGCAGCGGTGCTCTGGACGCGCCGGCCGGTGGGGACACGTCTTCTCCCTCGTCGGGTGAGGAAATACGTGGCATCGATCAGGGAGGCCAACCTCACGCTCCTGCGAGCAGGGTGGAGAGTCATTCTCGGGACGATCGTTCTGCAGGCTGTCTACTGGGGGGCGATGTTCTCGATCATCCCCTTGATCCTCGTTGCCCTCGGGTACACCGGCGCGCTCTTTCACGTCATCGTCGCGCAGGCGGCTCTGCAGGTGATCATGCCGTTCTCGCCTCTTCCCGGTGGCGCGGGTGTGGCCGAACTCGGCTATCTGGGATTGATCGGCAGTACCGTCCCCTCCGACATACGGGTGTCGAGCCTCCTGCTCTGGCGGATATTCACCTGGCTCACGCCAATGGCCCTCGGAGCGTTGGCCATCGCTTGGAGGCTGATCTTGAACAGCCGAAGAAGGCTGCCGGAGGTGCAGCCCCCAGACTAGACGTTGTAGGCTTCGCGCCCCAGGGTCTTGACCCAGTTGGCAGCCAGGACCTTCTGCGCTTCTTCGGTCTGATCAACCCCGAGGATGACTATGGCGTTGTTGCTCACCCGGCCCAGATGCGGATATAGGTAGTGCACGTTGATGCCAGCCGCTCTGAGGGGCTTGAGGACTCCCAGCATCCCGCCCGGATGGTCGGGGATCTCCACGGCCAGCACCTCGGTCTCCTTGGGAGTGTACCCATTCGCAATGAGCATATTCCTGGCCTTCTCCGGGTCGTCGAAGACGAAACGGACGGTGCTGCGGTCCGACGTGTCGGCCACCGAGATGGCTCGTACGTTCACGCCCTCTCGGCCGAGACTTTCGCTGATGGTGGCCAGCGCACCGGGAGTGTTGTCCAAACTTACAGACAGTTGCTTGATGACCACGCCATCACCTTTCGTAGTCGTGGCCCAGCACGAGGGCCTCGCGGTTGAGCTTCAGTAGTTTCGCTTTGCCCTCGCCGAGGATGTCGACGAGATTCTCCTGCATGGCGTCGTAGGAGATCATGTTGCTCGCCCGCACCAATGCGCCCAGCATGATCATGTTGGCCACCTTGCTCGTGCCGAGCCGCTCGGCCAATTCCGTCGTGGGGATGGCAAGTACTTCGATATCGCTGCGTGCAGTCTCGGTGTTGACGATGGACGAGTTGACGCAGAGCAGACCACCGGGCTGCAGGATGCTCTGGAACCGGGCGAATGAGGGCTGGTTCATGGCCACGACGAACTCGGGATCAGACGCCACCGGGGAGGCGATCTCCTCGTCGGAGACCACGACGGTGCAGTTGGCCGTGCCGCCCCGCACTTCCACCCCATAGGCGGGGAAGTAGGTGACGTGCTTGCCTTCGAGCATGGCGGCGGTGGCCAGCGTGGTACCCATGGAGAGAACGCCCTGGCCACCGAAACCAGAAAAGAGGGTCTTGATCAGCATCAGGCGCCCTCCCCGGAGATCGGCGCCGCAGCTTGCGCGGCGGCGCCAGCGGAGGTGGGGACCGGCTCACCGGCGCCCTGCGCCGTCCCCCCAGGTGCCGCGCAGGCGGTCACGTCCTTGACGACCCCAAGTGGGAAACGCTTGCTCATCACGTCGTCCACCCATCTGCAGGCTTCGAGCGTGCCCATCTTCCAGGCGGTGGGACAGGGCGATAGGATCTCCACCAGAGAGAAGCCGGCTCCGTCCAGCTGGCACTGGAAGGCCTTGCGGATGGCTTTCTTGGCCTTCACGACCGCTCCCGGCTTGTTGACCGCCACCCGCTCCAGGTAGGCAGTGCCGTCGAGCATGGCGAACACCTCGCAGATACGCACCGGGTGCCCGGCCAGGTCCGAGCAGCGACCCACCGGGGACGTGGTAGTGACCTGGTCGAGCAACGTGGTCGGGGCCATCTGGCCCCCCGTCATCCCGTACACCCCGTTGTTTACGAAGATCACCGTGATGTTCTCGCCCCGATTCGCAGCATGGAAGCCTTCGGCGGTGCCGATGGCGGCCAGGTCGCCGTCGCCCTGGTAAGAAAGGACCAGGTTCTCCGGACGAATGCGCTTGATGCCCGTGGCGACGGCCGAGCCTCGCCCGTGGGCCGACTCGATGACGTCGATGTCGAAGTAGTTGTAGAGAAGCATGCCGCACCCGGCGGGGGCCACACAGATGGCTTTGCCCCCCAGGTTCATCTCCTCCAGCACTTCCATGAGGAGCCGGTTGATGATGCCGTGGCCACAGCCGGGACAGTAGTGGAAGTGGGCGGGCTTCAGGAGGGCCGGGCGTCTGTAGATGGTCCTCGCGCCACCGCCGCCGTTGCCGGCAGCCGCAACCCTGAGGTCGGTCGTATCTCTCACCATGGCTACTTCCCTCCCCGCGCCGCGTGCGCCTGCAGATGATGCCGCGCGACTATCCGATATAGCTCCACCGGCATGGGGATCACGCCGCCAGGTCTTCCATAGAAATGCACGTTCGCTCGTCCTCCCAGAGCCAGCCGGACGTCTTCCACCATCTGACCGGCGCTCATCTCGAACACGAAGAAGTCGGGTATCGTCGCGCTCATCTCCTGCAGGGCCCTTGCCGGGAACGGCCATAGGGTAATGGGGCGCAGCAGTCCGACCTTGTGTCCGTCCTCCCGCAGCCGTTTGATGGCTCCCCTGGCGATGCGGGCGCCCATGCCGTACGCGACGAGAACCATCTCCGCGTCCTCGATGAGGAAGGTCTCGTAGCGCACCTCGTTCTGCTCGATCAACTGGAACTTGCGTTGCAGTTTCCAGTTGTGCTCTTCCTGAAGCTTGGCGTCGAAGATGAGCGAGTAGATGTACTGTGCCGGCCGACTTTCGGCGCCGGTCAGGATGTAGTCCTTGTGCACGTCGGGTGGACGCTCGAGAGCGTCGAAATCTATGGGCTCCATCATCTGCCCCAGCATGCCGTCGCCCAGAACGATCACCGGATTGCGGTACTTGTCCGCCAACTCGAAGGCCAGAGGCACTACCAGGGTGAGTTCCTGCACGGAGGCCGGAGCCAGTACCACGGTCTTGTAGTCGCCATGGCCGCCGCCGCGGGTGGCCTGGAAGTAGTCGGACTGCGATGGGGAGATGTTTCCCATTCCCGGCCCGCCGCGCACCATGTTCACGATCACCGCCGGTAGTTCGTCAGCCACCAGGTAGGAGATGCCTTCTTGCTTGAGACTCATACCGGGCCCGCTCGACGAGGTCATGGCCCGCGCTCCCGCCGCGGAAGCTCCCAGCACCATGTTTATGGCTGCTATCTCGCTTTCCGACTGGATGAACACCCCACCGCTCTCCACCATGCGCTTGGCCATGTACTCGGTCAGCTCGTTCTGAGGAGTGATCGGATAGCCGAAGTAGGCGGTACACCCCGACAGGATGGCCGCTTCGCCGAGGGCGGCGTTGCCGCTCATGAGCTTCTTCATAGCCGCTCCACTTCTATCGCGACCTCGGGGCACATGAGCGCGCACACGCCACAGCCGTTGCAGCTGGTCTCGCCCTCGTCCGCGCCGTCGAAGACGGCCACGAAGTAGCCTTTCAGGTTCAGTTCTTCGGAAAGCGTGATGCTCTTCTTGGGGCAGAGCTCGATGCAGAACAGGCAGGCTTTGCAGCGCTCCCTATCGATGGTGATGCGGCCGTGCAATGTTCAGGACTCCCGGTCTCGTCGTCGTTCGTTCGATGATGGTTTGATCGTGCAGGATCATATTTTAGCCGGTCTCTGTTGCATACCGGTCGCACGGGGCACTATCCTTGCTCGGTACATCACAGCCCCCGGCTGCCGGCAGCGGGGCTCAAGGTCCGAAGGAGATCGGGATGCATGTTCGTTCGTTGTCGTTCCTGGTGCTGGTGTCCGTACTGCTTGCGAGTACGGTCCTGCTGAGCGCCTGTGGGAATTCGAGCCCACAGGAGACCATGACCACTACCATGTCCTCGGAGTCGTCTCCGGCGACGTCGGGGCAGAGCGGGTCGACCGCCACGACACAAACGCTTCCCGGCACCCTTGGTGGCACCACTACCAGCGACGGTGAGACCGCGGCAGCGGACGGCGGCGAAGGAGCCACCGCCTATGAGGTGGGTGAGTCCTTCGCCGTGGGCGACCTTTCGTTCACGGTCACCGGCGGGGAGCAGCTGGAGCAAGTGGTCAACGTCCTGTCCGAAACCGACGTCGCACTTCCTGAGAACGGTGCGTTCTTCGTCGCCACGCTCGAGTTCGCGGGAAAGGAAGGGCTGAGCGGAGGACTGGATATCGCTACGGTCAAGCTGCGGGACTCGGCCGGCACGCTGTACGAGGAAGACGAGCCCAGCGAGGCTGCTGACAATTACCGGCTGGCGCGCGAAGGATACGACAACCTATCGATGGCCGAACTGGGCAACGTGCAGACCGTGCAGTTGTTCGCCATCTACGACGTGCCTGCCGACGCGGGGCCCTTCACGCTGGTGTTCTTCCAGACGGAGGACGGGAAAGCGGTGGAGGTGGCTGAGGTGAGCCTGGCGGAGTAGCACCCGCACGGATCTCGGTTCCAGTATGGGCCCGGGCGGCACCGCCCCCATGGCTGCTCAGCTCTCGGCCGCCGCGCGCCCGGTCGCCTGCCGCTCCACCCACTCCCCCACCAACGAGAGCACCCGCGCGTCCACCGGCCGTTTGACCTGCTTCTTGTAGGTGGCGAGCCCGCCGGGGCCGTCCACCCTTCTCAACAGGTGACTCACGTCGGGCACGACGTGAGTCTCGAGCGGCGTCTTGACCAGATTCGTCATCGTCTCGAGATTGGCGGGATCCACCTGGATGTCCTTGGCCCCTGTTATGGCAAGCACCGGCACCTGGATCCGGGCCAGATCGGGGGCCGGATCGTAGGCGAGGAACTCCCGCATCCACTTGGCGTTGAACCGGCGTAGTTGGATGCGGTATGTGGCTTTGGTAGACCGCTTTATCTTCTCCAACTGCTTGGCTTGAGACTTCAGCGCGTCGATACGCAGGAGTCTGATGAGGAACGCATTGAAGCCGGTGAGGGTGTCGATCACCCTGGCTGCCTGCCAACGCAGCTCCTCCTCACCCGACCGTGCCCCGGCCGCAAGCAATACGGCCCCCGCCACATCCGGATGCTCCGCACAGACGCGGATGCAGATGTAGGCGCCCTCACTGTGACCGAGAACATAGACCCTGGCCGGGTCTACATCGCCCCTTCCCCGAAGGAACTCCACAGCAGCCTCCGCGTCGGCGACATGGTCGAAGAAACCGGCGGTCCAATACTCACCTCCGCTCTCGCCCACTCCACGCTTGTCGTAGCGAAACGACGCGATCCCCCTGCTGGCCAGATCCTCGGCTATCTGCCGCAGCGCGTCTAAAGGCAACTTCTTGGCGTTTTCGTCCCTGTCCACCCGGCCCGACCCCGGGAGGAGCAGGACGCAGGGGAACCCTTTAGCAGTCTCGGCCGAAGCTTCCCCATTGTTCCGGTCGGGCGTTACGAGCGTACCTGCGAGCTGAACGCCATGCGAATCGAAGACGAATTCCTCGGATCCCATCAATCGCCCCTTTCACGTGTCGAGGCCCATTGTAGCCTGCGTCCCCGTGGGTTTGAGGCCCGAAACGGAGAGGAACCTAGGGGTCGAGCCCGCGCCGACGGTCTGCGCAGCGGCCTACCCGAGGAGGGCCGCCGATAAGCTGGAGACTCGCCCGAAGACGCCTGCTGGCGTGGGTGGTCAAGCTGCCGGCCGACCAGAAGGGCGGGCTGAGAGCGGCCGTCGTCTACGTGGACGCACTGACCGACAAGGCCCTCCTCGTGGAGGCCGTCTAGGGCATCACGGCGGGCACTTCGCGCACACCGAACGGAATTGCATGGTGCTCAGGTAGCGGTCACCGCGGTCGGGGAGGACCACCACTATCGTGCCACCGTCGATACGCTCGGCGACGCGCAGTGCCACGGCTGTCGCCGCTCCTCCCGACGTACCCACAAACAGACCCTCCCGAGTAGCGAGCAAACGAGTGACGCCGAACGCCTCCCCGTCATCCACCGTCTCTTTCAAGTCCAGCTCTTCCTCGCGATAGATGCCGGGCTTCATGGACTCGGTCATGTTTTTGAGTCCCTGGATCGTGTGGCGCTCCACCGGCTCCACGCCCACGACCTTGACCGTCGGTTTCACCGAATGAAGGTACCGGCCGGTCCCCATGAGAGTGCCCGAGGTCCCCATGCCTGCCACGAAGTAGTCGATGCTCCCGCCGGCCTGGCTGAAAACCTCGGGACCGGTGGTCTCGAAGTGGGCCTGAGCGTTGGCCGGATTGCTGTACTGGTTGGGCATGTAGTACTTGCCCGGAAACTCCTCCATGAGAGCATGAGCGTACCGGATAGCGCCGTCGATGTTCTCCTTGGCCGACGTGGGGAACACGTGAGCCCCGAACCCTTCCAGGATCAGCCGGCGCTCGGTACTGACGCATTCGGGCATGCAGAGCTGTACCTCATAGCCCTTGGCCGCTCCTATCATGGCGATTGCGATGCCGGTGTTGCCCGACGTAGGCTCGAGGATCACCTTGTCGTGGGTGAGCTCCCCGCTCTCCTCCGC
>CAZWAR010000114.1:0-8037 GCA_964631965.1 uncultured Gaiellales bacterium
CAACCTAGCGCGTCTGCCTATTCCGCCACTCGGACACGTCGGCTGGAGTCGCACGAGTATAAGCCGGGTAGATGGGGGAGTCAACTCTCAAGATCTTGTTCGGTACGCCCCGGAACGTTCGCCGCCACCCTACTCGCTGGGGTTGACCAGTCGCGTTCGCCGTAGGTCGCCCGGCTGCACGGCCGATTGTGCCGGAATGCGGCTGATGGCCCAGGGTTCATCGAAACAGGGTTGCTCTTCCCGAACATTTGTTCTACACTGAAGCAGGCGAACGAATGTTCACACAGGAGCCGAAGATGGGTGATCTACCGGAGCGTCAGCGGCTTATCTTGCAGGTAATCGAAGACGCCGTGCGGGAGCAGGGCTACCCGCCCACGGTACGCGAGATCGGCGCCAAAGTGGGCCTCACCTCGCCTGCCTCGGTCCAGAGCCACCTTGCCGCTCTGGAGTCTCAGGGTTACATCCGGCGCGGGGCGTCCAAGCGGAGAGCGTTGGAACTGGTGCGGCCCGGGCGTGGTGCGGGTGCCGGAAAGCTGGGGACCGGCCGTGGGCCGCGTTCGGTGCCCCTGGTGGGGAGGGTCGCGGCCGGCCTACCGCTCCTCGCCGACGAGAACATCGAGGATTCGCTCGACATCCCGGGTTTTCTCGGGGGGGACGAAGATTGCTTCGCCCTGAGGGTGAAAGGCAACTCCATGGTGAACGCGGGTATCTTCAACGGCGACATCGTGGTGGTGAAGCGACAGGAGACGGCGGTGGACGGGGATATCGTCGTGGCTCTGCTCAACGACGAGGCCACGCTGAAGCGCTTCTTTCGCGAGGCGGACCGTGTGCGCCTCCAGCCGGAGAATGACCTGATGGAACCCATCTACGCGCGTGACCCTCTTATCGGTGGAAAGGTCATCGCCGTCATGAGAAGGCTGTGAACGGAAGGGTGTGAGTGAGATGGAGCATGTGGAGGCGCGTCCGGAATCTCTTGCGACTTTCTTGGCCCGCTTGCGGCCGGGCGACAGATGCACCTGCTGCGGCGCGGCGCTTCGTCCCGTCGTGCAGGAGACACGGCCGGCCCGCACGGGGACACACGTTGCTGGGGCGAGCCGGCCCCAGACCCTCGTGTGCCCGGACTGCGGGTGCGAGATCTCTGAGGACCCGGGCGCCGACGCGGAGGGGCACCTGCGGGAACTCATCCAGGCGGCATAGCGCGCACCGAACGGGTGAGCATAGTCGCTCTCTCACAGGGGTAAGAAAGGAAATGGCTCCTCGGGCAGGGCTCGAACCTGCAACACCCTGATTAACAGTCAGGTGCTCTACCATTGAGCTACCGAGGAGCGTAGACCTCGCGTAGTATAGCAATAGAGAACTCCTGTGCAATCTCGAGCAGACCCCCGGGAGGACGCTGGTCATGAATGAGCCTGTGCGCCTCGAGAGTTTCAAAGCATACGACGTGCGCGGCAAGGTGCCGGAGCAACTGAACACCGGCATGGCGGAACTCATCGGGGGAGCGTACGCGGAACTCATCCATCCATCGCGTGTCGTTGTGGGGCACGACATCCGGCTCACCAGCCCGGAACTCAGTGCAGCCTTGGCCCGCGGGCTGAACGTTGCAGGGGTGGACGTCGTCGATATCGGCCAGGTCGGCACCGAGGAGGTGTACTTCGCCACCTTCACCCTGGGAGTTGACGGGGGTGTCATGATCACGGCCAGCCACAATCCCCGCGAGTACAACGGCATGAAGTTCACCCGGTCCCAAGCGCGGCCCATCAGTTCCGATACCGGTCTGCTCGAGATAGAGGAGATGGTGCGGAGCCGGCTCACGGCTGGGACAGCACGCGCGGCGGCTGGAGAAGCTGCAGCGGCCTGGGCGAGGCCCGGCGTCGAACCGGGATCGGTGGAACCCAAGGACATGAGACCTGCCTTTGTCGAGCACCTTCTCACCTACATCGACAGGGAGGTGTTGCGTCCGCTCAAGGTGGTGGTCAATCCGGGCAATGGCGGTGCAGGGCCGGTGGTCGATATGCTCGAACCCCATCTGCCGTTGCAGTTCGTGGACATCAACGCGAAACCGGACGGCACGTTTCCGATGGGTGTCCCGAATCCTCTTCTCCCCGAGAACCGGGCGATGACGTCTCAGGCGGTAGTCGAGGCCGGGGCCGATCTGGGCATAGCCTGGGACGGTGATTTCGACCGCTGTTTCTTCTTCGACGAGAAGGGGCAGTTCGTCGACGGGTACTACCTCGTGGGCTTGTTGGCCCTGCGGGCCCTCAAGCGCAGTCCGGGTGCGAACATCATCCACGATCCTCGTCTGGTGTGGAACACCGTCGAATTGGTGCAGCAGGCGGGGGGCGTCCCGGTTTTGTGCAAGAGCGGGCACGCGTTCATCAAGGAGAAGATGCGGCAGGTCGACGCGGCCTACGGGGGCGAGATGTCCGCCCACCACTACTTCCGCGAGTTCTCGTACTGCGATTCGGGGATGATCCCCTGGCTACAGGTGGTGGAGGCTATCAGCGAAGCGGGCAGGCCTTTCTCGGAGATGCTGGCCGATCGCATCGAACGCTATCCCGTGAGTGGAGAGATCAATCTGACGTTGACCGATCCCGGGGCCGCCCTCGAGGCGGTGCGGAGTCGGTATGCGTCCGCGGCTCTGAACGTCGATGAAACAGACGGAGTCAGCATCGAGTACGAGAAGTGGCGGTTCAACGTCCGGATGTCGAACACCGAGCCGGTGGTGCGTCTGAACGTGGAGACCCGCGGCGACAAGGCTTTGCTCAAGGCCAAGACCGACGAGGTCATCGGGGTATTGGAGACCGCCAGGTGAGGATCGCTCTGGCCCAGGTCAACCCGACCGTAGGAGCCCTGGAAGCGAACGCAGCCTTGGTGATCGAGCATATGCGGGCGGCGGAGGCTGCCGGTGCCGATATCGTCGCCTTCCCCGAGCTGGTGCTCTCCGGGTATCCGCCGGAAGACCTCCTCCTCAAAGACCATTTTCTCGCCGAGTGCCGGAAGGTGCTCCTGGAGGTCGCTGAGGCGAACCAAAGAGTGTGCGCTCTCGTTGGGGTCCCGGTCGCTGAGGGTACTGCCGTCTACAACGCTGCCGCGGTGCTCTGCGGGGGCAAGGTGGCTGGTACCTACCGCAAGATGTGCCTCCCGAACTATGCCGTATTCGACGAGAAGCGCTACTTCGCCGCCGGGGACCATACCGGGGTCGTGGATTTCTCGGGGGTCCACTTCGGACTCAACATCTGCGAGGACGTGTGGGAACCACTCGGTCCCACTGCCGTGGCCGCCCGGGACGGGGACGCCCGCCTGGTCGTCAATCTGTCGATGTCTCCCTATCACGTCGGCAAGGGGAAGGAGCGGGAGACCATGCTGGCCGCCCGCGCCCGCGAGGCTGGGTGCTATGTGGCGTACGTCAATGGGGTGGGAGGGCAGGACGAGCTGGTGTTCGACGGTCAGAGCCTTGTCTTCGCTCCCGACGGGTCACTGGTCGCAAGAGGGAGGCAGTTCGAGGAACAGCTGCTGATCGTCGACGTCGACCTCGAGGCATCGGTCGATCCGGGGGGGGCCGCGGAAACAGTGGATCTGCCGCTTGACTCCTTCACGGCGGAGGAGGCCACGGGATCGGCGGGATGCACCGCTCCTCGGTGGCAGCTGGAGATCATCACGGTGGACCGGCCCCCGGCGGAGAACGACGCGAACGTGGCTTCCCTCTCTGCGGGGGAGCGTCCTCCCGCAGCCCCGGTCCTCGTCGAGCCGGAGACTGGCTCGCCGATCTGCGAGTGTCTGAGCGTGGAAGCGGAGGTGTACAAGGCGCTCTGCCTGGGGGTGGGCGACTACGTACGGAAGAACCGGTTCCAGCAGGTGGTCATGGGCATCAGCGGGGGTATCGACTCGGCCCTCACGGCCTGTATCGCTGCCGACGCCATCGGCAAGGAGAGGGTGAACGCCGTCTCCATGCCCTCCCGCTATTCCAGCGAGGGAACGAAGAGCGACGCTCGGGAGACCGCCGAGCGGCTGGGCGCCAATTTCAAGGAGATCGCGATCGAGACGATCTTCGGAGCATATTTGGACACGCTCGAAGAGCATTTGGGCGACGCGCCCCCCGGCGTCACCGAACAGAACCTGCAGGCCCGCATCCGCGGCAATATCCTCATGGCTTTGTCGAACAAGTTCGGGTACCTCGTTCTCACCACGGGAAACAAGAGCGAGATGGCCGTCGGCTACGCCACGCTCTACGGCGATATGGCCGGCGGGTTCGCCGTCATCAAGGACGTGCCCAAGACCCTGGTGTACCGCCTGGCCGAATACCGCAACTCCCTCGGTCCGGGCGACGGGCCCATACCACAGGCGACCCTGGACCGGGCGCCTTCGGCGGAGCTCGCCGCCGATCAGGTCGATGAGGATACGCTGCCGCCCTATGAGGTGCTCGACCGCATCATCGACGCGTACGTGGTGAACGACGAGAGTGCGGAGGAGATCGTGGCCGCTGGTATCGACGGCTATGAGGTGCAGCGGGTGCTCGCTATGATCGACGGCAACGAATACAAGCGTCGTCAAGCTCCGCCCGGAATCCGGATAACTCCAAAGGCGTTCGGCAAAGACAGGCGCCTGCCCATCACGAACCGCTTTCGCGGTTGAACCTGTCCGAGACGTCCCCAGGAGGACGTCTCGCCGCTGGAGCACCCGCAATAGAAACCGCCGTATAATCCACGGCATGAGCGACTACATCCACGATAGGAAGGCCCTCGGGGTGTCCGTGGGCGAGGTCGAGTTGCGGAGCGTCACCTTCCCCTCGCTCACCCTGGATTCCGGGAGGATGATAGAGCCCGTCACCATCGCGTACGAGATGTACGGAACGCTCAACGAATCGCGCAGCAACGCAGTACTGATCCTGCATGCACTCTCGGGCGACGCCCACGCGGCCGGCTACTACGCCGGTGACACGAAGCCCGGATGGTGGGAGACCATGGTCGGGCCGGGCAAAGGCTTCGACACCGACGGGTTCTGCGTGATCTGCTCCAACGTGATAGCCGGGTGCAAAGGCAGCACCGGCCCGAGCAGCACGAATCCGGAAACCGGGGGAAGGTACGGGCTCACGTTCCCCTTCGTGACGGTCGGTGACATGGTACGGGCGCAGAAGATGCTCGTGGAGCACCTGGGGATATCGAAGCTGCTCGCCGTGGCAGGTGGTTCGATGGGGGGGATGCAGGCGATGGAGTGGGCGGTGGCCTACCCGGACATGGTCTCGTCGGTGATCTCCATCGCGTCGGCCTCCCGGCATTCGCCCATGCAGATAGCGTTCAACGAGGTGGGCCGCGAGGCCATCATGGGCGACCCCGACTGGAAAGGCGGTGACTACTACGATGGTGATCCCCCGGATGCTGGCCTTGCCGTAGCTCGCATGATCGGGCATATCACCTACCTGTCCGACGAGGCGATGCAGGAAAAGTTCGGCAGGCGGATGCGCGAACCAAAGGCGGTCGAGGAGGACGGAGGGCAGCTGTTCGAGGTGGAAAGCTACCTCCGACACCAGGGCGAGGTGTTCACTCGGCGGTTCGACGCCAATACGTACCTCTACATCACCAAGGCGCTCGACTATTACGATCTGTCCGCCGACCGCGGCGTGCTCGTGGAGGTTTTCCGAGAACTGCCTCAGGACATGCGTTTTCTCATGGTGGCGTTCAGCAGCGACTGGCTCTATCCGCCGTACCAATCGAAGGAGATCGTGCACGCTCTCAAGGGTAACGGACTGGACTGCACGTACGTGGAGATGACCTCGTCGAGCGGTCACGATGCCTTCCTTCTCGAAAACAAAGATCTCACCCGTGTCGTATGGCACTTCTTGGACACCACGGCCCGGCAGCGGGGGCTCTCCCGTGCCTAGCGGCGTAGCGAGGAACGCGGAAGGGGTCCGCTGGGACCATCTCTTCATCGTGGACGTGGTTCCAGAGGGGGCTCGAGTCCTCGACCTGGGATGCGGCAGAGGCGTATTGCTCAAGATGCTCATTGACGCGAAGAAGATACGTGGCACGGGGATCGAGATCGTCGAGGACAAGGTGTACGACGCGGTGGCGAAGGGTGTCACCGTCTATCACGGCGACTTCGACGAGGGTCTTTCCTACTATCCCGACCACAGTTTCGACTACGTCGTCCTCAGTCAGACCCTCCAGGAGGCCCGGGAGACGGTGGCAGTGCTCACGGAAGCCCTGCGGGTCGGCCAGTACGTGGTCGCGAGCTTCCCGAACTTCGGACACTGGAAGTCCCGCCTCCAGTTGCTCTTTACCGGAAAGGCTCCGGTGACTGGTTCGCTCCCCTACCAGTGGTACAACACGCCGAACATCCACTTCCTGACCATCAAGGACTTTCGGGGGTTCACTCGGGAGCACGGGATACGCATCGTGCGGCACTTCTATGTGGGGCCCAAACGCCCGCTCAAGCTGTGGCCGAACCTGCGGGCGGCCTACGGCGTGTTCGTGCTGGAGAAGGTGCCCGCCGGAGAGGCGCCGGCCCGGCCGCAACCGGAACACCCCGCCGAAGAAGACTGATCGTTCTCCTACCGCCGGCCCGAGGACTGCTGGGGGATGTGTGGAGCTTGTCCAGGTGATCGGCTCAACCGCTCACGGGGCACACGTACGCTAGAATGGGAGATCACCGGGGCCCATAGCTCAGTTGGTTAGAGCTGCCGACTCATAATCGGCCGGTCGCAGGTTCGAGTCCTGCTGGGCCCACCTACCAAGGGAGAAGAGCCCGCCAGTAGGCAGGTCGCGGCGCTGCCGACAGTAGTCGACCGAGGCCATTTAGGCGCGCGGGCCACGGCCGATGCCGCCGGCGAACTTCTCTCGGGCATCACCGGCGCTCTCGAGGCTCAGGATACGCAAAGACCCTTGCACCGGCCAACGTGACCAGAATCCAGTGGAGCTTGCAGCCTGGTCGTCGCCATGGCGTTTGCAGTGGGTGAGACACTCGGAAAGGCGCCGCCCTCATCGCGCGGGATCCGGAATTCTACGTAACGTCAACGTTTGGGGCGAGCGCGCTCTCTAGCTACTTGGCACGATGCTTCGTCTCTTCGGCGAAATGTTTGACCAGAACGTGAGGCGGAGGTAATGTCAGTGTATACGGACAAGCCCCGCAGTGTGCTCGAGGCTTTCCTAGAGTTTCCGCGTTTTCTCGAAACGAAAAGGGGGAAACCCGTTGGGAGGCGACGAGGGAAAGCCATGGACCGGGACGTGTTGGCGCCGGTGGCGGGCCTGCCGCGGGAAAGCAGTTCGTCCATGCTATCTACGGGGAGACGTACGACGCGACCTATCTGAGGAGGCGCTGCTGACGGAGTCTTGAACGAAGGCGGAGGAGTCTGACAACCAGTCTGAATTTGGAGAGAGGTGATTCGCGAATGGGAACAGCAGCGCGTCGCTGGACGAGAGGGCGTTTCGGTGTCCTCTGGGTCGGGATTCTTGCGGTGGTCTTGGGGCTGAGTTTGGCCGTGATTCTCAACGCGGCCCCGGCTCAGGCGGATGAACCGGCAACGGTACACGTGACCCTGCGGCTTCTGGACTCCACGGGATCCGGTCTAAGCGGTGGCATCGCGAGCTACGGGAGCGGCAGCGCCTACGCGACTCGGTGGTTTCCCGCCAACCCGGGGATCTACACTGATTCAGCAGGCGAGGTCGGTGGAGATCTGGTCCCCGGCACGTACTCTTTCAAGATGAACTACGCGGGCACGTATCAGTTCAAGATGAATGTCGACGTTACCGAGGATGTCACCCTCACCTTCTATACCACTAACGTAACCATCCAGTACAGCGACCAGGTGGCGTACGGAGGGCCCTACGGCGATTCCGCATGGTTCAAGCAAACGCCTGCTACCGCCTCGAAGGAACTCTTGTCTGATGGGGTGACGACTCTTCGCTTCAAGCTGTGGGGCACTGGTGGGGCGTACGGTCGACTCGGATTGGTCATACCGGCTGCTTCCACGGCCGGCGTCAGCTTCACCCGCAGCTTGATCGCTCTGCACCTGGTGGATAGCACGGGTGCTCCGCTGAACGG
>CAZWAR010000115.1:0-8034 GCA_964631965.1 uncultured Gaiellales bacterium
CCCTGGCCGCGCGCGAGGAGGGGGTGATCGACAACATCCAGAGGCTGCTCGCCTCCTTCCGGGAGAAGGGCCTCCCGGTGATCTTCATGATCGCCCACACACCCTACGACACGAAATTCCCGGCATACGGCATGTTCTGGGATGGGGTGCGCAGCGCGGACGTCAACCGCAGGGGCACCTGGGACACGGAAGTCATCGACGAGTTGAAGCCGCTTCCGGGCGAGGCTGTCTTCTACAACTGGCCGTTCAACATCTTCATGGGAGGCGACACTCTCGAGCAGTACCTGGCCGAGCAAGGCATCGAGACGGTCGTCCTCGCCGGGGTCGCCACAGGCATGTCGGTCGGCACCGCGGCCTTTGCCCTTGCCGACCGCTTCTTCAACCTCATCGTGCCTTCGGATACCACCACTGACGGCAACAGGGAACTGCACGAGGCCATGATCAAGGGGATGATCCCGGCGATAGCGCTGGTCACGACCACAGAGGACGTCATAGAGCACCTGTAGGAGCATCGGAAAGAGGGGGATCGATGATGAGCGACGAACGCAACGTAAGCCGCCGCGATTTTCTCAAGCTGGCGGGCATCGCCGGCGCGACGGTGGGGGCGGGGGCCGGCCTTGGCGGCGTCCTCGCCGCCTGCGGTTCCACGGCGGAAACCGCCACGACGGCCGGGCCGGCCACGACGGCGGCAGTCACCTCCACCACTGCAGCCCCGACCACCACGTCTGCCGCCCCCGGTACCACCGCGACCACCGGCGCCGAGGCGGGCGACGAGATCAAGGTTGGCTATGTCACGCCGACCACCGGAGTCCTGGCCGCCTTCGGGGTGCCCGACCAGTATTGCCTGGTACGGGCGACAGAGGCGATAGGAGAGGGTCTCGTCTCGGCCGACGGCAAGAAACACCCCATCGAGTTCGTGGCGAGGGACAGCCAGTCCGACGCCAACCGCGCCGCCCAGGTGGCGGGTGACCTCATCAACAACGACAAGGTGAAGCTGGTGCTCGTCGACTCCACCGCCGACGTGGTGAACCCGGTCGCCGACCAGTGCGAAGCGGCCGGAGTGCCCTGCCTCGCCACCGACGTTCCCTGGCAGAACTTCATTTACGGCCGGGGCGGCGACCCGACAAAAGAATACAAGTGGACCTACAACTTCTTCTGGGGCCTCGAAGACATCATCGAGTCGTTCTTCGCCTGTTTCGACACCATCCAGACGAACAAGAAGGTCGCGGTGCTGCTCTCCAACAGCGCCCCCGGCAACGCCTGGCTCGACCCGTTCAAGGCGGCCATGGAACCGCACGGATACACCGGAGACTTCACCGACCAGTATCCGGTGGGGCTCGAGGACTACACCCAGCAGATATCCCAGTTCAAGAAGAACGGGGACGAGGTCTCCCTGGGGCTGTTCACCCCGCCCGATTTCACCAACTTCTGGAAGCAGTGCATCCAGCAGGGGTTCCGGCCCAAGACCGGGGTGTGGTCGATGTGCCTCGAGTTCCCGCAGGCCGCGGCCGCGTTGGGCGACCTGTGTATCGGGCTGGCCAGCGAGAGTATGTGGACTCCCGCCTATCCCTTCACCTCGCCGCTCCTCAACGAGACTGCCAAGCAGTTCGCGGATGAGTTCGAGAAACGCAACAACGCGCAGTGGACGCAGCCCCTCCAGCACTTCTCCGTGTTCGAATGGGGCATAGACGTCATCAAGCGGACGCAGAACCTCGCCGACCCGCGGTCCTACATCGACGCGGTGAAGCAGACGAAGCTGATGACGATATCGGGCGAGATCGACTTCACCGTCCCGGTCGACGCCACGCCGAAGATCGGCCCCTCACGGGTGACCCCCAACTGCTACAAGTCGCCTCTGTGCATCGTCCAGTGGCAGAAGGGCAAAGGCCAGTGGCCGTACGACCAGCTGATAGTGGGCAACAAGGCGGCCCCGAACGTCCCGACCGAGGACACCTTCAAGCAGTTGACCTACAGCAGCTAGAACCGTCTGTTCCGCGGCGCCCCGGGCGGCGACGATTTTCGTCGCCTGGGGCGCGCGGCTGCCACTTCCTCGGGGGATGCGAAAGGAGAATCGCGTGCTAGAGCTTAAACACATGTTCGAACCGCTCCAGATCGGCGGCGTCACCATCAAGAACCGCTTCGCCGTGTCGCCGATGGTGGTCAACTACTGCACCCCGGACGGGCAGGCGACCGAGACCTACCTCGCCTACCATGAGGCCAGGGCGAAGGGTGGCTGGGGCCTCATCATCACCGAGGACTACGCGGTCGATCCTGCGGCCAAGGCGTTCATCGGCATCGCCGGACTGTGGAACGACTCTCAGATAGCCGGCCACACCGAACTGGCCGAGCGGGTGCATGCTCACGGAGCGGTCATCTTCGCCCAGATCTACCACGCGGGCCGGCAGGCCACCCGGGGCATCACCAGCCTGGACTCCGTCGCTCCCACGGCGATCTGCTGTCCCTTCACCGGGCAGATGCCGCACGCGCTCACCATCGAGGAGATCGAACACATCGTCGAGGAGTTCGGCGACTGCGCGCTGCGCGCCAAGAAGGCCGGGTTCGACGGGGTGGAGGTGCATGGCGGTCACGGTTACCTGATCGCTCAGTTCATGTCCGCGTACTCCAACAAGCGGTTCGACGCCTACGGCGGCAGCCTTTACAGCAGGATGCGGCTCCCGTTGGCCATCATCGCCGATATTCGCGCCAAGTGTGGGTCCGACTTTCCCATCCAGTTCCGCATATCCGCCGACGAATATGTCCCGGGCGGCCGGACCATCGAGGACACCAAGGCTCAGCTGTGGATGCTGGAGCAGGCCGGGGTGGACAGCTTCGACATCTCCGTCGGGACGGACGGCAGCCATCACGTGATGGTGGCCGCGCCGGCGGCCGGCCACGGCTGGATGACCGACCACGCCGCCGCGGTCAAGAAGATCGTCGACAAGCCGGTGTTCACCGTCGGCCGCATAAACGACGTCCTAGTGGCCGAATCGGTGGTGGCGAGCGGCAAGGCGGACGGCATTGCCATGGGCCGTGCCTCTCTGGCCGACCCGGAACTGCCCAACAAGGCCCGGGAAGGACGCTTCGAGGACATCATCCAGTGCACCGGCTGCATGCTGGGCTGCGAAGGCCGGGTCATCGCCCAGCTGCCCGTCCGCTGCTCGATGAACCCTCGCACCGGCAGGGAGAACGAGTTGGCGGTCACGCCCGCTCCGGAGAAAAAGAAGGTGTTCGTCGCCGGAGGCGGTCCGGCCGGGATGGAAGCGGCCATCATCGCCGGTCAGCGCGGCCACGACGTGACCCTGTTCGAGAAGGGCGAACGCCTCGGCGGCCAGTACTACCTCGCTTCCGTCCCGCCCTACAAAGGGGAGATCGCGGCCTTTCTCGCCTGGCAGCGGCATACCATGGAGAAGCTGGGGGTCAAGGTGGCGCTGGGCACTCCCCTTACGGCTGACGTGGTCAAGGAGCAGAGACCGGATGCCGTCATCGTCGCCACGGGCGGTACGCCGGCCCCGATCCCGGTCTCCGGGCTCAATCAGTCCTTTGTGGTGAGCGCGCTCGACGTGCTGGAAGGCACGGTGTCCGCCGCGGGTAAGGTGGCGGTCATCGGCGGCGGGATGATCGGCTGTGAGACCGCGAACCACCTGGCCCACCACGGAGCCCAGCCGACCATCATCGAGATGCTCTGCGAGTTGGCCGGCGAGGAGCCCTTCGCCATCAAGCGCATCCTGTTCGAGTCCCTCAAGGAGCGGGGGGTCGAGGTGCACTGCGAGTACGCGGTCACAGCCGTGAACGCGGACAGGACGATCGAAGCTCTTGAGAACGGCGAGAGGATGGTCCTCGGCCCGTTCGACAACATCGTGGTGGCTGCCGGCATGCGACCGGTCGACGGGTTGATGGCCGATCTGAAGGGGTTGGTGGCGGACCTGCAGTCGGCTGGAGATGCGAACGGCGTGAGAACCGTGCTGGACGCAGTCGAAGAAGGCTATGAGGCTGGACTGCGGGTGTGATAGGGAAGCGGAGTTGGGTCCTCACAAGGCGGGTCGCCAACCAGGGCAGTAGCAGAGTGCCCCCTCATAGACACCGCCACCCCAGATTGCTAGAGTCACCCGATAAGCCGCGAGGAGGGGAGGCGTCGGTTCGCATGTCATCCATTGAGAGGCTCACCAATAGCAGCACCGGCGGCCCGGTTCACGTCGAGGTTGAGGACGGCAGGATTTTGCGCATCCTTCCGATAGACCTCGAGGAGAGCGACGGCCCCGGTTGGCGGATAGAGGCGCGCGGGCGAGCCTTCTCCCCGCCGCGGCGCACGACCTTGTCCCCGTGGACGGTGGCCCATAGATCCTCCATCTACTCGCCCAAGCGCATCCTCACGCCGCTCAAGCGTGTCGACTTCGATCCGAACGGTGCACCTGGCTCGACCGGCCCCGGTGGTCGCAACGCCCAGAACCGGGGTGTCTCGGGGTACGAACCCATCTCCTGGGACGAGGCCTTCGACCTGGTCGCCTCCGAGATCCAGCGGACCAAGCGGGAACTCGGACCCACGGGGATGCTCACCACGCCGGGCTCCCACCACATGTGGGGCAGCGTGGGCTACCGGTTCAGCGCCTACTTCCGGTTCATGGACCTCGTCGGGATGACCTACGGCGAGCACAATCCCGACAGCTGGGAGGGCTGGCACTGGGGTGCCATGCACATGTGGGGCTTCAGCCATCGGCTCGGCATTCCGGAGCAGTACGACCTGCTGGAAGACGCGCTCGAGAACACCGAGATGGTGGTGTTCTGGTCGGCCGACCCGGAGACCACCACCGGCTGCTACGCCGCCTTCGAGAGCACCTGCCGCCGCTTCTGGCTCAAGGATCTCGGGGTGAAAATGGTCTTCATCGACCCCTATTTCAACCACACCGCCGGTCTCTACTCCGACAAATGGCTGGCTCCGCGCCCCGGGACCGATGTCGCTCTGGCCCTGGGTATCGCCTATACCTGGCTCACCGAATCGACCTACGACGAGGAATACGTTGCCTCCCGCACCACCGGCTTCGACGCTTGGAAGGACTACGTGCTGGGAGTGAGCGACGGGGTGCCGAAGACCCCCGAGTGGGCCGAGGTCGAGAGCAACACTCCAGCCCGTGAGATCCGGGCATTGGCCCGGGAGTGGGCTTCGAAGCCCACCATGCTCGCTGCCGGAGGCCTGGGGGGGATGGGCGGCGCGTGCCGCGCCGCCACCGGCAATGAGTGGGCCCGGGCCATGGTGGCCCTGGCCGCCATGCAGGGCCTCGGCAAGCCGGGCAGCAACATCTGGGGGACCACTGCGGGAGCGCCCACCGACCAGTCCTTTCTCTTCCCCGGCTACTCGGAAGGCGGTATCTCGTGTGATCCCGACCATACGGCTGCCGGTGTCCGCTGGGTCTACCGCATGTTCCCCAACGGCGGCGCCACCAAGCTGTTCCACCACGCGGGCGACGGCCAGTTCGTGCCCCGTCTGCGCATCCCGGAGGCCATGCAACACGAGTCGTTCGCCTGGAAGGGCAAGGGCTTCTGCGGCTCCCACATCGAGGCCCAGTTTCGCGACTACCACTACCCGGCCGACGGCTACAGGCCGGTCGGCATGTACTACCGCTACGGCGGCTCCTTCTTCGGCACCATGACCGCCACCAACCGCTACGTAAAGGCCTACCAGAACGACGCGATCCCCTTCGTGGTCAACCAGAGCATCTGGATGGAGGGCGAGGCCAAGTTCGCCGACGTCATCCTGCCGGCCTGCACCAACTTCGAGCGCTGGGATATCAGCGAGTGCGCCTACGCCTCCGGCTACGTGCCCGACGGCAACACCTCGCCCAGCCACCGGATCATCGTGCTGCAGAAGAAGTGCATCGAGCCGCTCGGCGAGTCGAAATCCGATTACGAGATCTTCGCCGGACTGGCTCGGCGCCTCGGCGTCTACGACGCCTACACCATGGGGGGCAAGACCGAGCTCGACTGGGTCAAGCAGATGTTCCACGCGAGCGACCTGCCGACCGCTATCAGCTGGGAGGACTTCGAGAAGAAGGGCTACTACGTGGTCCCGCCGCCGCAAGACCGGCCCCCAACGCCGGCCCTGCGTTGGTTCGCAGAGGGGCGCTCGCGCGACACACCCGACTGGGGACCGCATCCGGCCGACGTCGTCGATGCTTCCAGCCTCCAGACCCGCTCGGGCAAGATCGAGTTCGTGGCCACGAGTCTCGAGAGGTTCGAGGAGAGCGGCGGTGTCGACCCCGAACGGCCGGCCATGGGCCCGCAATACATCGCCTCGTGGGAGGGACATCGGACGGAGGAGCTTGTCGGCAAGTATCCGCTGCAGCTCATCTCCCCGCATCCGCGGTTCAGCTTCCACACCATGGGGGATGCCAAAGACTCCTGGACGAACGAGGTGAAGGACCACAGGGTGCTCAAGGAAGACGGGCGCTACTACTGGATCATACGGATGAGCAGGGCCGACGCCGCGGCCCGCGGCGTAGCTGACGGCGACCTGGTGCGGGCCTTCAACGACCGGGGCTCGGTGATCCTCGTGGCTCGTCTCACCGAACGGGTGCCGGCGGGCGTCGTGCACTCCTATGAGTCGTGCGCGGACTACGAACCGACCGGTGAGCCGGGAGAGTCGCCCGACCGGGCGGGCTGTGTGAACATCCTCACGCCCAAACGTTTCATCACCCCGACATCCACAGGCATGGCGAACAACTCGTGCCTCATCGAAGTGGAGAAGTGGGGAGCCGGCGATTGACGCCGGGGCACGTCGCCGGGCGCCATTCGCGTGCGATGGCACTCGGCGTCGGTGATGATGTCTCGATAGGTTGGGGAGGCCTGAGGTCCAGCCAGCGGTGCCAAGCAGGTCTCACGCTGCCTTCTCGACCTCCCGATCGAGATACTCCCACGTTCCCTCCGGGAACTCGATCCGGTAGGTTGCCACCAATTCCCGGAGCGCTTCCACCTTGGTCACCGTACCGTACTTACCGACCTTCTCCGCCCCGAAGCCTTTGCACTCACTGAACAAGACCGTCACTTTGTCGCCCACTGCCAGCATCGGTCTCACCTCCTACGGCCGCGACCGGCCTCATTCTTTTTCCGAGTCTGCTCTTTGAGCGTACTGAGCGCGACGATTCAGAGAAACGGGCAGTTGCAGGGAATAACGCCTGGTCGGGTGGTGAGTCTTACGCCGGCCGGTCGGGGGGCCGGGCACGAATCGGGTAATGGGGGAGAGGGCTTGCTGGGATTCAGTCCCACTGGCGCCAACCATGCTGGCCTCAGTGGGCGCGGGCGATCGGGACCGGGGTCGCTCGTCGCGCTGTCGCGTCAGTGGCCGACCGGGTGCTCTCGTCTGTATAGTTCCTTCGTGATCGCCATGGAGGTCTTTGCCGATGACTGGTCGTGAAGAAAGACTTGACGCAGATAGCATCTCGAACGACGTGCTCGCGTGCATACACAATCGCCGTAGCATCCGCTCATTCGCTGATCTGCCTATCGAGTTCCCGGATCTCCAAACCATTCTTGAGGCCGCAAACCAAGCACCCTCAGCCCACAATCGACAGTCCTGGCGCTTTGTTGTGCTTCAGGGAACCGAGAAGTCCAGATTGGGGGCCCTGGTTGCCGATCGCGCGGGCGATTTCGCCCGACCCTCGTCCGTGCTTCTCCGAATGGCTTCCCGCAGTATCGTGAGTGCCGCAGTCGTTGTTGCTGTGGTCAACACCGGCGATCTGATCGAACATGCGACGAGCCTCTCCGGCCTCGGCCAAGACGCAGCCAAGGATTTCTTTCGGACGATGGAGATTCAGAGTTCCGCAGCGGCAGTAGAGAATCTGTTGCTGGCCGCCACCTCCTTGGGAATCGGCTCTGTCTGGCTCGGCGCCTTGTTCCTGATCAAGCACGAGGTTCTGGAGTTGCTCGGCGAGCCCACCGGCGAATTCATGGCTGTAGTAGCTCTCGGCTACCCCGCGAGGGTGCCCAGAGGGCCAAAGAAGCGCCGGCTGCGCTCAGTCACTCGGTACCTTGGCTGAAGAGAGA
>CAZWAR010000116.1:0-7991 GCA_964631965.1 uncultured Gaiellales bacterium
TCCACCCCTATGCGGAAGCCTTTGTTTCGGGCCGGGTGACTGACGGCGACGGCCAGGATCTGATTATGCATGCGCTCGTACTCGAGGGCCGCCAGGTCGATGGTGGTCTCGTTCACCCGATCCACGCGGGACTGCAGCTCGCGCTCGATCTCGGTGAGCGAAAGGCCCTGCCGCTTCAGCTCGGCGATCTTCTCCAGGATCTCGACGTGCTCGTCGGTGTACAGCGACCGGCTCGCCGTCCTTTTCTGGGGACGAGGCAGCAGCCCCTGCCGAAGATAGAAGTGGATCGTAGTCCGGGCCGTGCCGGTGATCCGCTCGAGATCGCGAATGGTATGGACCCGAATCAACCTGGCTCCTTGCCGCACATGTCCGTTGCGGTGCGTACGTTAGCAGGTCGTCGACTCCCCCGTGCACCGAGGCGGCGAACGGTCTATGGGAGCGACACTGGGTGCGGCGGTTCGGCCGCCGCACCCAGTTCAAAGCCCTATACGTCCTTGGCCGTCAGATGATTGCTCGCCTCGGAAACCCCGTTTGGGTCGAAGCTCTTCTTTATCCTCCGCAGCCAGTAGGTGTAGTTGTTGGTGCGCGGGCCGAAGAAGTCGTGCTGCATGTCGTGGAACAGGTGGTGCGGCAAGCCGTAGTGCCCGTCGACCGTGTTCTGGTTGGCCTTGCCCACGTACCTCATGGCGCCGTCGGCCACATGCTCGTCGGGGGTCCAACGAAGCAGCACTTCGGAATGGGTGAGTTGGCCCTGCTCCAGCGAGGTGATGAATGGGTCGATGTTGTCGGGGAAGACGAGGTCGAGGTCGATCAGCTCTTTCTTGTCTCCCCGCGAATGCTGCACGGCGTTCCGCAGGACCAAATAGGAGTCGGTACCGAACACCTCGCCGCCGAACACCCCCGTGGCCCGCATGGTTTCGCGGATGGAAGCGGTCACTCGGATGAAGCGCCAGATGAACGCGTCTTGGACATCGCCTTCCTCGACGGCCTTCAAAGTGGTCGCATCGGTGTCCACGATGATCTGCTCGAGCACCGCTTTCTTGTAGGCGAAGTCGCGGGGAGAATTGCCGGCGATAACCACACACATGCCGGGACCAACGATTTCCTTGGCGTACTGCTCGACGAGCAACAACTCCTGCTCGTTGTTGGTTGCCACGTTGGCCGCCACCATGTTCGGGTTGAAACCCATGATGCCGAAGGCCACCTCGCTCTCCCCGAGCGCTCGGAAACCGGCTTGGCGGCCGTTTTCATCGGGCCAGGAAAGGTAGCGGAGCAGGAAGTTCCCGGGGTTCTCCATCACATAGTCCGGGGAGCAGCCCTTGACCTTCATCGTCGGGGGGCCCGGCCAATGGTAGATCTTGAGCGCGGCCCGGGTGTAGACGCCCAGGCCACCGAGCGGCATCACGTTGCCGCGCACGATCCCCCGCAACGAGGGGCCGGGGCCGTCCGCGGAGAACCACTCGCCCAGAGCGGCAAGCGAGCCCGTCTGGATTATCTCGCCTTCCGGCGTCACCCACTCGAGCGCCAGCTGGTTCCGTTCGCTGATGCTGCAGGTGCCGCTCATATGCCCGATGCCTTCGTGCGCGGCGAGCGGCATGGCCGAGGTCACCCCTCCGGCGCCGTTCACGTTGCAGGTGAAGCCGCGTTTCATCAGCTCGGCCTGCAACTGCGCGTGGACCACGTACGGCTCCACAACCGCGTACGCGTCTTCTTCGTTGATCTCGATGATGCGGTTCATACGCCGCAGGTCGAGCTTGATGCACCCTGGCCCGCCGGCGTCGCAGTAGACGCCCCAGCCTGTGCTCGAGGCCTTGAACTGGACACCGAGCCTGTTGCACAGGCGAACGAGGGCCTGCACCTCCTCGGTGCTCCCCGGCATGACGATGGCCTCGAACCGCGGCTTGAAGTCCTGGGCCATGGCCGCCTGGCCCGACCGCCACGCCCAAGCATCCAGATCCACGGGGTCGTCCGAGATGTTCTCCGGCCCGACGATGGCCACGAAGGCCTGATACTGCTCTTTCGTTAGTGCCATGTCTCGTCGCCCCTTAAATCGCTTTGTTCAAGATCTCGACGACGTCATACACCCGGAGGTCGGCTGAGTTCCCGGCCAGGTTCTGGACGCAGTGCGGGCAGGCGGTGACGAGCCCTTCCGCCCCGGTGGATTCGGCTTCGGCAACACGTTGGGCCGCCGTGAAGGCGGCGAACTCGGGGTTGCTCTCACGAACGCCTCCGCCGGCCCCGCAGCACCATGCATACTCCTTGATGCGGTCCATCTCCACCAGCTTGACGCCGGGGATGCTCTTCAGCAGCTCGCGCGGCGGCTCGTACACCCCGTACGTCCCCCGGCGTAGCACCCGAGGCGGATCGTACACGCGCATGTGCCGCTCGCGTTGCACGCCCTTCCACGCGATCCACGGCTCGCTGAGACGCCCCAGGTGGCAGGGGTCGTGATAGGTGATGGTCATATCCACTGATTTGGTGGGCTTCAACGTGCCCGCCGCGACAAGCCCGGCCAGGTACTCGGTGATGTGGCTCACCTTCAAGCCGTGATCCAAGCCCAGCTTGGGGTAGAGCACTTTGAAGTACTGGTAGCAGTGAGCGCAGCCGGTGACGATCTCTTGCGCCCCCGATGCCTTGAAGCGGGCGACGTTCGCTTCCGCCTGGGCCACGGCCGCGTCGCGGTAGCCCATCTCGTAGGCGCGGCCGCCGCAGCAGAGCTCCTTGTCTCCGGCGATACCGACGTCCACCCCGGCCTTGCTGAGGAGCGAGACCGCGGTGGCGGCCACCTTACCGGCGGCCGGGTCGTGACTCGCCAGGCAGCCGGCGTGGAAGAGGACCTGGAACGTACCCGTCGTTGCATCCTTCGCGTCCAGGTCCTTGGCCCACTGGCCCCGTTTGCCCTTCGGTTCGGCCAGGGTGGGCGCCCCTTTGGCCATGCCGGCGACCAGCTTGTCCCAGGCCGGGATCGTCTGGCCGTGTTTGACGCACTCTTCGCGTATCGCGTACAGCGGCTCGAGGACGTCGAACTCCATGGCGTACTTGCAGGAGATGTCGCAGGCCCCGCACAGGTTGCAGTTGTACACTACCTCAGCGGTCTTCGGCGTGTACTCCACCCGTCCGTGGATGAGGCCCAAGCCGAAGCCCATCCGACCGCCGCCGGAATACGAGTGGAAGTTGAAGCGCTGAATGCTGGGGCAGGCGAACGAGTGCTCCTGACCGGTGATCATCTCCAAAGGAATGAACTTGCAGGCCGAGCACCGGCAGCAGGACTCCATGTCGGCCCGGTAGTCTTCTAGCGGCATCGCAACCGTCCTTCCCTTAGAAGCAGAGTTTGCCGGGGTTGAGAACGCCGGCCGGGTCGACGATGGCCTTGAACTTCTTCAAGGCCGCAACGGACGCAGCGTCTCTGTTCATGATCTGGCGAGCCGCTTCACCGAACGGTCTGGAGAAGAACGCCCCCGCGCTCGTCAGCGGTTTGGTGGTGGTGGTGGCCAGCCCCCGGACGATCTTCGCCTGAGCAGCTTCGCTCGGGTCGTAGAAGAGGCTGAACTCCACATGCCAGTTGGTCCCTTGCACGATGGGCTGCACATAGATGCCCATGGCGTCGGCCGGGTAGCCGGCGGCCTCCACAGCTTCGCTCATAACCTTGATCTGCCCCGGGACCTTGCCCGACTGCGTGATGAAGAAGATATCCTGCACTCCGCCGGTGCGCCGCAGCTTCCAGTAGGGTTCCACAGACGGCCGGCGGATGATGTCCAGGAACTCACCGGTTCCGACACCACCGACGTTCTGCGCCGTCTGCAGACTGAGCCGCTGCATGAGCTCCCGGGTATCCTGGATGAGGCCCGCCATCCTCATGTCAGGGAAGTACTTGTAGACTCCAAGGTTGAAGAAGAGCACCCACTGCGGGAGTGCGGCCACAAGCTTCGCGTATTCCGCGTCACCTGCCGCCACGAGCGCAGCCACATCGACCTTGTTGAGGATGAGGAGCTCGTTCCCGAGACGCAGGCGAATGAGCCAGCGGGCGGCCTCGATGAGCTTGCTCACATCGTTGGACGCCAGGAAATACGGCTGCTCTCGGTCGGGGATGAGCTCGCACCGGGCGGACGCCCAGGTGACTATACCCAAGGTCCCCTGGGAGCCTTGCAGCATGCGGTGAAACGAGCTCGCGGACGGTCCTGCCGCTTCTTTCTGCACGCCCCCGCCTTTGCGCTGCTCGGCGATGTCCCCAGGACCTGCCGCCGCGCCGGTACGGAACATGTCCCCAGTACCGAAAACGACCTCGGTCGATCCGATGGGGTCGGCGATGTCCCAGTGGTAGTGGGGCATGATGACCGGTTCCCGTGACAGCATGCTGCCGACCACCGACTTCGTGGCCCGAGGCGCCAGGGGCATGTTGAGACGCAGCCCGTGTTCTGCCACCGCCGGGATGAGTTCCCCGAAGGTCACCCCCGGCTCGATCATCGACGCCACACGCTCGAAGCCGTCGATCAGGTCGACCTTCTTCATGCCGCTCAGATCGACGATCACCGAATCACTCGTCGACGGCACCGTGTCCCCGTGGAAGTGAGGAGCACCCGAGCTCACCGGAACGAGCCCGGTGCCCGTCTCTTTGGCAAGCTTGACCAGCTTCTTGATGGTCTCCAGCCCGTCGACCTTAACGACGAACCTGGGTCTCACCCTGCCGACGAAACTATGGTCGCCGGCGCACGCGTCGAGCGCAGCCGGGTCGGCGACGACATTCTTCGCGCCTACGATCTCTGCCAATCCGCTCTGTGTGACCATATCCACTGCCTTCCTGAGACCGATGTACCGGGATCCCTACTTCGCCACCGCCGCCTCGTTTATCCCGCTCCTGGTCGCTCGCTGCAACCATACTCACGTGAGAACTACTTATCAAGTTCTAAAGTCATATCATTGAGCGACCGTAGCGCGCGCCGCTCCGATCGTTCCCTCCGGGCCGGACCGCGGCTCAGAAGCCGCTCGGAGGACCTCGGCTATGTCCAGGACTCGGACCCGATCGCCGGCCTGCCGCGCATCGACTCCGTCGCGAAGCATCGTGAGGCAGTACGGACAGGCAACCGCGGCGATATCCGGGGCAACGCCGAGGAGTTCGTCCGTTCGGAGATTGTTGATCCGTTCTCCCTCGTCCTCCTCCAACCATATGCGTCCGCCTCCTCCACCGCAGCAGAAGGCCTTGGCCCGGCGCCGGGGAAGCTCCACGAGTTCGAGACCGCACGCCTTCAACAGCTCGCGCGGCTGATCGAACAGACCGTTGTATCGGCCCAGGTAGCAGGAGTCGTGATAAGCCACCTTTCGGGGCTCCGCCAGCGCCGGCCGCAGCCTGCCCGACGCCACCAGGTCCGCCAAGAACTCGGTGTGGTGGACCACCTCCAGCTCGGCTCCGAACTGGCGGTATTCGTGCTTCAGCATGTGGAAACAATGCGGGCACTGGGTGACGATCTTCTTGACGCCGTAGCCGTCCAGCACCCCCGTGTTCTCGAGGGCCAGGGTCTGGAAGAGGTACTCGTTCCCCAGTCTCCGCGCCGGCTCGCCGCAGCACTTCTCCTCGTTGCCGAGGGTGGCGAACGAGATCCCGGCGGCTTCGAGCAGCCCGACCAAGGCAGCCGACACCTTCTGACTGCGCACGTCCAGATTGCCGCTACACCCCGGCCAGTAGAGGATCTCCGCGTCCGGCTTCTCGACTATGGTGGGGACTCCTAAGCCAGCGAGATAATCGCCGCGGATGAGAGCGCTCTCTCCCAGGGGGTTGCCGTTCACCTCCAGGTTGTCGAAGACGAACCGGGCCTGGGGTGGGAAGCGGCTCTCCATGAGAACCAGGTTGCGGCGCATCTCGAGGGTCTTGTCCACGTGCCCCACGAACACGGGGCAGGCCTGCTCACAAGCCCGGCACGTCGTGCACGACCAGAGGTCGGCCTCCGGGATGACGCCACCGAGAAGGGTGCGGTCTTCGGGAGCGGCCATGAATTCCCGCAGGTCTTGTATCGCCGCCTTGGGGTCGAGGTGCTTTCCACTTGCCGTGGCCGGGCACGCATCATGACAGCGCCCACAGCGCAGACAGGCGTCCGTGTCGAACAGGGTCTTGCGGGGCAGGTCCGAAAGGCCCGCGACTCCGTACGACTCCACACTGTCGTCCTCGAAATCGATGGCTTCCTGGACACCGATCGGCCCTCGCGGCCGCATGAACTGGTTGGCGGGCGCCAGAAGCACATGGAAGAGCTTCGAATACGGGAGGTAGGCGACGAGACCGAAGACGAGAGCCAGGTGGAACCACCACAGGACGCGATGGAAGACGAGAAGGCCCGACTGGGTGAATCCCGATGCGAAGGTTCCCGAAAGCCCATAGCCAACGAATCCCCAACGGCCCCACGAGTCGGGGACCGCCGCCATGCGCGCGCCTTCGATCAGGAATCCGGTAATGAGTATCACGGCAAGCAGGACCAGGGTGATCGCGTCGTCGGGCCGGTTGTCCAGCCTCTTGGGGCGCAGCACGTAGCGCCGCCAGGCGGCCAGGACCAGCCCCGCGAGGACGAGCAGGCCGAAGGCGTTCGCGGTCGCCTTTATGAAGAGGTAGAGGCCGCCCTGGAAGACGGAGACACCGAGGTCCGCCTGCAGGGCCACGATGAGGGTGGCGAAGAAGAGTAGGACCGCGCCCCAGAAGATGAACACGTGCATCACCCCGGGATAGGGCTCGGCGGCGATCCGCGCGTGCCCGAATCCGAAGGTGATGACGTCCGCCGCTCCGTGCCAGAACTGATGCTGCCTCTTGCCCGCCTTGCCCTGCTGCCAGAGCTGCCACCGCCGGTAGAAGCCGTAGGCGAACAGGGCCAAGGCGACGACGAGCAGGGGGTAGAGCAGCCAGTGCCAGCCGATGTTCCAGTAGAGCTCGCGGGTGGCCATCGTTTCGCCAGACCTAGAAGCAGAGCTTCCCTGGGTTCATCACATTGTTCGGGTCGAAGATGTTCTTCACCTTTCGTAGCGCTGCAACCGTCGCCGGGTCTTTGCCGTAGGCCATCTCGCTCCACGCGCCGTAGGGCCGGGAGAAGAAGCCTCCGCGGTCTGCGAGCCGGTTGCTCGCGGCGGCGAAGAGCTCGGCCACGCGGGCTTTTTCGCCGGGGCTGTTCGGATCGAAGAACAGGTTGAACTCACAGTGGTAGTTGACGGCCTGCACTATCGGCTGGAGGTAGACGCCGAGGTCCGCCACGGGAAGACCGAACTCGTCTGCGGTCGCCGCCATGACCTGTACGAGTTCCTCCAGGTTCTCGGAGATCGAGATGAAGAAGATGTCCTCGCACTCCTTCCCCTGGGACGATTTCCAGTGACCAGCCGCCGGCGGCTCGTGCAGCACCTGCATCAGGTCTGCAGCAGTCACCTCCCCCACGCTTCGGACCGGTTCGACTGCGAGCGAGTCGGCGAGATCGGCGATGTCGCCTCGCAGCTGGCTGACCCTCTCCTCAGGGAAGTAGCGCACGCCCGAGATCGAGTAGAACAACACCCAGCGGGGCAGGCCGGCTCTCAGCTTTTCAGACTCCCGCCCCTGTGCTGCCGCCATGATCCGGGCCAGGTTCACATCGTTCAGGAGCAGGCAATCGTCGGCCCAGCGGTTCCGGATGAGCCCGCGGGCGAACGCCAGCAGACCGGCCGGGCCATCGGAGGCAACAAGATAGGCCTCCTCGATGCTCGGCAGATGCTCGCACCGCACCGTCGCCCACGTGACAATACCCATCGTCCCCTGCGCTCCCTGCAGCAGCCGCACGAAGTCCGCCTGGATGGGCCCCGCAGCTTCGTTCTGAGCCCCGCCGGCCTCCCACTGCTCGTCCAAAGTCCCCGGTCCGGCTGCCGACCCCGTCTTGAAGAAGTCTCCGGAACCGTAGACCACTTCGGTGCAGGCTATCGGGTCGGAGATATCCCAGTGGTATTTGGGCATGATCACCGGTTCTCGCTCGAGGACGCTCGCCACCACGGACTTG
>CAZWAR010000117.1:0-7940 GCA_964631965.1 uncultured Gaiellales bacterium
GGGTGCTCACCTGCGTCTGCGCTTCCTGGCCCAGCTTGAACTCGGTCGTCGTGGTCAGTGATCCCGGGAGGCCGGGGGACCCGGTCGTGGCGACGGCAGGATCCGGGACGACCATGAGCCAAAGGATGCCCAGCCCGATTGCCAGAGCGATCACGAGCCTCCAACGCCCCGACCATTTCATTCGCTCAGCTCCCGACCTTCCCACCGCTTCCGTCGCGCGTTCCTCCCCCCATGTATCGGCAGGTAAGCCGGAATCTTCGAGCGATGCCCGCTGCCTGTTTGCGGAGCTCCCAGGCGCGTTGCCAGAATGGCCGCTGTTGAACGCAAGCGATCCTCGGCGGCGCACGGCCTGAGGGGCCTGCACGAGGGGAGCTGACCCGGGTGATGTCGGCCTGGAAGGCCTCGCCTGGGCACAGCGCCGACATGCTGAACCCCACCCACAAGGTGGTCGCGATCAACTTCTACTGCCTTGCCGGCTTTCCGTATGCGTACTACGGCACCACCGACTTCGGCGGACATGTCGATCCGACCGCTCACCCGGTCGGTGTACCGGCTCTTTCTCCCGGCACTGCTCGTTTCGACCAGATCGGTCTCGCTGCCGTCCACAGCTGGAACCGGACGCGATTGCTCGCGGTGCGTTGAAGTGGGCAGAGCTTCGGGAATGGAAGACACCGCCCGTGTGGGAAGAGCAAGACCACGATAGGCGCGAGGCTGGTGGTTTCCCAACGCGGCTGCACCTGCGCAATCATCCTGGCTCGGTGCGACGGCTGCACACACGCTGGGCGCACGCTCAGCCGCTTTACTGAGACTTTACTCAGCGATACAGTTAGTGGGCGTGAGACAGGTGTGGCCGGGGCGTTGGGGGGCAGCGCTTCGCCGGGATGGCTCCGGCCTGTGCCGGGGCCGGGAGAGCCGGGAAAGGAGACGCCGTGATCGTCGGCTGCCCCACAGAGATCAAGAACAACGAGAACCGCGTCGGCCTGACCCCCGGTGGGGTGTGGGCTCTGACGCAGGCCGGCCATACCGTGCTCGTCGAGAAGGACGCGGGGGCCGGCAGCCACTTCTCCGACCAGGAGTACCAGGACAAGGGCGCGCAACTGGTGGCGACTGCAACCGAAGTCTGGGCCCGGGCGGAACTCGTGGTGAAAGTCAAGGAGCCCCTCCCCTCCGAGTATCAGTTCTTCCGCGACGATCTCGTCCTTTTCACCTATCTCCATCTGGCCCCGGTGCCCGACCTGACCAAGGCTCTACTCGACAGCGGCATCGTGGGGATCGCCTACGAGACGGTACAGTTGGCCAACGGCGAACTGCCGCTTCTCGTGCCTATGAGCGAAGTGGCCGGCCGGATGGCCGTGACGGTGGGAGCCTTTTACATGGGCTATCCCAGCGGCGGCGGCGGGCGGCTCATCGGCGGGGTGCCAGGAGTATGCCCCGCCGAGGTGCTCATCATCGGGGGCGGTATCGTGGGGATCAACGCCGCCAAGATGGCCGCCGGTCTCGGCGCCCGGGTCACCATCCTCGACGTCGATGCCGACCGCATGAAGTATCTGGACGACGTCTTGCCTCAGAACTGCGTGACGGTCCACAGCGACCGCCCGGCTATCGAACGCCACCTACCCTGCTCCGACCTGGTCATCGGAGCCGTGCTCGTGGCCGGAAGCGTGGCTCCCAAGCTGGTGACCCGAGACATGCTTCGGCTCATGCAGCCCCGCTCGGTGATAGTCGACGTGGCTGTGGACCAGGGCGGCTGCTTCGAGACCACGCACGCTACCAGCCACCAGGACCCGGTGTACTACGAAGAGGAGATCCTGCACTACGCGGTGGCCAACATGCCGGGAGCCTATCCCCGGACGTCCACGCTGGCGCTCACAAACGTCACGCTCAAGTATGTTCTCGATCTCGCCAACAAGGGCGTGGTGCAGGCGGCGAAGGACGACAACGCCCTCCGGCTCGGCATCAACACCTGGCACGGCAAACTCACCTGCGTTGGGGTGGCCCAGTCTCAGGGTGTGGCCTGGCAGGACATCCCGGAGTTGGCTTGACGGTGCCGAATGCGACAAGATTAGGCGATTTTGCAGCGAGATCACATAGACCAGGGTATAATCCGGGGCGAGCCGGAGGATGTCAGAGTCCGTTCCGGCGCCCTCTCAGCGGCTGCGGATCGCAGCTCATCAGATCATGAGGCCGCTGAAAAACGGCCGGGGTCCGTCTTGCAGTAACCTGTCAGGTAGTCGGCCCTCTTTCGGCGCGAGGAGGTAGGTTTGATACGGTACGACGCACATGAGGCGGCACGAACGCGGGAGAGGCTTCTCAAGGAAGTCCAGACCGACGTGCGCGACTGCTACCAGTGCGGCAACTGCTCCGCCAGTTGCCCCGCTGCATTCACCTTCGACTATATGCCCAACCAGTTGATGCGCATGCTCCAGGTGGGGATGGTGGACGAGGTGCTCGACTCCAAGGCCATCCAGCTGTGCATCCAGTGCCTCACGTGCACCGGTCGTTGTCCGCGGAACATAGATGTCGCCGGGATCTTCGAGGACCTGAAGACCATCGCCGCCGGCCAGGGCCGCGACGTGCCCGAGCACGCCAAGACCTTCAACGAGGCGTTCATGAACGCGGTGGCCCGGTTCGGCCGGCTTCCCGAGCTGTACATGATGGGCATGTTCTATCTTGGCACCATGAATCCCAAGATGGCCATGGGAGATGCCGGCTTGGCCGTCCCCATGCTCACCAAGGGCAAGATGGCAGTCATGCCGAAGCGGGTCAAAGGCGCTGCGGAGGTGGGTCGCATCTACAAGAAGTCCATGGAGATGGCCAAAGCGCGCGAGAAGGCCTTCGCTGAGGCGGCGGCCCGCGAAGAGGCCGCCCTGGCCCAGGCGGCGAAAGCAGCCACGGCCGCCGGCCGCGGCCACGGCCACGGCCACGGCGCGAGTGGCGCTGCGTCCGAGTCCGAGGAAGCCGAGGTGACGGCATGACCCTCGCCTACTACCCCGGCTGCTCGCTGCACAAGTCCTCGGCCGAGTACGACGTCTCCACACGCAGGCTTCTGGACGTCCTCGGGGTCGACATGAAAGAGGTGCCCGAGTGGACCTGCTGCGGCTCCACCCCGGCGCACATGATGGATCACCTGCTGGCTCAGTCTCTGGCGGCCCGCAATCTGCGGCAGGCCGCCCTGATAGGAGAGGAGATGCTGGCGCCCTGCCCTTCCTGCTACCAGCGGGAGAAGAACGCAGAGATCGAGATCCACAGGGATGACGCCTTCCGGGCCGAGGTCAACGAGGTCCTCGACAAGCCCTTCACCGGTCGGGTGACCGTCTGGTCGTTGCCCGAGTATCTCATGAAGTTCGTGGGCGAGGAGAAGATCGCCGGGCTGGTGAAGACCGACCTCTCCCAACTCCAGGTTGTCCCCTACTACGGCTGTCTCCTCGGGCGTCCGGCGGAGCTCACCGGCGAAAAGGACATCGAGCAGCCCATGATGATGGACCTGCTGCTCCAGGCCGCCGGCGTCGACGTCAAATGGTGGAACTACAAGACCGAGTGCTGCGGCGCCTCCGTGGGCATGCCCAAAGCGGAGATCCAGCGCAGGCTGAGCGGCAAGGTCATCGAGCAGGCCCTCGCCGCCGGCGCTGAGGCGATCGTGGTGGCCTGCCCACTCTGCCACGTGAATTTGGACCTCAAGCAGGGGCAGATCAACAAGGCGCTTGGCACGGATTACAGCGTGCCCATCCTCTACCTGTCGCAGGTGCTGGGGATCGCCCTCGGACTGAGCAACGACGACGTCATGCTGAACAAGAACGTGGTGGACCCGACGCCGCTCGTGAAGCGGGCGATCGCCGAGGGCGCCGCTATCCGGGCTGAGGAAGAGCGCAAGGCCGTGGAGAAGGCGGCCAAGGAAGCAGCCAAAGCAGCGAAAGCGGCGGAGAAAGCGGCTGCTGATTCCGCGGCAGGGGCGGCATCTGCCGCGCCTGCGAAGCCCGGCGCGGAGGAGGCGCAACCATGAGGATAGGAGTCTTCGTCTGCCATTGCGGCAGCAACATCGCCGGCACGGTCGACGTGGCCGAGGTCGCCCGCCGCGCCCTCACCCTCAAGGACGTCGTCCACGCCGAGAACATCATGTATACCTGCGCCGAGCCTGGTCAGGCGGCCATCCAAACCGCCATAAGAGAGAAGAAGCTCGACCGGGTGGTCGTCTCCGCCTGTTCGCCGCACATGCACGAGGTCACCTTCCGTCGCTGTGTGGAAGGGGCCGGCCTCAACCCCTACCTCTTCGAGATGGCCAACATCCGCGAGCACTGCTCCTGGATCCACACCGACATGCCGGTGGCCACCGAGAAGGCCTGGGAGATCGTCAAGATGGCCGTGGCCAAGGTGCGCCAACTGGAGCCCCTCTACTCCAACGAAGTGGAGGTCAACAAGGACGTCCTCATCATCGGGGGCGGGGTGGCCGGCATCCAGGCGGCCCTCGACCTGGCCGATGCGGGCCTCAAGGTCACCATCGTGGAGAAGGAGACCACCATCGGCGGCGTGATGGCCAAGCTCGACAAGACCTTTCCCACCATCGACTGCTCGGCCTGCATCCTCACGCCGCGTATGGTGGACTGCTCGCAGCACGAGAACATTACCCTCATGACCTACTCCGAGGTGGACAAGGTCAGCGGCTACGTGGGTAACTTCACCGTGGACATCCGCAAGAAAGCGGCCATGGTGGACTGGAACAAGTGCATCGGCTGCGAGATCTGCGTGCAGAAATGCCCGGCCAAGGCGCCCGACACCTTCAACGCGGGCCTCGAGCCCACCAAGGCCATCTACATCCCCTTCCCGCAGGCGGTGCCCAAGCGTGCGGCCATCCAGGTGGATTACTGCCGCTGGTTCACGCAGGGCAAGTGCCGGGTCTGCGAGCGGGTCTGTCCGGCCGACGCCATCGACTTCGAGCAGAAGGACGAGATCGTCACCAAGGAGTTCGGGGCCATCGTGGTGGCGACCGGTCTGGAGGTCTTCCCCTGGGAGGAGTACTACGGCGAGTACGGCGGTGGCCAGATCAAGGATGTCATCTCCGGGCTGCAATACGAGCGGATGCTGAATGCTTCCGGCCCGTACGGCGGTCACGTCCATCGCCTGTCGAACGGAGAGGATCCGAAGACGGTGGTGTTCATCCAGTGCGTGGGCTCCCGCGACGAGTCGGTGAACCGGCCGTACTGCTCGGGCGTGTGCTGCATGTACACGGCGAAGCAGGCGCTGCTCACCAAGGATCACTGCGGCATGGGCACCGAGGTCTACGTCTTCTACATCGACATCCGGGCCAACGGCAAGGGCTACGAAGAGTTCATCAAACGGGTCCAGACCGAGTTCGGGGTCAAGTATGTACGCGGCCGGGTGTCCAAGCTCTACGAGGACAACGGCAAGGTCATGGTGCGTGGCACCGACACCCTGCTGGGCCAGCAGGTGGAGATCCCGGCAGACTTGGTGGTGCTCGCAAGCGGCATCAACGCGGCCACCGGCGCCAAGGAACTGGCTCAGAAGCTCAATATCAGCTACGACGAGTTCGGCTTCATGAAGGAAGGCCACCCGAAACTGCGCCCGGTGGAGACCAACACCGCCGGCGTGTTCCTGGCCGGCGTCTGCCAGGCGCCCAAGGACATCCCGGCGACGGTCGCCCAGGCGTCCGGCACGGCCTCCAAGGTCATGGGCCTGCTGGCCAAGGACAAACTCAAGACCAGCCCGATGATCGCGGTGGTCGACCAGAAGAACTGCGTGAGTTGCTGGAAGTGCATCGAGGTCTGCCCGTTCAGCGCCCCCGAGAAGCAGGAGTTGCGCGATGGCACCCTCAAGAGCCACGTGATCGAGACCGTGTGCCAGGGCTGCGGGGTCTGTGTGGCCACCTGCCCGGTGAACACCATCGCGCTGAAGGGCTTCCCGACAGACGCGATCCTCGACCAGATCGAAGAAGTACTTCAATCCGAAGGAGGTGGTGAAGATGGCCGAAGCAACCAACAACCAAGCCAGCGGCGCCACCCCAGGTGCCGCCCCAGGCGCCCCGGCGGTCGCCCCGAGCGGTGCGGCTTCCGCGCCCGGCGCCGGATCCGGGGCTCGCCCCGTCAAGATCGTGGGCATCGTCTGCAACTGGTGCAGCTACGCCGGCGCCGACACGGCCGGCGTGGGCCGCTTCAAGCAGCCTGCGAACCTACGTCTCATCCGCGTGCCCTGCACGGGCCGCATCGACCCACTGTTCGCTCTCAAGGCCTTCGAGAAGGGCGCCGACGGCGTGCTCATCAGCGGCTGCCACCCCGGCGACTGCCACTATTCCGAGGGCAATTACTATGCCCGTCGCAAGTTCGAGCTGGCGGAGCGGATGATCCACCACCTCGGCATCCCCAAGGAGCGCTTCAAGTGGACCTGGGTGTCGGCCTCCGAGGGCGCCCGGTGGCAGAAGGTGGTCACCGAGTTCGTGGCCGGTGTGGAGAAGCTGGGCCCGCGTGAAGGGAAGGCCCTATGAGCCGGGAAGAGCACATCCGCGAATTCGCGGCCAAGGCGCTTGCCGACGGCCGGGTGGACTACTTTGTCGGCTGGAAACATGGCTACAACAGCTCCGAGGTGATCCCGGCATTCGTCAAGGACCCGGGCGAGGTGGACCAGCTCGTCTGGAACCCGCTCTGCCACCACAACCTGGTGACCTTCATCAAGCGCAACATGCCCGAGCCGGCCGACGCCAAGGTGGGCCTGTGCGTCAAGGGCTGCGACAGCCGCACCCTGGGCGCCTTGCTCCAGGAAGAGCTCGTCGACAAGGACAAGCTCTACGTGGTGGGCGTCCCCTGCGACGGCATCGTGGACCGGCGGAAGCTGGAGAAGATGTTCGCCTCCGAGATGGTGGCCATCGAGTTCCCCGAACGCGGGACGGTAGCCGTCACTACCCGTGCCGGGGAGACGAAAGAATTCGCCCAAGAAGAGATTCAGCTCGAAGCCTGCGCCCACTGCCGTTACCCCAACCCGGTATACAGCGACGACACCGCCGGTCCCCTGGAGAAGGAGCCCGACCGCGACGAGGTGAAGCCCGACTGGAGCGACCTCGAGGACTACGAGAACTTGAGCGACGACGCCAAGCAGGAGCTGCTCGAGCGCGTCTACAGCACCTGCGTCCGCTGCTTCGCCTGCATCCACGTGTGCCCGGTGTGCGTGTGCTGGGACAAGTGCGTGAACCGCTCGCGGACTCCGGAGCTGGTGAGCCAGAAGGTGGGAGCCAAGGAGAACCTGCTGTTCCAGATGGTCCACATGTTCCACGTTGCCGGCCGCTGCCCGTCGTGTGGCGCTTGTGACCGGGCCTGCCCGGTGGAGATCCCTCTCAGCCTTCTGCACCGGAAGATGAACAAGGAGCTCTACGACATGTTCGGATTCGAGCCGGGCGCCAAGCTCGACGAGAAACCGGTGTTCCAGGTGTTCGACCTCAAAGACCGGTTCGGCGACTAGAAAGGGGGGACGATGGCGATCAAATACCTGAAATCTGACCAGCTGCCGGCCCTTCTCGAGGCTTTGGCGAAAGATGCCCGTGTGGTCGCGCCGTTCAAGCGGGACGGCGTGGTCCAGTTCGAGCCCTGGCAGTCCGGCAAGGACGTCGAGCTCGACGTGCTGCTGGCGAAGCAGAGCCCGAAGGAATTCGTGTTCCTGCAGACCGAGACCTACCTGAAGTTCGGCTACGGGATGGCGCCGGTGCCGGAGGGCGCGGAGGGCGAGGACGCCATCCCGCACGAGACGGTGGCGCTGGAGCCGCAAAATGAAGCGCCGCAGCAGGTGATCTTCGGCCTGCGCCCCTGCGACGCCCGGGGCTTCGTCCAGATGGACCAGGTGTTCGGCGGCTACGGCGGCTTCTACTTCGACCCGCTGTACAACGCCCGGCGCGACGCCACCACCCTTCTCGTGGTCACCTGCGCCGAGCCTCGGTCCACCTG
>CAZWAR010000118.1:0-7784 GCA_964631965.1 uncultured Gaiellales bacterium
CCTGTGCGAGATGCGTAACGGCACGGGCGGTGGCTTGGGCGGTTGGTTTTCGCGATAGCATAGGTGGCCGCAGTGGCCCGTCTGGGCGGGGGAACGTGTGCATCGATGGGCTCCAGCGAACCGCCCGGCTGGGCCGGGAACGTATGCGCCGATTGGCTCCGGAGAATCGGCCAAGCACGGCGTGGGTCCCGCCCGGATCCCGTGCGAGTTCAGTCCTGGTGCAGGCTTGGAGGGCGACGTGGGGCGGAACAGATGTCCGAACTGCGGCAAGCGGGTGGCGGATACCAAACCCGTGTGTCCCCGGTGCGGCTGTGCGGTCCCGATCTCGCCGGCCCGGTGGGGCGTGGACCCGCGTCGCGTGACAGGCTTCGACGGTCTGAGGGCTTCAGACTCAGACACCCGCCCGGGCGGGTGGGAATGTCCGGCGTGCGGCCGCCAGGCCCGCGAGCGCTGGGAGAGATGCCCCTGGTGCGGGTCGCCCTTCCCACCGATCCGCCGAGACCCCGAATCGTCTCCGTGTGAGGATGACGCAAAGGACGATGGCGAGCTCGAGGACGAGTATCACGGGGACGAGTACGGAGTGGACGATCCCGAACTTCTTGCTCGTGCCGAGGCCGAGGTGAAGGCGTTGCCGCTCCGGGGGCTGGCCGGCCTGGCGGAGACATTGGACGAAACGGTCCAAGGGTGGACTCCACGTGAGGACGACCGGGAGAATCGAGGGGCGAGGTCGGTGACCTCGGCGAAGGAGTGCCCGGTCTGCGGGCGGCAGGCGCAGCCGGGATGGCGAACGTGCCCCTGGTGCGGAAGCCCGCTTCCGGGTGGGGCGGGGCAGGTCCCGGCGAATCGCGGATAGTCGGCAGGACTCAAGGCGCCATCCTTGTTCGGGACGGAGGTCTCTGTCCGACGAGTGTGGATGGCGGTGGGCAGAATGTAGTAACTTCGGGGCGACGGAAGAGAGGGGTAAGGAGCACAAATGCCGAGCATCTCCAACGCTGCTGCCCGTGACGATCTCTACGATCTGACCGAACTGGCGGTGGCGAATCAGAGCGATGCGGGAAAGATCGCCAAGATAGCGCAGGCCCTCGAGCGCTCCATCCCCAGGCTGGACCCCGTTCGCTTCCGGGGGGAGTTCGAGCATGTTCTTCGTGGACCCGACATACCCCAGCTTGTCAGGGCCAAAGAGATGGCCAGGGCTGCGCTGGAGGGGCGCTTGACGGATGCCGGGTACCAGGAGGACGACGTCGGCGCGGATCTGGGGTTGTTCGGGCGTCTGCAGCGGTTCATGGGCGCCTGGCAACGCGGGCACCAGGGTTAGCCGGCCGCGGGTGCTACAGTCTGGGTGCAGAGGCAAGGAGGGCTAGGTGCTCGTAGCCGATCTGGAAGCTGTGCTCGACACAGTGGCTCCGTGGGCTCTTGCCGAGCCCGGGGACAACGTCGGGCTGCTGGTGGGCGATCGCCGGGCGTCGGTGCGGCGGGTGCTCGTCAGCTTGGAGCTGACCGAGCCCGTATTGGCCGAGGCCATCGCAGGGGCGTACGACACGGTGCTCACCCATCACCCGCTTCTCTTCTCGCCCGTATCGTCGTTGATCGAGTCGCGGCCGCGCGAAATGGTGGTGCGGGAGTTGATCCGGCGAGGCATCGACCTCATTGCCGCTCACACGAATCTGGACAGCGCAGAGGGCGGACTGGCCGCGATCGCGGCGCAAGCCTTGGGGCTGGAGGGCGCGGTACCTCTCCGGCGCGGGCCCGCCGGCTGGGCCAAGTTTGTCGGGTTCATCCCGGAGGACGCGGTGGAGGCGGTCGCCGCGGCGGTGTTCGCGACCGGGGCCGGCCGCATCGGCAGGTACGAGGGGTGCGCGTTTGCTGCGGAAGGGAGGGGATGGTTCACTCCCGACGAGGGCGCTCATCCCGCTATCGGGCAGGCGGGCAGCGCGGAGCGGACGCCGGAGGTGCGCTGGGAGACCGTGGTGCCGCGTAGCCGCGTGCGGGCGGTGATCGAGGCCTACGTGTCGGCACATCCATACGAAGAGCCGGCTTTCGATGTCTATGCCACCGAGGACGTGCTGGCCCGAGCGGGTCTGGGTAGGAGCGGTACGCTCAGGGAGCCGGCAGCCCTCGCCGACCTGGCCGCTCAGGTGGCCGAGCGGTTCGAGTTGACCAATTGTACGTGGTCCGGCGACGGTGCGAGCATGGTGGGTCGGGCGGCTGTGCTCCCCGGCAGTGGCAGGAGTCTGATAGCGGAGGCGGCAGGCCACGACGCGATCATCACCGGTGACCTCGGCTACCATGATGCGGAGCGGGCGGCAGAGATGGGCATGGGTGTTGTCAACGCTCCTCACGGCGAGATGGAGTGGTGGTGTCTGCGGCGGTGGATCCCGACCCTCGAGAAAGAACTGACCGGAAGTGGGGTGGAGGTAGTGACGAGCAAGGCCTGGCAGTCGCCGTGGAATAATGCGGCCGGCGGTCCGGCACAGACGTCGCTATTCGACGTCAGCGGGTCCGCGCCTCGGCAATTGCTGCTTCGCGTGGACGGCGGGTCGCGGGGAAACCCAGGGCCGGGCGCAATAGGGGTGGTGCTGGAGGATGCCGAGGGGCGCGTAGTCGAGGAGTTCGGCCGGGCGATCGGGGTGTGCACGAACAATGTAGCCGAGTACAGAGCCCTCCTGGCCGGACTGGAGCTTGCGGCAAAGGCGGGCGCCGATGAACTCGAAGTCCTTGCCGATTCGGAACTCCTGGTCAAACAGGTACGAGGTGAGTATAGAGTCAAGAACGAGGGGCTCAAGCCGCTTCACGAGGAGGCGGTGAGCCGTCTCCGCGGCTTCAGACGGGTGGCCGTCCGCCATGTGCCCAGAGAGCAGAACGCCGAGGCCGATCGTCTCGTCAACCGGGCCCTAGACGAGGCTGCCTCGACTAGTCTATAATCCACGGGCCGCGAAGCACCCGGGCGGATGTAGCTCAGTTGGCTAGAGCGTCTGCTTGCCATGCAGAAGGTCGAGGGTTCGAATCCCTTCATCCGCTCCATGACTCCAGTGTGACCCTGGCGACGTGGCCGAGTGGTTTAGGCACGGGTCTGCAAAACCCGCTACACCGGTTCGACTCCGGTCGTCGCCTCTCCAGAGAAGTCCTGCAGGAGCCCGCTATCGCATTCCGCCGGGATCGGCGCCAGTCGGGATGTTGGTGTCCATTTGGTGTCCACTTTTTCAGCGGCCTCCATTCTCGAGTATCTCCAACCCCGCCGCCAGCTCGCAAAGTCGAACTGCAAAGACCCTCCCGAGTGTTCTGAGAGATAATGGAGGGCAACAGAACAGCCGCGAACCCCACGGGCCGCCAGCGGCCGCCCTGTTCGCTGCCAGAACGACTCTCGTCTTTGCCCTGGCCTTCGGCCGGCCATCGGTCTGAAGCGCCAGTCGAAAGGAGACCTGCGTATCGCAATGGAAACCAAGAAGAACCGCCTGCGTGTCATCCCCCTCGGCGGGCTTGACGGGATAGGCAAGAATATGACCGTTTTCGAGTACGGAAACGACATGGTGGTCGTCGACGCAGGCATCATGTTCCCCGATGATGACCATCCGGGTATCGACCTCATCCTGCCCGATTTTTCCTACATCGTGAAACGCCAGGACAGGTTGCGCGCGATCGTCATCACCCACGGCCACGAGGATCACACCGGAGCACTGCCCTACTTGCTCAAGGCCTTGGACCGACGAGTACCGGTGCTGGGGACCAAGCTCACCCTCGGCCTTATCCGGGGCAAGCTGGAGGAGCATCGCATCAAGCCGAAGTCGGTGAGGCTGCAGGAGGTCCGCGGTGGCGGCCACGTGTCCATGGGACCGTTCACGTTCGACTTCTTCGCGGTGAACCATTCCATCCCCGACGGAGTCGGTGTGTTCATTCGCACCCCTGCAGCCAACGTGGTTCATACCGGCGACTTCAAGCTGGATCAGACCCCCATCGACGGACGTCTGGTGGATTACGGTGCACTGACCACGTTCGCCAAGATGGGTGTCGACCTGCTCATGTCGGACTCGACCAACGCCGAGACTCCCGGGGTCACGCGGTCCGAGGCCTCTGTAGGCCCGGTACTACGGGAGATCATCGAGAAGGCGGAGGGGAGGGTGATCGCGGCGTCGTTCTCCAGCCACGTCCATCGCGTGCAGCAGATCTGCGACGCGGCAATCGGCTCAGGGCGCAAGGTGGTGGTGATCGGACGCTCCATGATCACAAATACCGGGATCGCCCGCGAGTTGGGCTATCTGTCGATCGACGACAAGGACATCGTGGAAGCGGCGCAGGGGTCTAAGCTACCCCCTGAGAAAGTACTGGTCATGTGCACGGGCAGCCAGGGTGAGCCTCTCTCCGCGTTGGCGCGCATGGCCAATGGCGACCACAAGACGGTGAACGTGGAGCAGGGAGATACAGTAGTCATCGCCGCCACGCCGGTGCCGGGCAATGAGAAGGCGGTCAATCGCGTCATCAACCGGTTGGCCAAGGCCGGTGCAACGGTGGCCCACAGAGGCACCCTGCACGTCCACGTCTCCGGTCACGGCGCGGCCGAGGAACTCAGGCTCATGCTGAACTTGGTGCGGCCCCGCTTCTTTGTGCCCATCCATGGAGAGACCCGGCATTTGGTCGCACATGCGGCGCTTGCTCGGGAGGTGGGCATCCCCAAGGACAATGTGTTCGTGCTCGGAAATGGCGACTGTCTCGAGGTGAGCAAATTGGGAGCGCGCGTCGGCGAGACGGTCGAGCACGGCGTGGTCTACGTCGATGGACTGGGCGTCGGTGACGTGGGCCATGTGGTGCTGCGAGACCGACAGGTCCTGGCGCAGGATGGTATCGCGACCGTGGTCGTCACCATCGACAGCCAGACGGGCCGCCTCATGTCCGACCCGGAACTGATCACGCGGGGGCTGGCCTGGGGACCCGACGGAGAAGCTCTGAGGACTGAAGCCCAGGTCTGTATCAGGCAGAGACTGGCGAAGACGAAGGCCGAGGCGGCCACCGACCAAGCGGTAATCAGGAAGGCCGTGCACGACTCCCTCTCCCAGCTGCTCTGGGACCGCACGCGCAGCAGGCCGATGGTCATCCCGGTGGTGGTCGAGGTCTAGGTCGTTTGGGCCGAGAACCGCCAACCAGCGAGCGAAATCCCTCCGTGATAAGCTGTCACTGAGCGTTCACCGCGTTCCTGGCTTCCGATCCTTCGTCCATGTTGTCACCATCCGCCAGCCCGCCAGGAGTCCAGAAGCGTAAGCGTCGCCGGCTGTGAACCTCTCAGCCCATGCCGAGAACGGGAGACGATGTGTGAGGGGCAAGAGAGAAGTGCGCTATGTCGTATCCCGTCTGGACGATCCAGACGATCCGGAGAGTGGGCGCCACCCGATCGGGTCCTTTCCGTTTCTCGATGTGGCCAAAAGAGAGGCAGATCGGTACGGTGCCGGCGGCCGGGTCGATGCGGAAGGAGGGACCTACTCCTCCGACGGCACGCGCGCCCGGCATACTCAATGGCAGGCCGACTGGATCAATCCCAACATCTACCAGGGCCGGGAGAAGAGACGCCGTTCTTCCGAGATCTACGACTGACGAAAGAGCCAGGTCACCTGGAACTTGAGATAGGCTCCCAGTTGGCTGAGGCGAGACACGACCGACTCCCAAGAATCGACCAACGTGCGGGGTCCTTCCGGTGAGCCGAGACGGTCGCTCTCCACTGTTGTCGGCCACAGCTTCCTGTGGGCCTCGGCGTGAAGGATGGAGTTCCGGCGAGAGCTCAGATTGCTTACGAGAACGAACAGCGGATTGCGCGCAGCAAGCAGGCTGGCCGTTATCCGGGCCAAAATGTTCGATGCAGAATAGAAGGCTCCATTGCATTCGATCATCTCTTGCACGACGGTATTCGGGCTCAGGTGCTTGTAGCGGGCAACCGGGTAGTTGAGGGTGTAGTACTTCCAGTCGTCGGGGAAGTCGTTCATGGCGATCCGCCCCTCCGAGCTCAATTCTCGCCACAAGCGGGTCCCGGGTAGCGGGGTGAGAAACAGCACGTTCATGTTGTCGACCCCATATCGGCCGGCCGCCTCGGCGATCAGCCTTCCCACCCCCGGGCGGTCAGAGTCCAGGCCCATGATGAAAGAGCCGACAACAAGGATGTTGCGGCGGCGGATCCGCTCCACAGATGCGGGGATGTCTCGCCCCCGAAGCATGTTCGACTTGCTGCCCAACTCCGGAAGACCCTCCGCGGTCACCGACTCAAATCCGATGAACAGGCCGACGCAGCCTGCCCGAGCGGCCAAGTCGAGCAACTCTTCGTCGTCGGCGATGTTGATGGTCGTCTGCCCCACCCAGCGCTTGCCGGTGCCGGCCGCCTCCAGGGCACGGAATAGTTCTTTGGCGCGCTCGACATGGCGTGGTCTTCGCCCTATGAGGTTGTCATCGACAATGAGCACGCGGCTTTCGGGTATTGAAGCGAACTCGCGGACCACCTCGGCGATCGGGCGGTCGCGATAGCGCGCCCCATTGAACGCGGTAACGCTACAGAACTTGCAGTTGAGCGGGCAACCTCGAGTGGTCTGAATCGAGCCGAAGGCGTAGCCTCGGGGGAGAAGGTCGTGCCTGGCGGGCCCGATCTGGTCCATTGCGGCGAGGCCGCCGTCGTACCGCGGTTTGAGGCTGCCGGCCAACGCGCCTTCCAACACGTCCGCCCAAACCGGCTCGGCCTCGCCGGTGACAACAGAGTCGACGTACCGAGTCGCCTCTTTGAGGCACATGGTGGCGTGGATGCCTCCCATGACCACCGGAACACCGGCGGATCGGAACAAGGCCGCGACCTCATATGCTCTTGGGGCCTGAGAGGTGAACGCCGTGATGCCCACGAGGTCTGGACGAGGCAAGGTGCTGTAACCGATGGATGCGAGATTCTCGTCAAGAACAGCCACCTCCCAGTTGGCGGGGGTGAGGGCGGCTATCTCAAGAAGACCGAGTGGTTTCCAGAGGCGGAATCGATTCCAGTAGTTGTCCCGGTTGAAGGACATGCTTGCTAGCGGATTGGACGGGTTGATCAGATACAGAAGCGGCATCGCGTCTCCAAACGGGCGAGAAGGGCAGTGATATCGACCGGGAGACTGTGGCAAACGGGATGGACAATCAGCTGAACGGCGGCTCAAGATCCAAGCCGGTCCCCAGGGGCGTTGATCGCCGTCGTCTCAGTTGTCAGCAAACCGAGCTTAGCAGAGGGCGCGGGGTAAGCGACAGCCCCGATCCCCAGCAGTTGGCTCGCTGCGCTCCGGCCTCAGGTGATCAATTAATGGCGATGTGCCTGAGACGCCAGCAGTTTTGCCTGCTCGCTGGCCTCGTTCTCGCTCGAGCAGAATCCCCGGCCCAGCATGCGGTTGCCCCAGTAGATAGTCCAGATCCAGAGTGGGCGATCCGGTGTCGAAGCGTTCGCTTCGCGTATTTCGATGCGCATATCAGCATCCTCTCGGTCTTCGACCTTATGTTCATGCGGGATAGAAGGAAGGACCCCAGGAGAACCCGCTTGCCGTCCGCGCCCCCCTACTTCGTCTCCGTTTCGGCGTACTGCGCGGTCATTTATCTCCGCGTTTCCTCAGCGGAAGGCTTTGTAGGTTTCTCAGACGGCCCGCCAATCTCCCGGGATCCTCTTCTCAAGCATACGCCTATTTCTCGGACAGGCCCGGAACCCGGCCCGCTCGGCGCCGGCCGGCAGATAGTGCTATACTCAGCACAAGCATTCGTCAAGAGTGTTCTTTGGGCCTAGCGCCGAGCTACAATCTCTT
>CAZWAR010000119.1:0-3744 GCA_964631965.1 uncultured Gaiellales bacterium
CCTCAAGCAAGAGGTGTTCGCCGAGATCGACGACGCGGCTCCCGCCGAGACCCTGATCGCAAGCAGTTCCTCCGGACTCTCTATCTCTGCCATCCAGCGGGACACCCGCCTTCCGGGACGTACTCTTGCCGCGCACCCCTACAACCCGCCCCACCTCGTGCCGCTGATCGAACTTGCAGGCGGGGACCGCACCGATCCTGCGACCATCAGTCGGGCGGACGCCTTCTACCGCTCTCTGGGCAAGCAGCCGGTGGTCGTCAAGCGCGATATCCCCGGCTACATCGCCAATCGGATGTCAGCCGCGCTCTGGCGAGAAGCCATCGAACTCGTCCGCTCGGGGGCGGCTACGGTCGAGGAGGTCGACCAGGCCATCCACTACGGCCCGGGCCTGCGCTGGGCGGTCATGGGCCCGCATCTCATCTACCACCTGGGCGGCGGGAATGCGGGGATTCGTGGCCATATCGCGCATCTCACCGGTACGAAGGAAGCCATGCTGCGCGACCTTGCCACCTGGACCACCTTCCCCGCCGACACGGCTGAGGTCCTGGCAGCGGGCGTGGAGGCCGAGACCGGCGGTAGAACGCTGGCCGAGTTGGAGACCGAGCGGGATGAGGCGCTTGCCGCGGTACTGCTGGCGCTCCGCGGGACTGAGCGCGGCAGCGCGAGCGCTTCGGGGTGTCAGGATAGTCGAGCGCGTGATCCCGGCCGCCGTTGCCGCCGTCGCCGTCTAGACCGGGAGGTCGGGTTCCTGCTGGCTTCCGCTTCCGATCGGAATGGCAGCTGCTGCTCGCGTGGCTCTCCAGTGCGGTGTATCCCAGCCGTTGGTAGATCGGCCTGTTGAAATGGAGAAGCCCCCGAGTGGCTGAATCGGCCTGCTGACGTGGATGTGGAACTGAGGTTGGTGATCCTGGCGCCGTAAGGCGCCAGGATCACCAGAGTTTCGATGGATGAAACCGGCCGTACTACGACCGCCTCCTCCTATGACGGATCGACCGCGGTGAGCACCGCCTGGCCGGCCTCTGCGACTTTGACCCAGGCCGCCTGACCGGGCTGCAGCGTGGTGGCAGGACTGTAGCCTGTGTCCGGATCCCAGACGAAGACATGGGCCCCGGCCGGCAGGGTCAGGGTGGCCGCGGAGTTCATGCAGTTGCCGATGAGATTCCAGCCCTTTGCCAGGTCGAGGGTCTTGGGACCGAGGTAGGCCTCGCTCACGACGTTCGCCGGCTCAGACACCTTGCACCAGTATCCTTCCCAGGCGATCGGGTCCAAGGTGCTATCCCAGCCCGGGCCGAGCCAGCGCCACAGCTGACTCGGGAAGGTGGTGCCGGGAGCGGCCGCTACCAGGTTCCATTTGGGTTCCAGGGCGATGGTGTAGGGGTCGAGCGCGAACTCGGCGGTCACGCTCAGATCGGCGGTGACGTTCGTGTCGGTCCGCGGGTTGTCGGTCACGTCGTCGGACCACTTCACGAAGTGATATCCGGTGTCGGGTACCGCTTCCACCGCCGTGCCGTTTTGGCCGTAGGCGACGGTCTGGGAGGTCTCACCGGTGAGGGAGCCTCCACTGCCGGCGGCGTAGGTGAGGGTGAAGGTGATCGGCGCGGGGACCGGGTTCACCGGTACTGCGGCGAACGCATAGAAGTAGGCGGTCGCGCCTCCCGAAGGTGTCCAGCCCATCACTGTGGAATCGCCGGTTGCCTCCTTGAGGCTGGCAGCTCCGCCTGTCCGGTCGACCGTCTCGGTCCAGAGTGCGGACTGACCGGCGTATTCGGTGAGGGATGGGATCGTGGCGGCACCGATGAACACCGTGTCGAAGACCAGATCGTCAGGGTCGGTGGCAACGGTCAGCGTCATCTCACTGGCCTCCGTTCCCACTCCGCTGGCAAAGTCGTCGAATGGATCCGACTGATCGACCCCGGCGAGGTTAGCCACCCCTACGACGATTCCATAGGCGACACTTCCGGAGAAGGTGACCTGGACGGTACCCGAGACCCCGCTGGGCGGGTTCAACAGGCTGTAGATCGCGGCCAGGCGGCCCGCTTCGTTCTCTATCGATCCGACCACGTCCAGAGGCATGGCGCTGCCTCCGGTAGGAGTGAACGTGACCGAGGACACCGTTTGCGCTCCGTTGTAACTGTTTGCAGATATCCCGACGAGCATCAGGCGGTCGGTGCCTGTACCCGTCGTGTGCGCGACAGAGATCGTGCTCACCCCGTCCGCGGTGCCGCTGGACACCGCGCCGTCCAGACCGAGCGGGGAATGTTCCACCACCGTGACGTCGACCTCGGCCGTGTCGGTGCCACCGTTTCCGTCTGTTATGGAGTACGTGAAGCTGTCGACGCCCAGGAAGCCAGGGTCGGGGGTGTAGTCGACGGTGCCGTCGGGCTGGATCGAGGATTCGCCGTGCGGCGGGTCGGAGACACCGGTCACAGACAACGTCTCCGGCGGATCGGGCAAGTAGCTGTCATTCGCCAGCACCGCGATATTGACCGGGGTGCCTTCCGTGGTGGTCGCTTCGTCGTCAAGGGCGTACGGGTCGTCGTTCACGTTCGTGACCGTGAATGTGGCGGCGTCCTCGTCGTAGTTGTCGTCGGGGTCGGTCGCCCGGAAAGTGATGGTCTCGGCGCCGTACCAGTCGGGATTGGGTATCTCGATGGTAGCCACCCGATTGATGTCGATGCTCACATTCAAATCGGTGTTGCCGCTGTAGGTCCAGGTCAACTCGGCATCGGCGTTGTCGAGGTCGGATACGTAGTCATCCAGAGGGATCGTGGCGAAGGTGGAGCCTTCGGCGATAGTCTGGTCGGGGATGTCGTCCACGACAGGGGGGTCGCCGACGGCGACCGCGGGCCTGATGGGAACAGCGGCCACGGCCCAGTAGTTGCTGGTGGACGTCCAGCTCATGGTGACCGTGTCGCCGGTGGCTTCCTCGATGCTGGCGGCCGCTCGCAGGTTGGCGACGTAGTCGGGGTTCCAGAGTTGCGTCTGATCGGCGCCAGCGGTCAAGGTATACGAGCTGCCGCTGGCTCCAAGGAACACGTGGTCGAACACCAATTCGTTGCCGTTCAGCTCTGTCAGCAGCACACTGGGAGAGGTGCTGTTGCCGGCGGCGCTCTCCGGGGTTCCCAATGGGGCGGCCTGGTCTACGCCGGAGAAGTTGGCGACGCCGGCCATGATGCCGTTGGATACCGAGCCCGAGAACGTGATGGTCACGGTACCCTCCGCCCCGGCCGGGGGATCGACGAGAGCCCAGATGGCCGCGTAGCGGGGGTTGCTGGTGTTGTAACCCAGCTGGGTGATGATCTCGTGAAGATCCAGAGCGTCCCCTCCATCAGGAGTGAAGGTGACCGAGGAGATCGTCCTACCGTTCGTACCGCAGTTCCACGACGCCCCCACCAGCATCAGCCGGTTCGTGCCGGTGCCGGAGGTGATCGGGATATTGACGCTGGAGACATCGTCGGCTGTAACGCTGGCTACCGTTCCGTCGAGAGCCGGGGGCGGCACATATGTGAAGGCCACCGTGTTGTCGGCGGTCGTGCTCGCCGCGCTGGGGTTGCCGGCCGCGTCGTGAGCCATTCCGGCGCCCACGCTGGCGATGATGTCGCCCGAGCCGGTCATACCGGAGACGGCCACGTCATAGTGCATCTTGTCGTTCGGGGCGATCTCGGTCACCGTGCCGACGAGAGCACCCGCAGTCGTACTGGCGGAGAGATCCACGTCGCCGGTCGCGAAGTCGGCGACCGGCTC
>CAZWAR010000119.1:3844-7711 GCA_964631965.1 uncultured Gaiellales bacterium
AGATCCACGTCGCCGGTCGCGAAGTCGGCGACCGGCTCGGTGAAGACCACGGTGAAATCGATCGGCGTGACGGTGGTCGGATCGGCTTGCGAGGTCGCCTGATCTATAGTGACCGACGGGCCGGTGATGTCGTAGGTGACTGTATTGTCGGTGCTCGTGCTCGCCACGTTCGCCTGCGCGGACGCGTTCTGGGCCACGCCGGCAGCAATGTTGGCGATTACATTGCCCGAGCCGGTCATGCCGCTGACGGCCACGTTGTAGGTGGTACCACTGCCTGTCACGATAGCCGTGGTGGCGCCTGCCGTGCCGGAGAGGGTCACGTCACCGGTCTCGAAGCCGGTGACCGGCTCGCTGAACACCACGGTGAAATCGATGAGCCCGACGTTCGTGGGGTCGTCCTGCGTGGCCGCCTGGTCGATGGTCACAGTGGGGCCCGCCGGCACGAACGGTTTGATGGGGACCGCAGCGATTACCCACATGCTGGAGCTAGCCACCGTCCAGCTCATGGTCACGGAACTTCCGGCTGCCGGCTCGGTGCTAGCCGCGCCACGCGCGTTGGATGCGTAGGCGTTCCAACCGGTGAGCAGGGTCTGGCCTGGACCAACCGTTACGTCAGCAGGGGGATTACCGCCGACGAACAAGGTGTCGAAGACGAGCTCGTCTCCGTGCAGGCCGCTGAGAGTGACAGTCGGGGTCGTGTTGTTGCTGGGCGAGGAGGCGCCTCCGGCGGTACCCAGGGGCGTGGCTTGATCGACCCCGGCGAAGTTTGCCGCCCCGGCAACGATGCCGTTAGAGATGGCACCGGAGAAGGTGACGGTGACCGTTCCCGTGACTCCGCTCGGCACAGAGTTGTTCGCCAGGTAGTAGATAGCGGCGTAGCGGTAGTTGGAGCCGTGTTTCTGCGAGATCTTCTGGGCGAGGGTCAGGGGACTGCCTCCATCAGGAGTGAACGTGATTGAGTTCACGGTCACCGCGCTGGTATTGGAGTTCCACGATACGCCCACCAGCAGAAGTCGGCTGCTGCCGGTCCCCGTGGTGTGGCTGAACGTGACAACATTCCCGGCGCTGCTGCTGGCCGCGCTTACAACGCTCGGATCCCCATCGAGCGTGACCGCCGCCATCGCGGTTCCGGCAAATGCCAGGACCAGCGCCAGCGCCAAGACGACCACGACGGCCGCCAGGGCGGCTCCCTTGCGACCCAACCTCGGAAGATGTACCCGGGCCTGGATCGGGCTGATGTTCGGAGCCTTGCGTTTCATTCTCATGTCCGCCCCCAGTCTCATAGCTCACCACTGACGTTACCGAGGCCTATCTCAGGCCCACGCTTGTCGTGTCTCCGCGGCCGAAACGGTGTGCCGCCCGGCCGAATCCCAGCGAGGGTGCGGTGCGATCGCGAGCTTCCCGCCCGCATTGCGCGGGCACTGGAATAGTACGCGTCCCGCTCGGCGCACCGAGCGAGAATCTCACGCACCCTACCAGGCAAGTCTAAGCGGACCTCTCGGCCCTCACAATCGAGCGGACGATAGAAGAGTCTATATCCAAGAGGTGTAGTGGGGGTACCATTGGATGCGTCCTGATATCTCCTGCCTGCACCTATATATGAGTCCCGCCTTCGCCGGTCGCGGTAGGCCCCGCTGCTCACCGGTGTAATCGATGGCTTTGCGCTGAGGTTGAAATTCCTGTATAGTTGTGTAATCCGATGGTATGTTGTAGAATGTCGTTCTGGTCCGTTCTAGTCTCCTGGGACTGGGTGAGGCGGTTGCGTCTGTGTTGATGACCGAAGATCGACAAGGCAATGTTCGTCTGGTTCTTGCGGACAGTCACCCGCTCGTCCTCGATGGTCTCGAACGGCTGTTCGCTGCCCAGGATGGACTTGCTGTCGAAGCCACGTGCGCGGACGGTAAGGAAGCCCTGGCCGCGGTTGAGCGAGTTCGACCCGACGTACTGGTTCTCGACCTGCACATCCCCAAGATGGACGGCCTTTCAGTGATCCGTGAGATCAAACGTGAGGGATATCCGACCCGCGTGGTGATTCTTGCCGACGACCTTACGGAGAAGGAAGCTCTTGAGTGCATCCGCTCAGGTGTGGCAGGGATCGTACTCAAGGATATGCCCTCCAATCTGGTTCTCCAATGCGTCCGGAAGGTGGCGGCGGGGGACGTCTGGGTGGAGAGACGCTCCTTCAGCCGGGCCATGGAGCACCTACTCCGCCGGGAAGAGGGTGCGCAGCAGGTGGCCGGCAAGATCAGCGAGCGAGAACTCGAGGTCGTGCGACTGTGCGCCCAGGGCGAGAGCAACGCGGAGATTGCGAGGACCCTCATGCTTTCCGAGGGTACCGTGAAGTCCCACCTGCACCGCGCGTACGGCAAACTCAACGTGCGGGGGCGGACCGACCTTACTCGATTCGCCCACGAGCACGGCTTGGTCTAGCTGCTACGAACGCAGGCGTTCGCGCCGGTTTGCCCGGGTGCTGCCCGGGTCCTGTTGAACTCCTTTCTACCCTCAGGATGTAGATAGTTCTATCCTTCGCTCGATTGCCGAGCCCATGCCCCACCCATAGACTGCATTCATGGTGCAGGCAGGGAACTCGCAATCCGAACGCCGCGCGGCCGAGAGATTCAGAGTCTCCCTGACGGCGGAAACGGACAAGGGCCCCGGGGTGACCCGGGACGTTTCTGTCAGTGGACTTTGTCTGATCACCGGTTGGCACCTAGACGTGGGCGAGCAACTGGACGTAGTGCTGACCATGCCGGACCGCGACGACATCGCCGATTCGGTCCAGGTGCAGTTCGCGCTGCGAGGCAGTGTCGTGTGGGCCGAGCCGGGGAGTGGGGCTGTGGGGATGCTGATACTCCCAGACGAAGAGAGCAGGCGCGTCGCGTGGGTCTCCTAGCCCCCTGCATAGAGTTCCAAGATCGGTGCAACGAGTGGGGCCGCACATGCGGTCTCTTATGTGCTTCTGACGAGCAGGTCTGAGATGGAGGGACGGACGTGACCATACAAGAGAAGGCGACGAAGGCACGTGTGATCAGCCTGCAGGGGCGGCTCCGTCCACAGACCGGCTGGAGGTCGGGCTGGATGGCCGTCTTGATCGTCGTAGTGCTCGCGACACTGATGCTGCTTTCCGGATCTGTGCTGAGCAGCAGCGCATATGCGGGGACCATCACGTTCACTGCCGATGAGCTCCTCGGCAAACCCACCGATACCTCCATCACCATCAACGTGGTGCCTGCTTCCAATATGGAGTACTACTACCAGTACCGGACCGAGGGGGGAGTGTACGGAGGAGCGGGGTCGGGGCAGACTACTCCGATCGACGCGACAGGAGGGCAGCCCAGCGAAGTGACCATCAGCGGGCTCACCCCCGACACCCAGTACTACTACCAGATGGTGTATGACGGTGACGGGGACGTCAATGACGGCAGCTCCTACACCAGGACCGAGCACAGCTTCCATACTGCGAGGGCGCCTGGTTCCCCCTTCAAGTTCTCGGTCACCAGCGATGGTCATCAAGCCAGCACCTTCAACTGCTTCAGCAACATCGTGAGGGAGAGCGAGTCACCCGACTTCAACGTGGACCTGGGTGACACCTTCATGGTGGACGGCCAAACCACCCAAAGTGGCGTGAACTCGCAGTACCTTGCCGTCCGCGCCAGCAACCGTATGGGTCTTGCCGGGGTATCGGTGCCGATCTTCTCGACGCCCGGCAACCACGAGCAGGAAGAAGGCTGGAACCTCGACGAAGTCGCGGGCATCGGCAGCATCCAGGCCCGGAAGTTGTTCTTCCCCACGCCGACTCCGGCGGACGGTCCGTTCTACTCGGCCAACAGCGACCCGCTGACCAGCATCAATGCCGGGACCTACGGC
>CAZWAR010000120.1:0-7707 GCA_964631965.1 uncultured Gaiellales bacterium
CGTTGTCGTCGCAGGTGTAGTGGTGGGTGAGAGTACCCCGCATAGCCTCGACGATCCCCACCCCCTGGCCCGTGACGGTCTTCGGGATCACCCGCACCTCCGTGCCGGTGATCTCCGGGTCGGCGCAGTAGGCCTGGAGGGTCTCGGCGTTCTGCACCATCTCCACCAGGCGGGCCCAGTGCTGTGCAAGGAGCGCCCGGCAGGGATGGCCGCCCAGAGTGGAGTACATCTCCTCGAACGCCTCCTGGGCTTTGGGCGTGGCCATGCGCTCGGCCACGTTCAGCCTGCTGAGCGGGGTGGCGCAGTAGATGCTCGAGTCGATGCCCTCGACGAAGCCCTTCCAACCGCGCTTCTTGAGGAAGGGGAACTTCAGGTACGACCAGGGTTCCACGTGCTCGGCCACGTACTGCGCGTATTCGGGAGCCTCGTACTTGTAGAGCTCGTTCCCCTCGTAGTCCACCACCCGCACTTTGCCGTCGTAGAAGTTGGGGGCGTTGTTCTCGTCCACCAGGCCCATGTTGTGCACGTTCAGCGTGTAGGGCCCGTTGACGATGAGGTCGACGTAGGTGGGGTTGGCGAGCACCACGTCGCGGAAGAGCTGCAAGCTGAACTGGGTGTAGTCGTACAGTTCGTCGACCCAGGGCGTGATCTGTTCGAGCTCCTCCGGCTTCAGGCTCTTGGCCACCCCTCCAGGCAGGCACCAGATGTCCTGGGTGTTGCGGCCGCCGATGATCCGCTGGATCTCTTGGGCCAGACCCCGGACCCTGATGACCTGACCACCGATCTCCAGACCGACCTTGGATACCACCCCGAGGATATTCCGCACGGCCGGGTCGGCGTCGGGCCCCATGACGAAGTCGGGCGCCGCCAGCGCGTAGAAGTGCGCCGTGTGACTGTGGATGTAGTGGGCGTTGTAGTACATGTCCCGCAGCTTGTGAGCGAGCGGAGCGACCTCATTGTTGAAGCAGGCATCCACCGCCTTGGCGCTGGCCATATGGTGGCTGGCCGGGCACACGCCGCAGATGCGGGTGACGATCCGGGGCAGCTCCTCGATGGGCCTGCCCACCACGAACTGCTCGAAACCGCGCAGTTCTGGGATCTGGAAGTAGCAATCCTCCACGGCCCCGGCGTCGTCCAGGAATATCGATATCTTCCCGTGGCCTTCGAGCCGGGTGATCGGGTCGATGGTGATCTTCCTGCTCATGATGCGAAGCTCCTTTGCAAGAGCGAGGACGGGACGCCGTATCGGTAGGCGAAACTCGTGAAGTCGGGAAGACCTTCGAGGATGGATGCGATCTGGTCGGGATCCTTGCTATCGACGACCGAGGCTACCGCGCTTGCCAGCTTGGCACCCTGATCCACCACTCCCGGCGCCGGGCCATAACACCCCCGGCAGGGGATGCCACTCGAGGGACATCGCACTCCGCAGCCCGAACGGGTGGCCGGCCCGCAGCAGAGGATGCCCTGCTCCAAAAGGCAGACATCGGGGTCGGCCATGATCTCCCAGGGCCGGTAGAAGCGGTCGATCTTTTTCACGTCCTTCTTCCGCGCACAATCCTCGCAGAGGGCCCGGTCGTACGCGCCGAGTACGGAGCCCTTCGGCGGCAGATGCCCCTGCACTATCTGCAGGAGCACGGCGTCCCGCACCTGGTCCGGCTGTGGCGGGCAGCCCGGCACGTAGTAGTCGACGTCCACCACCGCGTCGAGCCGGTAGACCCGCTTGTAGAAGCGGGGGATCTCCAGTTCCTTGCCGTCCACGTGGCTCTCCGCCTGCGGCACGACGCCGTTCCCGCTTTCGATGGAGGCGTTATGGAGGTAGGCGGTATCCAGGATTTTGGTGCGGTTCGTGAGGTTGGCCAGACCCGGTATGCCGCCCATGTAGGCGCAGGACCCGAAGGCCACCAGCAGCTTCGACTTCTGACGCAAAAGCTTGGCGATGTGCTCGTTCTCGGAGTTACGCACCGCCCCGTTGAAGATGGCCAGGTCGAGTTCGCCGTCCTCCATGGCCTCCAGGTCGGAGTACTTGCCGTCGGTGGCGATGGGCCACAGCCGGATGTCGGCGGCGGCGCCTACGTCGAGAATGAACTCATTGGTGTCGAGGACCGCGACGTCGCAGCCGCCGCACGCCGCAGCCCAATAGATGGCGATCTGTAATTTCTTGTCAGCCACGGCTCACCTCTCCGCCATGTCGGTCATCAGCCCCATCCTGACCGGGCTGGGGCCCAACTCCCGCACCCTCTCGGTCATGTCGTTCACGAGGTCGGCAAACCGCTGACCCTCGCTCGCGCTCACCCACTCCAGCCGGACCCTGGGCTCCGCGATGCCGTAATCGGCCAGCATCTTCTTGAGAAGCGGGTAGCGGCGCATCATCTTGTAGTTGCCTTCGGTGTAGTGGCAGTCGCCTGGGTGGCATCCGCAGATCATCACCCCGTCAGCGCCGTCGCGCAGCGCCTTGAGAACGAACGTCGGGTCGATGCGCGCCGTGCACATCACGCGGATGATGCGGATGTTGCCCTCGTAGTGGATCCGGCCGGTCCCGGCCAGGTCCGCGCCGGTGTAGGAGCACCAATTGCACAGGAACCCGACGATCTTCGGCTCGAAGCTCATGAGAGCACCCCCTCTATCTCGGCGAAGATCTGTCTATCGGTGAAATGGCGGGCGGTAATGGCACTCGACGGGCAGGCCGCCACGCAGGCTCCGCAGGCCTTGCAGAGGGCGCTGATGACCGCGCTCTTCTTCTTACCTGCATCGAAGCTGATGGCCGAGTACGGACAGAGATTGTTGCAGACCCGGCACCCGGAGCACTTCTCCTCGTCGATCTCGGCAAACACTGCGTCGATATCTATCCAGCCCCGGATTGTCCGGGCCAGGATGCGGCCGGCGGCCGCTCGAGCCTGGGCCACCGAGTCGGGGATGTCTTTGGGAGCCGCGCACGCCCCGGCGATGTAGATCCCGTCGGTCGTGGTGGCCACCGGGTCGAGTTTCGGGTGGCTCTCGATGAACCACCCGTCTTTGTCTCGGCTGATGTTCACCAGCCGGGCCACGGCCTCCGAATCGTGACGGGCCTCCATGCCCACCATGAGTATCACCAGGTCGGCCGGGATCTCGATTGTCTCACCCGACAGACGCTCGTTTACCTCGATAAGCATTCCGCAGTCGTCCTTGGGGTCTGCGGAGCGGATGACCGGGTAGTCGTTCTTACCGTACATGAGGAACAGGGTCTTGGCTTCGGAGCCCCGCCGGTAGAAGTCCTCGTGGCCCTTGCCGAATGCGTGCATGTCGATGTACACGTCACTCACGTACGCGTTGGGGATGGCCGACTTCACCTCGCGCGCGTACTTGAGGGCCGTCATGCAGCACACCCGCGAGCAGTAGGTGTGGAACTCCTTGTTGCGGCTGCCCACGCAGTGGATGATGGCGACGTATTGCGGGATCTTGCCCTCTTTCGTCTCGATCTTTCCGGCCTTGAGCATCTGCTCGAACTCGAACGACGTGATGACGTTGGGGAGCTTCCCGTAGCCGAAGTGGGTAACCCGACTCGCGTCGAACTCTTTGTAGCCGGTGGCCACCACCACGTTTCCCACATCGAACTGCCGGTAGGATGCGTAGGCCGAGTCTTCGAACCCAACAGTCTCGACCTTCGCCTCGAAGTTGCCGACGTAACCGGTCAGCTCCACCAGATTGGAGTTGAGGAGCACGTCCACGTGCGGATCCTCGCTGACCTTGGTGACGAGCGCCTTCATCATCTCCACGGCGGAGTCGAGGTAGGGCGCTGTGAGGTCCACCCGGCGCACGTTGCCGCCCAGTTGGCCCTCTCGTTCCACGAGGTAGACGTGGCTTCCGGCCTCCGCCAGCTCGAGCGCCGCGCTCATGCCGGTGATGCCGCCGCCGAGCACCAGCACGCCGGGGTTCATGTTGACCGACCGCCGCTCGAGCGGTTCGTGCCATGCCACGCGGCGGACGGCCCCGATCATGAGGTCCTCCGCCTTCTCGGTGGCCACCTGCGGGTCGTCGTGCACCCAGCTGCACTGCTCGCGGATGTTGGCCATCTCCAAGAAATACGGGTTGAGATCGGCCTTCTGCAGAGCCTTGCGGAATGTCGGTTCGTGCATCCGTGGACTGCAGGCCACTACGACGACTCGGTCCAGGTTCTGCTCCCTAATATCGTCGACGATCATCTCCTGGCCGGGGTTGGAGCACATGTACTTGTACGACTTGGCAACCACGACTCCCGGCTGCTTGGCGGCCGTCTCCGCCACCCGGTCGCAGTCGACGACCTTGGCGATGTTGGTGCCGCAGTTGCAGATATAGACGCCGATCCTGCGCTCATCCATCAGATCACCACCTTCTGCGACGCGAGTACCGCTTCACCAGGCGCTTCGGGAGCGTAGGCCGGTTGTGCCGCCGCCCGCACCTTGGATAAGTAGATCCCCAGCGGGCGGTAGGCCAGGTGGGCCCACTTGCTGAAGGGCACTTCCAGGCCCAGCATCGGCACGACCCCCATCAGGTGCACGATATAGGTGACGTTCGCAGCGGCGTCGAACCCGACCCGATGCAGTACGTGCTGCAGTATGCCGGTGAAGGCGACGAAGACCAGCAGGAACAGGAACAGCCAGTCGGTCTCGTGCGAATGCTGATACAGCGGCTCGGTCTTCTTGATGCGGCCACGGATGGCGTAGATGGTGGTGCCGAGCAGCCCGGCCGTGGCCAGGTAGCCGAAGATGTGCACCCTGAAGTCGATCTCCTGCCCGCTCTGCATGAACCGCAGGAAGAACACGATGAGCACCAGCATGGTCACGTAGCTGAGCATCAGGGCAAGGTGGATCGCCCAGGGCCGCTTCCTCCCGCACTGGGCGTAGCGCTTCTGCGAGATGAAGTGGAGAGGGAGCAGGGGCAACTTGGTGATGTACGAGGTGATCGGAACCCGTATCGTCCGGTTCTGCCCCAGCGAATCGCGCCCGATCGTGAACCACCACATCCGTGCGCAGTTGGATAACAGGAGGACCAGCAGCACCACCGCCAGGATCCAGTCGAACCGGTGGATGGCCGATTCGGGCAGGAAGGCGTTGGAGACACCGGAAGTGTTGGTGGGGTCGTAGTTGTAGATGCTGCCGGCGCCACCGGCCCGGAACACCGCCCAGAGCACGAAGGCCAGGCCGGTGAGCAGGCCCGCGACGATCACGCTGATCAACTCGAACTTGCCCGAGCGGTAGAACATCCGGGAGATGCCCGTCCAGTCGTAGCGGGCGGTGAGCCAGCGCCGCAGGCTCATCATGGTCTCCCCGGGCTCGGCGTCCCGGGGGCATTGCTCCGAACACTCGCCACAGTAGTAGCAAAGCCAGGGTTCCAGGCCGCTCTCCAGCTTCTTCTCCAGGCCCATCTGCAGATGGCGCATCGAGCGGCGCGGAAAGATATAGGGCTCGCTGGAGAAGGGGCAGGCAGCCGTGCAGTTGCCGCAGTGGTAGCACTTCTGGACGTCCTGGGCTCCGTAGACCTCCAGGTCGTCGATGAGCTTGGGATTTACTCGTATCGCCATGGCTACCTCCTCAGCTCCACACGAGCCGGCGCGCACGGCTCTCGATATCGGCCAGCGACAGTTCGGCCCGGCTGTCGAGTCCCCGTCCCGTCGTGGCGCTCTTAAGCACCCCGGCTGCCACGGCCGATGCCTGGGCGACAGTGTCGGGGATGTCTTTCGGCGCTTGGCACATGCCGGCGACGAACACTCCTCCGCGCTCGGTCTCGGTGGGGTCGGAGTTGTAGTCCAGCTCGCTGAACCATCCGTCGGGGTCGCGCGCGATCTGCAGCATTTCCGCCAGCTTGTCGCCGCCTTGGGCGGGGATCAGTCCTACGGCGAGGATCACCAGGTCCACCGGGAAGTCGACCATGCGGTCGCTGAGGATGTCCTCCCCTTTGACCATCATCTGCCCGTCGACCTCGAGGACGCGTGCCGTGCGGCCGCGGACCACGAACGTCCCTTCGGCTTCGATCCGCTCGGCGAACTCCTCATACCCCTTTCCGAAAGCCCGCATGTCTATGTAGTACTCGTAGCAGGCTGCTTCCGGCAGTTTCTCCTTGACCAGGTGGGAGAACTTCAGGGAGTACATGCAGCACACCCGAGAGCAGTAGGGGTTGTGGTGCGCGTCCCGAGAGCCGACGCAGTGGATGATGGCCACGCTCTTGGGAGGCGGATTCTCGGCGTCCAGCACCCATTCCTCGGTCTTGGTGCGCCTGTTCATCCGCTTGGTCTTCGTGACGATCTTGCCGCCGGTGGGGCCCGAAGCGTTCGTCATCCGCTCGAACTCCAGGGCGGTGATCACGTTGGGGAAGACACCATATCCGTATTGCTCCACCTTCTTGGCGTCGTAGACGTCGTACCCGGTGGCTAGCACGATGTTGCCCACATCGATCTCGACGAGCTGATCCTTCTCGGTGAGATCGATGCACTCCTTGGGACACTTCTTGGCGCACACCCCGCATTTCTCGCCGTTGGTCTCGAAGTACAGGCAGGACGCCTCGTCAAGCACGTAGGCGTTGGGGACGGCCTGGGGGAACGGCATGTAAATCGCCTTCCGTTCGGCTATCCCCGCATCGAATTCGCTCGGCGCCCGCCGCGGACAGCTTTCGGTGCAGGCGTTGCAGGCCACGCAGGAGGTGACGTCCACGTGTCTCGCCTTCTTGCGGATCACCGCACGGTACGCACCAGGACCGCCGGTGATGTTCTCGACCTCCGCGTAGGTCATCAACTCGATCTTCTCGTGCTGTCCCACAGCCACCATCTTCGGAGTCAAGATGCAGGCCGCACAGTCGAGCGTGGGGAAGGTCTTGTCGAACATCGCCATGTGGCCGCCGATGGTGGGTGTCCTCTCCACCAGGTAGACCTGCTTGCCCGCGTCCGCGATCTCCAGCGCCGTCTGGATCCCCGACACGCCCGCGCCGATGACAAGGGTCCCCGGCCGGGTGGCCCGGCTCTCCGGAACGGCGGCCAGGGCGAACGGGACCCCGAAGACCGCACAGGCCAGCACCGACTTGGCCCGGGCCGCTCCTCCCGAGGGGGCGCCATGCTCTCGAAACGAGGCGAGGAGAACCTCGCCGGGATCTGCGCCCGCCATGGCCATCGCCCGGGTGAAGGCCGGCTTGACGAAGCCGGGCGAATATCCGGCGAGGACGATCCGTTCCAAGCGGTGCGCGTTGATCTCGGTCGCAAGCTTCGCGGGGTCCAATTTGCACGATCTCTCGAGGGTGCGCACGACTTCGACATTGGGAAGGTTGGCCGCATAGGACTCGAGGGAGTGGAGGCTGACGCCATCCGGGTCCTCAGCGTCTGATTGACAGATGAATACTCCGGTCCTCATTCTGTCCCCTCTTCACGCGGTGGCCTCATACCGACGGCAGCCCGGACGTCCGCGTCCGAACATCCTCATAAGCTTAGGACTGTCTAGGAGATATAGAAATCAGCGGAAGTCTGATTCTTCCTTGTAGGACGTTCGCCCCACGAGTGTAGGTGTTGTCCTACAAGCGGCCGAAGAGTACTCTTGGGAAGACCGGCGTTCGTCAGTAGCAGGACCCAGGGTGGCAAAGATTTTGATCGCCGATAGTCAACCGGTGTTCCGGCGGGGACTCACACAGGTCTTTGCCGGCACACAGGATCTGCAGGTCGCTGCCGAAGCGGATAGCGAGCAGCAGACGCTGACGCGCGTGACTACCGGG
>CAZWAR010000121.1:0-7617 GCA_964631965.1 uncultured Gaiellales bacterium
CGAAGATCGGCATCATCACCTCCGGCTCCGCCTACGGCTATACCCGGGAAGCGCTGCCGGACGCCAGCTACTTGAAGCTTGGCCTCACCTATCCCCTGCCGAAGAAGATGATCGCCATGTTCCGCTCGATGGTGGACAGACTCTACATCGTCGAGGAATCGGATCCGTTCCTCGAGGAGGCCATCAGGTTGATGGGCATCGAGATCGACGGAGGCAAGGAACTCAACACCCTCCTCGGCGAGATCAGCCCCAAGTCCGTCGCCCTGTCGCTGCACAAGGCCGGCGTCCCCGGAGTGAACCCGGCGCTGCTGGCCGAACTGCAACCCGCCGCCGAGGGCCTGCCGAACCGCCCGCCCACGCTGTGCCCGGGCTGCTCGCACCGCGGCGTCTTCACCGTGCTCAAGAAGCTGCGCGTGTTCGTGAGCGGTGACATCGGCTGCTACACGCTTGGGGCGCTCGAACCCTTCAATGCGGTCCATGCCAGCACCTGCATGGGGGCCAGCATCAGCATGGCGCACGGCATGGCCAAGGTGCAGAAGCCGGCCGCCCCTCGTGCCGCTTCCGGACGGCCCGACTACCGCAACAAGGTGGTGGCCATCATCGGCGACAGCACCTTCTATCACTCAGGGATCACCTCCCTCATGGACGTGGCCTACAACAGGGGAAACACCCTCACCATCATCGCCGACAACAACACCACGGCCATGACCGGCGGCCAGGAGAACCCCGGCACCGGCAAGACCCTTCTGGGCGACCCCTCCCAATCCGTGGATATGGAAGCCCTTGTTCGTGCCCTGGGCATCAAACGGGTGCAGACCATCACCGACCCGTTCGATCTCGAGCTGGTGGAGAAGGTGCTGCGCGAGGAACTGGAAGCCGACGAAGCCTCCGTCGTCATCACCAAGTTCCCCTGCGTGCTCCAGTTCAAGATCAAGCGGCCCATCTACCAGGTGGACGCCGAGCTCTGCATCGGCTGCAAGCGCTGTCTGATGGCCGGCTGTATGGCCCTCAACCTCACTGAGGACGAGCACGGCGACCGGAAGGTGGAGGTCGACCCGGCCCAGTGCAATGGTTGCGGGGTCTGCGCCCAGCTGTGCAAAGAAGACGCCATCAAGAGGCCCGAGCCGGCCGAAGGAGGGAAGGCCTGATGTCCCGCCCCACCATCAACATGCTCCTTTCGGGCGTCGGCGGCCAGGGCGTCGTCCTCGCCAGCTTCGTGCTGAGCCACGTGGCCATCGAGGAGGGTTACGACGTCAAGCAGAGTGAGGTGCACGGCATGAGCCAGCGTGGTGGCAGCGTCACCAGCCACTTCCGCTTCGGCGAAAAGGTCTGGGCGCCGCTGGTGTCGCCGGGCACGGCCGACATCCTCATGGCCTTCGAATCGCTCGAAGCACTTCGCTATATCAACTGGCTCAAGCCGGGAGGACTTCTCGTCTACAACTCGCAGAAGATCAACCCCAGCCCGGTGGCGGCCGGTCTGGCCACCTACCCGGAGGATATCGACGGCAAGATCACCGCGGCCTGGCCGCGGGTGCAGTGCGTCAAGGCGAACGAGCTGGCCATCCGGGCCGGCACGGTGAAGTCGGCCAACGTGGTCATGCTCGGGGCCGTCTCGCCCGCCTTGCCGTTCAAGCAGGAGACCTGGGAAGCGGTCATCCGCAAGGCCGTTCCGCCGAAGAGCGTCGACGTCAACATGGAAGCCTTCAAGCTGGGCGTTGCCACCGCCGCCGATCCGTCGGCCTGCGCGAGCGGCGCCGCGTAAAGCCTTCCTGCAACCTGAATTTCTGGGGGCGCGGCCAACGCCGCGCCCCCAGAGCGGTATCTCCCTCTAGTCCCGGGCCGGAGGAGCGTCAGATGACCGATCCACTCGCCGGACTGCGTCCCGACCACGCCGGCATCAGCGTGGCCGATCTCGACGCCTCCGTCGCCTGGTACGAGGACATGCTGGGTTTCACGGTGGACCGCGTGGTGGACATCCCCGAGGACACGGGCCGGCTCGCGCTCATCCGCAGGGGCGACTTCTTGCTGGAGTTGTTCTGCATCGAAGGCACGGCTGCGCTGCCCGAGGAGCGCCGTCACCCCACGACCGACCTGCGCACCCAAGGAGTGAAGCACGTCGCCTACGCCGTGCTCGACATTGGCGCTTTGATGGACCACTTGAAGGCCAAGGGTGTCGACGTCGTATGGGACGTGGTCGAACACGACGGCACGTTGTGTGCGTTCGTCCGTGACAACTCGGGCAATATCGTGGAGTTCGTGGAACGATAGGAGGTTGGCCGTGCTCCGTAGCTTCGCTCTCCACGACATCCCGATGGACCAGATCGCCGCTCTGGAGCGCTGGTACTACCGCGACCATGCGCCGGAAATCGTCCGCCGGTATGGACCCTGGCTGGCCCGATTCGAGTGCTATGTGCCGGCGCAGCCTCCAAGAAGGCGGGCACCGAGAACGACCTGTGCTTCACGCCGCCTCCGGTGTGGGCCCGGGTCGCTCCGGTGTTCGTCCGGCCGCAGCCAACGGAGCACTTCCTGACCTGCGACTTGCTGCCGCTGGAAAGCGCCTGCATCCGATGGCTGGTCTTGCTGCGCTACCCGGACGGCGTCCCCGCGGAAGAGGGAGAGGACTGGTTCCTGCGCGTCCACGCGCCGGAGGTGGCCGCGCAGCCCGGACCGGTCCGGTTCATGAGTTACAGCGCCCTGCGCGAGGTGGGGAACGTGCCCGGGCGCTGGCCCGAGGCCGGAGGGCCGCCGACAGGCAACGTCAGAGCAGGCTGGAACCGCGTCCTCGAATTGTGGTTCGAGACATTCGGCGACTGGCGGCGGTTCGTCGTTGCGGCCCAAGTCTCGTGCAGCCCACCGAAATGGGGCACCCGATCAGGCTATCCGTTCGTTCGACCCTACGAGGAACTCGCCAGCACCTTTGTGCTCGAGCGCCCTAACGACGATTTCCTGCGTGACCTGCGGGGTTACATCCCGTGGGCTGTCCGTCGCATCCTGGTATACTCATACCGTTTTTGCGGGGCAACGCTGCTCCGCCGGCGTCGAGTATTTCGGAGTCCATGTGGGCGCAGCGGGGTTGAAGAAAGTCGCCGTATTCGGGGCGGGCACGATGGGTCCGGGGCTGGCCCAGGTGTTTGCCACCGCCGGGATGGATGTTGCCCTCTGGTCGCGCACCGTAGCCACGCTGGAAAGAGCTGCTTCGGTCATCGCCGCCAACCTGGCCACCTTTGCCGAGCGGGGTATGGTGGAGTCCGAGGCTGTGCCGGAGATCGTCTCCCGCATCTCGCCCACCCGGTCGTTGCGTGAGGCCGCCGAAGGGGCGGACGTCGTCGTTGAGACCATCATCGAAGACCGGGAGGCGAAGCAAGCGCTGTTCGGTCGGATCGACGGCCTGTGTCCCGAGGACGCTCTTATCACCAGCGACACCTCCTATCTCGACATCTTCGAGATAGTCCCGGAGCGCCGTCTCCCCCGAACGGTGATCGCCCACTGGTTCGCCCCTCCTCACATAGTCCCGCTGGTGGAGGTGGTGCGCGGCCCGCAGACGAGCGAGGGCACCGTGACTGAAGCGGTGGAGCTCATCGAGGCGGTTGGCCACGTGCCGACAGTCATGGAGAAGTTCATCCCCGGGTTCTGCGTGAACCGGCTGCTCCGCGGCATCGGGCGGGAGGTGCTGTTCCTGCTCGACAATGGATACATCACGCCCGAGCAGTTGGACATCGCCGTCAAGGCCAGCATCGTTCCTCGGGCCATGGTGCTTGGTTTCGTTCAGCGCTACGATTTCACCGGACTCGATCTCGCCTACAACAACCTACAGAACACGTGCTTCGTGGACGCCCCCGTGGACAGCACGCCGCGCGGGCTGGCCGAGCGGGTGGAGCGCGGGGAGCTGGGCGTCAAGACCGGCAGAGGGTTCTTCGATTACGGTGACCGGCCGCTGGAGGAGATCCTCCACGCGCGAGACGCGGCCATGCTCGACGTTTTCACCGATATGAGAGACCGTATCGACAAGCGGATATAGACCTGGGAGGACATGCATGGACACGTCGGCATCGAAACCAAGACCGGCTGATCTCGAGGGGCTGTTCTCCCTCGAGGGCAAGAACATCGTGATCGTGGGTGGCGCTGGGGGTATCGGGCGCGGACTCGCGTCGGGTATGCTCGCCTACGGGGCGCAGGTGGCCATCGCCGATATCAACCTTTCGGGCTTGGAAAGCGCCGTGGAGGAGCTCAAGGAGTTCAGCGACCAGCCCGTGAAGAGCTATCGCTTGGACACCAACGAAGAGAGCAACGTCGAAGAGTTCGCCAAGACGGTCGCTGCCGACATGGGACGGGTGCATGTGCTCGTCAATGCCCAGGGTTTCAACACCAAGGCCCCGGCCACCGAGTTCCCGGTCGCCGATTGGGACAAGCTCTTCATGGTTAACGTCCGCGGGGTCATGCTCTGCTGCAAGCATTTCGCGAAGCACTTCGTTGAGCAGGGTGGGGGCAAGATCATCAACCTGTCCTCCATCCGCGGCGCCCGTGCGGCTCTCGGCGGCAACCTTGCGTACTGCTCGAGCAAGGGCGCCATCAATATGATGACCAAGCAGCTGGCCGTCGAACTTGCCTCGAAGCACGTGAACGTGAACGCCATCGCCCCGATCATCACCATCACCCCGATGACAGAAGAGCGGGTCAAGCGAGAGGCCGACCGTTACGAGAAGATGCTGGTGAACATCCCCATGGGCCGCATGGGTCAAGTGTTCGATCTCATTGGGCCCGCGGTCTTCCTGGCCTCCAAGGCGTCCGACTTCGTCACCGGCAGCATCATCTATCCCGACGGGGGGACCATGGCGTTCGTCTAGGCTACACCGCCGGGCACCCGGGTGGCAGCAGGCTGCCGCCCCTCCAAGAAAGGATCCGAAGACCGCAGGCCGCACGGCCCGCGGTCTTCTATCAGGACGAGGCCGGGAGAGGGCCGGCAGGACCGGGCGGCGGGGGAGGAGGCTCGGAGGCCAGCCTGTCTATGAGGTCCTTGTAGCGGGCGAGCCGAGAATCTACATCGATCTCCCCCCTGAAGGCAGCCTGCGCCGCCAGGAACAGCCAGAGGTGGGCTTCCAACAGCTTCTCCGGCCCGTATCGCTCGTTGGGAGGGCGCAAGGCGAGAGGCTGGAAAGCGGCGAAGAGCTCGAGGGCGAGCAGTTCGGCGGGGAAGTTTGACGGTTCGAGCCCCGAAGATACCGGGTAAGGGGTATCGGTCCGTCCCTCGAGACCCCTCTCGAGGGCGATGCGAATGCGCTCCACCTCCTTCTGGAGCGTTGTGACCAGAGCGTCCTCCAGCCACTCGTCGTCCTCCGGGCCCTCCCCTTCCACTCGGACCAGAGCCAGGGCCGCCGAGCCTAGTGCGAATGCCTGGTCGTGAGCGAAAAGGTTCCAGAGGATCCCCTCAGCAGGATCGGACGTCTGCTCCAGACGACGGTCGGCGAACTCTCCGCTCCAATCCATGAGAGAGGCCGCGCACTCAGCGAGCAGCCGGCGTTTGCTCGGGAAGTGACTGTAGAACGCCGTGGCCGTGATCCCGAGCTTGCGCATGATGCCTGCCACGTGCGTATTCCTGTACCCATTGGCCGCGAACTCGGCGGTGGCGAGGGTGATGATGCGCGCGTGCGTCCTGCGGTGTTCCTGGGCGGCCAGATCCACCATGCTTCGGTTGGCTGCGGCCACTCTTACCCGCAGCTCGTCCGAGATCTCGGCCAGCGTATGTCCCTCAGCCTTGAGGACGCTGATGGCAGCGAGGATCTTGACGTGTTCCTCGGTATAGAGAGAGCGACTCGCCGCTGTCTTCTGAGGCTGGGGTAGCAGTCCCTGCCGCAGGTAGAAGTAGATGGTCGTCCGCCGGAGGCCGGTGATGTGCTCCAGATCGCGGATGCTGTACACGCGCGTGGTCATGTCAGCACACTACCAGACCGGTCTCGTGGGCCAACAGGAACGGCCCCCGGAAGGGGGGCTTCCGGAGGCCGTTCCGAGCCAAAGTCTCCGCCTCATCGCAGAGGGGTGACTGAGGTTACATGGGTGTCTAGGTGTCCTGCATGCCCGACGACGGCACGAAGCCGTACTCCTCGGATCGGAACACGTCCTCTTTAAGCTCCTCATCCTTGGCCTTGTAGACCTTGCAGAGGAGGCAGGTGAGGTCCGGCGACCCGTACATGGGGTCGAGGTGGTCGTTGCTGGTGAGCACATTGGGATTCGAGATGAAGACGCCGTGGTAGCCCTTTGCCGGCTCTTCCGGATAGAAGCAGTTGGCTGTGGCCATGAGGACGCCCTTCTTGATGCCCGGGAAGGCACGCAGCTTCTGCCGCACCCGGCCACGGGGCGACTCGATCCAGATGATGTCGCCATCCTCCACTCCGTACTTCGCGCAGGTCTCCGGGTGCATCTGGGCGGTGGGGAACTCCATGAAGCTGCGCAGCCAGGGGATGTTGCGGTACTGGCCGAGGAAGTAGAAGGGCGCCCGGTAGCCGCTGGTCATGACAACCGGGTATTCCTTGAAGAGTTCGGGGGTGGAGTAGGGGCTCTCACCCGGTTCGTTGAACAAGGGTAGCCCGTCGTATCCGAGCGACTCCAGATGCTGCGACCGGAACTCGAACTTGCCCGAGGGGGTGGGGAAACCGCCGCCCTCCCTCCAGTAGTCGGTCTTGTACTTGTAGTACACCTGATCGGGGCCCCAGCAGCCGTTCACCGTCCGCTCGCTGAACTCCTGCCATTTGAGCGGGTCGCCGTCCTCGCCCTTGCCCCGCCGGATCTCGTAATCGAGCATGTCTTCCACGGATGGCCACCACTTGTCGGGGACCACTCGTTTGCCGATCTCGTTGAAGATCCAGGCGTCGGACTTGGCTTCACCCGGGGGATCGACCACCTTGTTGTGCGCTTCGATCATGAAGCGGGGGTGCATGTCGTAGACGTCATCCAGCTCGAGCCAGTGGGCGGCAGGCAACACGATATCGGCTGCCTCGGCCATAGGGCCCATGAACTGGTCGGCGTGCGCCATGAATTCGACCTTCTCGATGGCCGCCACCACTTCCTTGGTGTTGGCCATGTGCACGATCTGCTGCCCGCCGACACTGAACCAGACCCTGATGGGAGCTCTGCCCGAGTTGATGGCCTTGACCATGGTGTCGGGGTTGCAGGTCCGGGTGGCGCCCATCTTGAAGCGGTCACCGCCGATGATGTTCTTCTTCATCTCATCGGTGATGGGCAGCTCCAGGTTGAAGTCCTCGATGAGACCGGTGTCGGGAAGCACCCAGCTCACCATGCTGCCCGGTCGCTCGATGTTGCCGGCCAGGCCCATGAGGCAGGTGATGGCCCGCAGGGTATGGCCGCAGTTGGCCTGCCGCTCGAGGGAGCTGCCCACCTGGATGGTGCCGGGCGTGTCGATGGCCCACATGCGGGCGGCGGTGGTGACGTGTTCCTTGGGGATCCAACAGATGTCGGAGACCTTCTTAGGGGTGAACTCTTTCACCCGCTCCCGGAGCTCCTCGAAACCGAAGGTCCAGTTCTCCACGAACTCCTTGTCCCACAGCTCTTCTTCGTAGATGACGTTCATCATCCCCAACGCAAGGGCGCAGTCCGTGCCCGGCC
>CAZWAR010000122.1:0-7594 GCA_964631965.1 uncultured Gaiellales bacterium
CCGACGAGATCCGCTACCTGCTCGACCTTGCCGCCGAACTGAAGGTGGCCAAGCGGGCCGGCGAGGAGCGGCGTCGTCTCGGAGGCAAGAACGTCGCCCTGATCTTTGAGAAGACCTCCACCCGCACCCGCACGGCCTTCGAGGTGGCCGCTTACGACCAGGGTGCACATGTCACCTACCTGGACCCGGCCGGATCCCAGATCGGGCACAAGGAGTCGGTCAAAGATACCGCCCGGGTCCTCGGGCGCATCTACGACGGCATCGAATACCGGGGCTACTCACAGCACGTGGTTGAGACCCTCGCCGCGTACGCGGGCGTCCCGGTATGGAACGGGCTCACCGACGAGTTTCACCCTACGCAGGTGCTCGCCGACGTCCTTACCATGCGGGAGCAGGCGGGCAGGCCGTTCGAGCAGATCGCGTTCTGCTACCTGGGCGATGCGAGGAACAATGTGGCCAACTCGCTGATGGTCGGCGGCTGCAAGTTGGGGATGGATGTGCGCCTATGCTCTCCTTCCAGCCTGTCGCCGGCGGAGGAGCTCGTCTCGGCCTGCAAGAGCGTCGCGGCGGACACCGGAGCGAGCCTCACCCTCACCGATAATGTAGCCGAGGGGGTTCGGGGCGTGGATTTCCTCTACACCGACGTCTGGGTGTCGATGGGAGAGGACCCGAGCATCTGGGAATCACGCATCGCACTCCTCCGGCCTTATCAGGTGAATCGGGAATGCCTCGAGCTCACCTACAATCCGGAAGTGAAATTCCTGCACTGCCTGCCCGCCTTCCACAATCGGGAGACCAAAATCGGCGAGGACATCTACGGCCGATTCGGTCTGGACGGCATGGAAGTGACCGACGACGTGTTCGAATCGGAGCATTCGATCGTGTGGGATCAGGCAGAGAACCGGATGCACACCATCAAGGCGGTCATGGTCGCGACGATAGCCGGAGCCGCCCTTTCGGCGCCGCCCATCGCCTGACCGGTGGCGAGCGCGGGGTGGCCCGGGGACCGGCGGACCGGGGACCGGTCGATACCCGTAGCGACCGGAACGAAAGCCGCATTGCAGCTCCGGGCCGACGCGAGGGCCGGCGGCCTAGAGCATCCGGTTTTCGCGGAACCACCGCACCTGGTCGGCGATGGTCTCCACGAAGGGGCGAGGCCGGTAGCCGAGCTCTTTGGCTGCCTTGTCGTGAGCCATCCGGCAGCCGGAGGAGATCACATCCAGCGAGTATGTCGTGAACAGCGGCTTCTGCCCGGTCACCCGATAGTAGGCGGGGATGAGGAAGCTGACGGACCGCACCAGCTGGAAAGGCAGCTTCAGCCGAGGGGGCGGTGTTCCGGTGACCGTCTCGATGGTCTCGAGCAGTTCGCGCACGGTTACGGCGCAACCGGAAAGAATGTACCCCTCGCCCGACGTTCCCCTGGCCGCGGCCGCGCTCAGTCCCGCAGCCACATCCCGTACGTCCACGAAGTTGTATGCCCCATCGACGTAGGCGGGAAGACGTCCTCGGGCGCACTGGATGACGAGCTCCCCCGTGTAGGAGGGGCGGTAGTCGAACGGGCCGATGATGGCGGTAGGAAAAACCGTCACGGCGTCCAGCCCCTGGGCGACCGCCTCCCGTACCGCCAGGGTGGCCTCGGCTTTGGTGCGGTCGTACGCACCGGCTGCCCGCGCCGGGTCGACCGCGCTCTCCTCCGTGAGGCAGGCACCGACCCCCGGTACGGCGAAGGCGTGGATCGAGCTGCAGTAGACCAGCCGACCGACCCCCGACCGCCGGCAGGCGGCGACGACGTTCCGGGTGCCTTCCACGTTGGTCTCCCGCAGGAAGGGCAATCCCGCCCGCTCGATCGAGACTATCCCCGCCAGGTGGAACACCGTGGTGGCGCCGGAGAAGGCCGCCCCCAGTGAAGCCGGGTTGCGAACGTCGCCGGTGACCGTCTCCACATCCAGATCCCGCAACGGGGTCAGGTCGGCGGTGGGCCGCACCAGAACCCGCACCGGCCCGGTTCCCTCGGCAAGAAGCGTGCGGACGAGCACGTTGCCGAGGAGCCCTGTGGCTCCGGTCACCACGATCATCACGGTCCTCCATTCTGGCGCTCGGCCGACCGCTTCGATGATACCTCTCGGCCCACTGCTAGAATCGGTGCATGAAGCGCACTCCCCGGTTCTTCCTCAAGTGGGCGTTCGTGCTGGCCGTCGTGGCTCTCGCCCTGGCAGCTACGGTCGGCGCTTGTTCTCTGCATCCGTTCTCCAGCCAGGCAAGTTCCACGACGCTGACCGGCCCGGGAGAGACGTGGGTGCTCGGCACGGCCACGACGCAGCTCCCGAAGAGGCCCACCAGTACCTCCGATTGGCGGACGACCTCCACAACGGTCCCCCGAAGCACCACCACGACCGCCGGCGAGGAGCACCACAGCACCGGTGACTCCAAGGCCATTGCAGCCGGACTCAAGTCCAGTGTGGTCCTTATCACCGATGTCACCACCACGAACACGACCGGGTACATCGAGCAGTCGGGCACTGGAGTCGTGTACGAGCAGTCGGGGTCCTACGCCTACATCGTTACGAGCAACCACGTGATCGTACGCGACGACGGGAAGGTGGCCAAGAAGCTCCGGGTGACCCTGCCCTCCGGGTCGGTGGTCACGCCCACCGTCGTGGGACGCGACGCGTCGTGCGACCTTGCCGTGCTGCGGGTCAAGTCCAAAAAGGTCACACCGGCGGTCTTCCGCACCGACCTTTCCCAATTGTGGGAAGGGGACTTCGTGGTGGCGATCGCCAAACCTGAAGAGATCGCCCACCCGCTGGTGAGCGGCACGGTGGTCTCCGTGGGTCCTGCCCGGGAGCTTCTCCGGCCGGAAGACATCCCCTCCGGCGTCGCGGACGTGATCTTGTCCACCGCGCCGGTGGTGAGGGGCTTCTCGGGGGGGCCGCTTCTCGACTACCAGGGCAGGGTGATAGGCATCAACATGGCGATGCTTCGCGACGAGGAGGGCGCGGTCTCCCTTCCTGCTGACTTCGTTGTCGATGTCGTGGAGCGTTTGCTGGAAACAGCGGAATAGCCGGAGGGAGAAATGAACTACGTTGCGATCTGGTTCGCCACGTTCTTCGGCCTCAGTGCGGTGGACGCACTGTGGCACCTGGGGATCTTCGGATGGGCATACGGTCCCGGCTTCAAGCTTGTCGCCAAGACGAGGGACGGCAAGATGGCGCTCCAGCCCCTTCCCGGGCTCGTCTCGCAGGTGCTCGTGGTGAGCGCTCTGGTGGTGCTCGTGATCCTCAGCGCGCGGGCGGGGCAGGGCTACCCCGTGAACCTGCTCGTGGGAGCGATGGGCGGTGTACTCGGTATCAGCGTTTACGGGCTGGTGAACCAGGCCCTCATCAAGGGCTGGGGCTGGAGACTGACCGTGCTCGAATTCGTGTGGGGGCCGATCATAGGGGCGCTGGCCGGCCTCTTCATTGGCTGGTTGTACCGCGTGATCTAGCTAGGTCGGCTGAAGCAGTCGGGCTGGCGGGAACGGCCTATAATCCTTCGGCATGTCAGCTGCAGTGAACCCCTCCATCCGCGTCGGCGGCATGGCTTTCGGTAACGGTGTGCTCATGCGGGGACCGCACTACTGGGCCTGGGCCACCGAGGACAAAGGTGTGGCGCATGCTCCCGTGCGCACCTTGCTGGGCAGGGGCCGACTCGACCGCATCCCGATCCTCAGGTCTCTCGTCGCATTCTTCGAGATGATCGTTCTCATGGCGTCTCTCCATCGTCGCAACGGTCTCCGGCGGGCCGCTCGGCTGCTCGCGTGTCTTGCGGCCGCCTTTGCCGTCGATCTCGGTCTCGCGCTGGTGGTTCCCTATCTCGTGCCCAGCTATTTCGCGGCCAACGTCATCGTTGGGCTTGTGGCGTTCGCTCTCGGCATCGCTGCCATGCGGCTGGGGCTGGGTAAGGTGATCTGGCGGTATCACGGTGCCGAACACAAGGCCGTCAATGCCTACGAAGGCGGCGCCGACCTTCGCGACCTCGAGCAGGTGGCCCGCTTCAGCCGCGTCCACGACCGGTGCGGTACCAACCTGGCGGTGATCGCCCTGTTCACCATGCTCGTCAGCTACTTCGTCCTGCAGAGCCTGCCGCTCGTGTTCGGGGGCATCTATTCTGTCTTGGTGATCGCCGTCGCGCTCGAGTTCTTCCGGATGATCAGCCGGCGGCCGGCCTCCCGCGCCAGTCGGGTGGTCCTCGCCGGCGGCAGGGCCATCCAGCGTTCCATAACCACAGCCGAGCCCGCTCCCGAGCACCTGGCGCTGGCGTGCACGGCGTTGCGGCGCGTCCTCGAACTCGAAGGTGGGCTTCCTTAGCGATTCTCCCCCGCTTGCTCTCGCCGCCCCCGGGGTATACGGTCGATGACACTTTTCGGCGAGAGGAGGATGCGATGCTCGAGGTGGCCACGTACTCGTTCGGCGGCATCCCTCTTCTGAGCCTGGCCGGCGACCTCGATCATTCCTCTCTCGCCCTGTTCCGGGAAAAGACGGACGAGGCGCTCAGCGACGGCGGCACCCGGCTGTTGTTGCAGCTCACCGACACCGCGTACATCGACAGTGGCGGCATATCCGGCATGCTCAGCCTTCTGCACAGGGTGCGCAACCAAGGCTGGTTGGCGGTCGTCGGCCCGAACGTCGACGTTCTGCGCCTCTTTCAGATGGTGGGCCTCACCATCGATCCGAGCTTCCACGTTTTCGGCAACCTGGACGAGGTGGAGAGTTTCCTCCAACACGGTACGAAGAGTCCGTAGCCCCCCAACCCCATCGTTTTGCATGCCGGTGCCCCGGGTAGCTAGGCCTTGAGAGGGAGATACGAGCGACGAGGCACCGGCCATCAGGCTGCCCTCGAGGAGGAGACATGCCGGAGAACGAAACAGAACGCCCCTCTTCCTATGACAGGCCCTTGGGAGACCTCCTCAAGGAGTTGATGAACGAGGCCTCGATGTTGATCCGGCAGGAGACCGCGCTTGCCCGGGTGGAGATGACCGAGAAGGCCAGGATGTACATGCGGGCCTCGGCCACGCTGATGGCCGGAGCCTTTCTCGCCCTGTTCGCGCTCGGGTCTCTTACGGCGTGCTCTATCCTGGCCATCGACCTGGTACTGCCGGGCTGGCTTGCCGCGCTCATCATCGGGGTGTTCTACCTGATCGTCGTAGGAGTACTCATTGTGGTGGGCATGGCACGGTTGCGGCATGCCGGCGGACCCGTGCCCGAGCAGACCATCGAGACCATCAAGGAGGACGTGTCGTGGGCCAGAAAACGGGCGAGATCCGCCACGACATAGAGCAGACTCGCGCTCGTATGAGCGCGACGATAGAGGCTATCGGGTATCGCCTCGACGTCCCGGCTCGGGTGCGCTATCGCTTCTCGCACATCATGCAGGACATCGGCGGTGCCTTCGGAGCCAGGACCGGGGACGGCGGAGAGCCCGGCGTGATGGCCAAAGGAGAACAGGCAGTCGGCTCGCTGCTGCACACGGCGCAAGAGGGGGCTGTCGGCCTGGCGGGCGCGTTGGAGGAACGGCTGGGCAACATCGGCCGCACGATACAGAGCCAAGCTTCGGAGACCCCGGAGAAGATCGTGGATAGAACGACGGGCGAAAACGGCTCCGAGGGCTCGGTCGAGCAGACGCGGGAAGCGGCGAGGAGCACAGTGAGGGAGATCGGGGGATTCGCCAGGAACAATGTTCTGGCCCTGAGCCTGGGCGCCATCGCTGTCGGTGTGGTTGCCGGCATGCTGATCGCCCGCAGCCGGATGGAGTAGGAGAGGGTCGACCCGTCAGCCGCTCCGGTCGGGCGCGGGACGGGCGAGAAGACGATGCACGCTGTGCTACCCGCGCGTTCGAGCGACGAGGTCCTGACAGATACGGACGCCTTCCATGGCGTCTGTACTCCATGAATCGGCCCCAACGTATTGGCATACCCGTCCGTCGATGATAGATCCCCCGAGCACGATGGGCGGTCGGTAACCAAGGGTCTCCTCCTGGCTCCGAATCAGGCTGGCTGTGGCTTTCATGCTCTCGAAGGCCAGCATGATGAGTCCAGACATGCAGACGACGTCGGGATGGTGGCGCTCCACCTCAGTCAGGAACCTCTCCGGCGGAACGTTCACACCCAGGTCCACGACTCTGAAAGCGAACCCGCGCAGCGAAGTGGCGAACATGTTCTTGCCGATATCGTGGATGTCCCCGGCGACCGTTCCCAGCACCACCGTGCCGGCGACGGCGTCTTCGGTGATGGGTTCGTGTTCTGGAGACTGCACAAGGTCCAAGACCTCCCTGAACAGCTCTCCGGCCATGATGAGCCCTGAGATGAAGTACTCCTGCCGCTCGTAGCGTTCCCCCACCACCTTGAGAGCCTGCTGGCAAGTGCTGATGATCGAAGTGGGCGTCACCCGGCCTTGAGCCAGCAGGCTGTTTGTGAGCTCGAGGGTTCGTTGCTCGTTGAGTTCGACGAGCGCCATGCGGAGTTCATCGAGAGTGGTAGGCACGACGGCCTGCCTACTCCGCGCCCAGTCGGGCCCGGAGCCGGAAGAGCTCTGCCCGGAGCAGGAAGCGCCCCCAACTCACGGGAGTGCCGTCCCGCTCCTGGAAAAGATGCTCCAGGCACAAGGCAAGGGAGCCCTCGGCCTCCCCGAGCACTTGGGAGCTGTCCTCGTCGAGCTTGACCGCGGTCACGGTCAACTCGCCTCGGGGGAATCTCTGGGCGCCGCCAGAATCAAGGAAGGCGTGCAGGGAGGTGAGCTGTAACTGGGATTCCACCAGAGGCCTCCGCGGATCGTAGATGATGTACTCGGTGTGGTACATCGCGGGGATGCCGTTCGAATGGACCACTCTCCGGAGATAGATGACCCTCTGACCGGGAGAGACGTTGAGCATCACGGCGACGTGCGGATCCGCCTTGGTCATGGTGGCGGAGAGGATGCGGATGTCCGCCGATCCGTCGAGCCATTCCCCGCTCAAGGAATCGAGCCTGAAGACTGAGTCGGCCAAGTCCCGGCAGCGTGCGAAGGTACCCCGCCCCTTCACTCCCGCGACCAGTCCCTGTTGCTCGAGCAGGGAAAGCGCTCGGCGCACAGTCATGGGACTCACCTCGAACTCGGCGCACAGCTTCGCGCCGGAAGGCAAACGGCTCCCGGCCGCGTATTCGCCCGAGTTCAGCCTTTCGGCCAGAGTCCCGGCGATCCGTAGATACGCTGGTGGCTGCCCCGCGTCCGTTTGCATCCCCCACAATGCTCCGAGCGTCAAAGGTGTCTACTTGCAGGACCTATAGCAAAAGGTAATGCCGCAAAGCTCCCATGCATTTGCTGGCCATGGCTAGCTATTTGCCCGTAGCCAGAATAACATGCTGTCTATACAGGTTGATTGTCCGTTTTGGCAGTCGCCTGTATAGTACAACGTGGGGGAACTTGACCGGTCGATGGTCTCGGGGTCTCCAAAGGCTGGCAGGGGGCAGCTGCGGTGGACCTCATCACTAGGGTACGGTTCCGCCCGCCCGTAATCACTTTTCCGAAGGAGCCGAAAGTGGCCCACGAACTCGTAGAAGCCATGGCGAGCATGAAGGAGA
>CAZWAR010000123.1:0-7511 GCA_964631965.1 uncultured Gaiellales bacterium
ATAGAACAGCCCAATATTATTGCTGTCGGTTTCGACCGAGACTTCAACTTCATTCGCGTCAATGAGGCCTACGCGAAGCAAACGGGACGAAACATCGAGGAATTCCGGGGACGCAACCACTTCGAACTCTACCCGTCAGATGCCAAGGTCATTTTCGAGGAGGTCGTGCGAAGCAAACGGCCTTTTCGGGTGGAGGCCCGCCCCTTCAAGTTCCCCGATCATCCGGAGTGGGGCATCACCTACTGGGACTGGACTCTCACCCCTCTCTTGGACCAGGCGGACGAGGTGGAAGCACTCGTCTTTGCCCTAGAAGACGTCACCGGCCGGGTCAGACGCAAAGAGCCGCGACTGCGGCGAGGGCGTGAATGGTTGGCAACCTCCTGGCCGTCGCCTCGTTATCGGGCTTTCCTTCCGATGGGCATCGGTACTGTGTTGGAGGTTCTGCTCTTCGTTGGGCTCGACTTCTTCGAATCGCCCCGACAGTATCTCGGTATCCCCGGCCCTGCCGCGGTGCTTATCGGCGTCGTGGTTGCTGTGGCCGCAGGCCCGATGGCGGGTGGAACAGTGGCCCTCATTGGCGGTATCGCCTTCATGGGATTCCTCGCAGACTTCGGTGCTTCCGTTACCTGGCCGACCATTCTTGTGTCTATCGCTCTCTGGGTGCTTGTTTCCATCGTGGCCGGATATGCGGCTGAGCGGATCAGGCGGAGCGCTGCCGCTCGCGAATTGCTGCTCGACCGATCGGTGCAGGACCGCGAGAAACTCATGGACTCACTGCGCCAGGCGGAAGACAGCCAACGCCGGGCAGCAGAAGAGAACGCGCGTCTCTACCGGCAGCAACTGGAGATCGCGGAAACCCTGCAGAGTGCGCTACTCGACGTACCTGCCGAGCTAGGACCGGTCCGGCTTGGCCATCTCTATCGCTCCGCTACCCAGGCCGCGCGCGTAGGTGGCGACTTCTACGACGCCTTCGAAGTCAAGGGCGACAAAATCGCGATGATGGTCGGAGATGTGGCCGGACATGGGATTGAAGCGGCCCGCACGGCCACCCTCGTCAAGGACGTCACCCATGCGTTCATCCATCAGTCGCTTCGTCCCCATCAGGTGCTCAGACAGACCAACGCACTTCTTGTCGAGAAGAACCTACCGGGGTTCGTCAGCCTGTTCCTCGCCATCCTGGAGACCGAGACTGGCCTGCTTCACTACGCCTCCGCCGGACACCCGGAGACCATGCTCCGCCGCGATTCCGGTGAGATCCAGATGCTCGGTAGTGGTGCCCCACCCCTCGGCATCTTCCCGGACGCGACCTGGAAGACGAGCGATATCAATCTAGAGGCCGGCGACCTCCTGCTGCTCTACACGGATGGGGTTCTCGAGACACGACGGAACGGTGAATTCTTCGGTCGAGAACGCCTCGAACGGTTGCTCAAACGCAATGGCGTGACGGTGGAGCTGCTTCCGCACCTCATCCTCGACCAGTTGCTCGCCTTCTCGGGCGGGACGTTGAGCGACGATGTCGCCATTCTTGCGCTCCTGCTCCAAGCGAGAGCACAACCCATTGTCGACCGGGGTCTGGTTCAGGAAAGACTTCTGCCCTAGACATCGGGAGCTGTACATATTGAAGAGTCGGGGCATGGCCCATTCGAGCCGAGTTCAAACGTTCGCGATTACCGACCACGGGATTGCGCTTGCGAAGACCGACAAAGGAGTCGGGGTATGAATTCGTCCAACCAGTCCCCTCGCAAAGAGTGGAGCCTGCGGCTCTACATCGCCGGTAAGACGCCTCGCGCGGTTGCCGCTTTCGAGAACTTGCAGAGGATCTGCGAGGAGCATCTGGCCGGGGAGTATGAGATCGAAGTGATCGATCTTCTCGAAAACCCGCAGTTGGCCAAGGGCGATCAGATAATCGCTCTACCGACCCTTGTCAGGCGGCTTCCCCAGCCCGTACGCAAGATCATCGGGGACCTCTCGAACACCGAGCGGGTGCTCGTTGGGCTTGACATCCGGGAAAGACCGAACGTCGAAGGACGGGAGGCGGAACATGCCCGATAGACTGGACAAGGATGCCGAGGGCCTCGTCGCCGGCGCGCGGGAACTGAAGAACGCGCACTATCTGCTCACGCTATACGTAGCCGGGATGACCCCTCGTTCGGCTGACGCCATCCAACGCGTGACGACCTTCCTGGAGCAGAACCTGCCGGGAAGATACGACCTCGAGATCGTGGACATCTATCAGAAGCCCGCGCTGGTGCGCGGCGAGCAGATAATAGCCGTGCCCACGCTCATCAGGCGGCTTCCGTCCCCGCTTCGCCGCCTGATCGGCGACATGCACAGCGAGCAGAAGCTTCTTTTCGGCCTCGATCTGAAGAGAACGAATCCGAGGGAAGAGACGGGTTAGTCACAACATGAGCGGCATGAGCGACCTACACCGTGAGATCGATGAGTTGCGGCAGCGGCTGGCAGAAGCCGAGGATACGCTTGCGGCCATCCGGGCCGGCGAAGTGGATGCCATCGTCGTCGACGGTGTGGGTGGCACCCAGGTCTTCTCGCTCGCAGGGGCCGAGAAGATCTACCGCGTCCTCGTGGAGACCATGTACGAGGCTGGTCTCACCATCTCCCCCGAGGGAACGATCCTTTTCTGCAATCAGCGCTTCTGTGATCTTCTGAGAGTTGATCCCAGTGCAGTCCTTGGGCGGGAGCTGGCGGCATTCATCGTGCCTGAGGGTCGGGAAGCGGCCGCGTTCCTACTCGCACGGGCCCGCAACGGCCCGGTGCAGCAGCGTCTCGTTCTGAAAGCAAGCGACGGGAAGGAAGTCCCCGTACAGGTCGCGGCGAACCTGCTCGAAGTGGGCGATACGTCGGGCATCTGCGTGGTCGCCGCTGACCTTACCGACCTGGAAGCGTCGCACAGTGCCATCGAGGGGCTGAAAGACCATCAGCGGATGATGGAGCAGGCCCACGAAGAACTCCGCCAATCGCGGGCTGCTGCTCTCAGCCTCATGGAGGACGCCCTGCTGGCCCGAGAGGCTCTCCGCGTCAGCGAGGACAAGTATCGAGTCCTGGCCGAGGAGAACGAGCGCCTCTACCGCCAGCAACGCGACATCGCCGAGAACCTGCAACTCGCCCTTCTCAACATCCCCTCCGAGATCGGTCCGGTGAGGATTGGTCACTTGTACCGCTCGGCCACAGAGACCGCCCATGTCGGGGGCGATTTCTACGATGCTTTCGAAGTCAAGGGGAAGATGGTCGCTCTGCTCATCGGAGACGTGGCCGGCCACGGTGTCGAAGCGGCCCGTACCGCCACCCTGGTCAAAGACGTGGTGCACGCCTTCACCCACCAGTCTCTGAGGCCGCACCAGATCCTGCGGAGAACCAACGCCCTACTGGTCGAGAAGAACCTGGCCGGATTCGTGACCCTCTTCGTGGCGGTTCTGGACACTGGCACCGCCCTCCTTCGCTACGCCTCGGCCGGTCATCCAGAGACTCTTCTCCGCCGCACCTCCGGGGAGATCCAGGTACTCGGTTCTGGCTCCTCGCCCCTTGGTGTCTATCCGGCCGCCACCTGGAAGGCAGGCGAGGTTCAGCTGGAGGTGGGCGATCTTCTGCTCTTGTATACAGATGGGGTTGTAGAAGCCCGGCGCGACGGCGAGCTGTTTGGCCAAGAACGGCTGGAGAAGCTCCTTAGCCGGAAGCGGGTCACGGTCGAGCGGCTGCCGCATATGGTTCTCGATCAGGTGCTCGCTTTTTCTCAGGGGACCCTCACCGATGACGCTGCGATGCTCGCGCTGTTGCTGACCCGGAAAGCCGAGAGGACCGACACGGCTTTCGGTCAGCAGACTCTCATCGGCCAGGCCCGTCCCCGTTAGAGATCTTGGCGCGATCTCGGGCCCCGTCTGTCGACGCCGGTAGGTCGTCTACGCCGAACGCGGGCGCCGTGTCGCCGGTGACGCCCACTCATGCTCCTCCCGATGCGATTCCAGTATCGCGGAGTTCCAATGCCCAACGGTGCCCTCCCCAGGGGAATCGCGTGCGAGAATAGCGGGGGTACTGGGTACTCCTGCCCGAAAGGGGTGGGCATGCTCGATCAGCACCGCTTGGTGGAATTCTGGGACATGGAGCCGACCGCGCGAGAAGCCGTGCTGCTCGAGGGTGTCCTTGAGACGCATGCCTGGCACTACGAGCGGAACGCGGCGTACCGAGCGGCAGTGTCGGCGCGGGGGGTGGGAGAGAAGGGCGATGCAGCAGCGCTGTCCCGGCTACTGCGCCCCACGGCGGCCACCTTCAAGTCGTATATCGACGTACTGGGGACCGCCTTCCCCCAAGACGATCCGTCCGGGTTCCTGAAATGGTTGGCCACTCAGATCTCGGCTCCATTGGAGGTCGAGAGGCGGCGGTTCAAGAAGCGCTACCAATCACTTGAGGACTTGTTTCTCGCTATAGAGCGGCAGTTCGCCGATATGGGCCTACGGATACTCACGTCGAGCGGTACCTCGGGCCGAGCAACCATCATGCTCCGAGACGGCCTTTCCACGGAGCTGACCGTGGATGCCTTCTACCAGTCGTTTCAGCGTTTTTTCGGGATGAAGGCCGATCACGTGGCCATCTTCATGATGCCGCGCCGAACCCGCATCGCGATGGCCTGCATGGCCCAGTTCAGCGTGAGCCGGGTCGGACTACCGGCTGCACGAGTGCACTATGCGATCCCGTTTCCCGCCTACCCCGACCACGTGAGGATCCGCGGCGGACGTCTGTATCGCACGGGGGTACGTGGGGTCGTGGAGAGGCGGGTGTGGCACCCATCGATCAATGCCCTGCAAACCTGGATAGTCGATCCGCTCGCCACCCGCACGGCCGTTCGCCTGCTCAGGCGGGCCGCCCAAGCGGGCGAGAAGGTCTTGCTCTTTGGCAGCCCGGCGCAGCTGCACCAGGTGGCGCTGGCTGCGTCCGGTGACGCACCCGCCCCTGTGCTTGGGGCCGGCAGCCTTCTGGGAATGGGTGGGGGGATGAAGGACCTGTATCCCTTCTCTCTCGAGGAGATTCGCGAGGATCTAGGCCGCGTGTTTCGCGGCCCGGACGGCGAAGGAGTACCCGTGCGCGACGTGTACGGCATGGCCGAAGCCAACTGGGCAGCCATGCAGTGCAGGGAAGCGAACTACCACCTGCCGCCCTGGGTTCTCTGCGCGACCCTCGACGGTGATGGTGCTATCCAAAAAGGGCCGCGCACCAACGGCATCCTGGCCTTCTTCGATCCTTTCGGCGGAGGACGGCTGTTCCCGGCTTTCTTCAAGACGGGCGACCGCGTGGAACTGATCGATGGCACCGGAGCAACGCGGTGCGGCTGCGGAGAAACCGGCGCATACCTCTCCCGAGATTCGATCCAGCGTGCGGACCTCGTGGGTGAAGCGGGCTGCGCAGGGCAGGTGTGAGGGGTTGGGCGGGTTGGCTGGCGAGGGTACGGCCTCCGGGCTTCCAGGCTTCTGGCTGCCGAGGTCGGTCCGCGACCAAGTGCTGTCGCCCGAAACTGAGTGGCAGTCCGTCGCCTTCTCGCAGGGGCGTGAGTGTGGCAGCGAATGCCCGCCCGACGAACCCGGTAGAGCAACGGCCCAGTGGCCGCTTCTGGATGCCGAGGAGTGGCAGCGTCTGCTCCAGGCGCTCTCCGAGAACAGGGCACGTGCTCCTCAGGGACCGGAGTTGTGGAACCGCTTGGAGCGGGCTCTTCGTCGTGCGGCCGGTCGTGGTTTCAAAGGCGGCGATGGGACCGGCGAAGACCTACTGGCGGCGCTATCCGCCTACACGGGCTATTCCAGACTGCTGATCGAATTCGCGCTCCGATCGCCGTCGCTCTGGGATGCCGGTGTCCTGGCGCAAACCTTCGGACTCTCCCCTTCATGGGAAGCGGCAGAGGACTGGGTGTCGCTCGGGGGAATACCGGGCCGAATGCGTTTCTTTCCCGCGAGTCGTCTGGCAAGGGCCTGGTCGCGCACGGGCGTGCCCGGGCGCCGGCCTCTCTTCGGTGCAGAGGAACCCCTTGAATTGATGCTCGGATTCGCAGCGGGCAATGTGCCTGGGACGGCTCTCCTGTTGGTGCTGCTGGCGCTCGCTACGACGGTGAGCGGTGATGGCCCGCCGGTCGTTCTCGTACGGAACTCGCGGCGCGAACCGCTGTTCAGTCCCCTCGTGCTCTCGCTGCTCGAAGAGGAGGACGAGGAGGTGGTGTCGACGGTCGCGCTGCTGGTATGGGACTATGATGAGCCGCTTGTGCAACGGCCGCTCCTCTCACGCGCAGATGCGGTTCTGGCCGCAGCCGGGAACGACACCATCGCTCAGATCAGCCGTGACATGTCGCTGAGCGGGGCGCGGGCTCGCTTCCATGCGCATGGGCACAAGGTGAGTTTCACGGCGGTGAGCCGCGAGGGTCTCGGAGATGATCGGGTGATCGGCGCTGCGGACGTGGAACCCATGGACGCGCTGGCCCTCCTCACCGCGCTCGATTCCGTCATGTGGGACCAGAATGGTTGTTTGTCCTCACGCTTCCACTTCGTGGAGCGTTGGGGCTCCGAAGATCCAGGGCCCCTTGCCTACGCTGAAGCTCTCACCCGGCAGATGCGTGAGCTTGCCCGTCGGTTGCCTCGCGGTTGCTGGCCGCGGGGTCGGCTTCATGACACCTTCGATCGATACAAAGCCATGGAGATCCGAGGCGACGTGCACGTGCTGTCCGCTCACGGCGACGAGTTCGTCGTTGTGCTCGATGCGCGTCCCGCCGTCCGCGGGGAAGCGGCGGCACGCACCTTCGCAGGAGCCGTCAATGAATGCCAGGGGCGTGTGGTGGTGGTGCGGCCGGTGGACGATTTGCTGGAGGTTCCCGAGCGCTACCTACGCTACCTGCCGGCTCACATGCTCCAGTCGCTGAGTGTGGCCATCGGCACCGCGGATCGTCCTCTCGGGGAGCGGTTTCTCGCGTTTGCGTCCGCTTGCGGCGACGCTGGTATCACAGCCATCCGTCCCGCCGGCCGGGCCGCATTCCCGCAACTCGCCTACTCCTGGGATGGGTTCCTTCCCTTGGATCTGGTGCGGCGCCGACCGACCGGCCACTTCACCACCATCGAGTTCGACGATTGCGGGCGGGCCATGGAGCGGACATATCAGGAGTTCCGAGGCCTGCTGGGGGCAGGGTGAGCGGAGCATCTACTGTGGCTCTCTTGGCGCTGTTTGGTCGGCTGTACTACTCTGGCGAAAGGGGAACGCGACCGGGGAGGCGCCATCTTGTTGCATATTCCGAACCCGAAACACTCCGGTACATGAACTATGGCAGGTAAGCTCGGGTTCAGCGGCAACTGCCGGACCACGGCCATGGGGATCATGCCCCATACGGATATCGAGAGGGCGTTGGAGCTTTCGCTCGGGCTTGACATTCCGTTCTGGCCGCAGTTACCCCACGTCAGCTATTACGAAGATATGTACGTGCAGGCCTCGGAGCATTTCCCGGGGATATCCGTGGACCTGGAGAGCGA
>CAZWAR010000124.1:0-7472 GCA_964631965.1 uncultured Gaiellales bacterium
GGCTGCTACGCCTGCCAGTTCGTCTGCAAGGACGAGCACGTCGGCAATGACTGGTCGCCCATCGCGAAGCCGCAGCCTGACACCGGACAGTTCTGGCTTCACCTGGAGGAGTACATCCGGGGCACGGTTCCGAAGGTGGAGATGCACTACCTGCCGCTCCTCTGCCAGCACTGCGACGACGCTCCCTGCATGAAGGCGTGCGATGTCGAAGGCGTCATGTACAAGAGGGAAGACGGCCTGGTGGAGATCGATGCGGACAAATGCATCGGATGCAGGATGTGCGTGGACGCCTGTCCTTATGACGTCATCTACTTCAACGACGACCTCAACCTCGCGCAGAAGTGCACCGGCTGCGCCCATCTGCTGGACGGCGGCGAGTGGACGGTCCCCCGTTGTGTGGACGCCTGCCCGACCGAAGCCATCCTGTTCGGTGAGGAAGCGGACTTCGCGGACCTCATCGCCGAGGCGGAGATCCTGAAGCCCGAGGAGAACACGAAGCCGCGTGTCTACTACCTCAATATCCCGAAGAAGTTCGTGGCCGGGACGATCTACGACCCGATCGCGAAGGAGATCGTGGAGGGGGCCACGCTGACCCTGAAGGGAGCCGACGGTGCCACCAGCACGGCGACCACCGATGGGTTCGGCGACTTCTGGTTCCGGGGCCTGCCCGGCGACGCCAGCTACACGCTGGAGGTGGCCGCTCCGGGCTTCGCCACGAAGACCATCGACGACATCGTCACCGCCAAGGACGTGAACCTGGGAGACATCCCCCTGGGCAAATAGGCGGTTCGACGGCCCGGCCGGCGACCACGCCGGGAACCGAGAAAGACCCCCCTTCCGCACGGAAGGGGGGTCTTTCTTCATGTGCCGCGCCGGCCGGGGTGACCGCACCCGGCTTGAACGACATCCGGAGCCGTTATTGTCCTATCGAGGCGAGGTCGCCGAGCAGGACGTTGTTGTAGGTCTTCACCGGGGCCCAGGTCAGTACGCCATCGACCTTCTGCACTTCCAGGATGTAGAAGTCGCGCTTGGCGATGAAGGCGTTCTGGAACGGCACGATCTCCACGTGACCGGCCGGGCTGTCGAAGCTCATGGTGGCCATGGCCGGTATCACCATCTTCGGATCGGTGCTGCCGCCGGCCGTCTTGACCGCGTCGAGGAACATCATGACGCCCTGCCACGCCCCGTATCCCTGCGGGGTCGGCTTCTCGTTGAAGAGCTTCTCGTAGGCCGCGACAAACTCCTTGTTCGCCGGGTTGTCGAGGGTCCAGGCGTAGTAGTCGCATGCGATCATGCCGAGGGCGGTATCACCCAGCTCGGCGAGCTGCGCGTCGCTGAAGTTGTTGGACATGGGCACGGCGACGGCACCGGGGACACCGTAATCCTTGAGCTGCTTGACGAACGGGACCGCCCCGTTGCCGAAGATCCAGTTGACGGTGACGTCGGCCGGCTTCATGGCGCTGATGTACGAGCTGAAGTCGACCACATCGAGCGGGACATAGTTCTCGCTCAGGATCTGGCCTCCACCTTCGTCCACGAAAGCCTTCTTGAAGCCCGCAGTGAGCGCGTAGGCGGGAGTATCGTCGTAGTTGATGACGTTGGCCGTCTTGTAGCCCTTCTCAGCCAGGTACTTGCCGAAGTAGTAGCCGTGGGCGTCGAAGAAGCCGGTGTGGATGAATGCGAGGCCGTTTGCGGTCTCCAGGTTCTCAGTGGGCTGCCCCACGATGGAGATCTCGGGGATGCCGCTGGACTTGCCGAGGTAATCGGCCACGGCCTTGGCGGAGGGCGAGAAGATCGGGCCGATCATGACGTCGATCTTGTCGCTCTCTACGAGCTTCCGGGCTTTGTCGACGGCGACGACCGGGTCGGAGCCGTTGTCTTCGGCGAAGTATTCGAGCGGGCGGCCTTCCCACTGGTTGTTCAGCATGGCGAGGGCCGTCTTCACCCCCTGATCGGCGAGCTGGCAGTCATAGGCCATGAAGCCTGTGAATCCTTCGTCGAAGCCGATCTTGATGGGTTCGTTCGAGGCCGCTCCCCCAGCGGTGGTGTCGGTGCCGCCGCCCGCCGTAGTAGCGGTGGTGTCTGAACTGGGTGCCGCAGTCGTCTGCGTGCCCCCCGCTGCCGTCGTGGTCGTCTCCGTCGATCCGCAGGCGACGGCGACGAGAGCTACTCCCAGCAGCACGACGAGCAACAACACGAGAAGTCTTTTTTGCATACTATCCCCCAATCGTGTACCTGATGGTCTGACCCCGTTTGTGGTTTTCAGCGCCCCTCCTTCCCTCACTTCACCCTTCACCGCAACCATGGTATGCGCCCGGCGAGCCGGTGATGCCCGATGATCCCATGAGGCCTCACTACTCGCCGACGCCCAGGTAGGTGGCTTTGATGCTTTCATTGTCGATGAGCTGTTCGGGCGTCGACTCATGCACGACCGTGCCTTTGCTCATGATGTAGGCGTAGTCGGCAACGCTCATGGCCATGCCAAAGTCCTGCTCCACGAGGAGGATGGACTCTCCGGCCGCCCTCAATTCGGCGATGACCCGGAACACCTCGTCCACAACGACCGGCGCCAGTCCTTCCGACGGCTCGTCGAAGAGCAGGAGGTCGGGGTTGGTCATGAGGGCCCGGGCGATGGTGAGCATCTGCTGCTCGCCCCCGCTGAGCAGGTTCCCCTTGTTCTTGCGGCGTTCAGCCAACTTCGGAAAGAGCGTGAAGACCTTGTCGAGCGTCCACGGGTCGTTCTTGCCGCTCGTCCGAGCTGCCATCTTGAGGTTCTCGGTCACCGACAGCGAGGAGAATATGAGCCTCCCCTGGGGGATCAACCCGATGCCCAACCGGGCGATCCTGTGGGTGGAGAGCCCCACCAGTTCCGTGCCGTCGAACCGGATGCTGCCCTTCCTCGGCGGCGCCAGCCCCATGATGGACCGGATGGTGGTGGTCTTTCCCATGCCGTTGCGGCCGAGAAGGGACACGCACGTGCCGTCCTTCACCTCCAGGGAAACGCCCTGCAGGATGTAGCTGTCGCCGTACCAGGTGTGAATGTCGGCCACTGTCAGCATCCGTTCACCGGCTCACGTCGAACTGCTTGCGGCTGCCCATGTAGATCTCTCTGACCATGGCGTTGGAGCGTATCTCGTCGCAGGTGCCTTCGCAGGCGATCTCGCCGTAGTGCAGCAGGATAACCCGCTCGGCGACGCCGAAGACCAGGTCCATGTCGTGGGCGATCATGAGCACGGTGATCTTGGAGCCAAGGTCCCTGATCCTGCGGGTGATGTCGGCGCTCTCGACGGTGGTGAGACCGCAACTCGGCTCGTCGAGCAGCAGCAGCTCCGGCTTGCTGGCCAGGCTCAGAGCGATCTCGAGCTTGCGCTGCTGCCCGTATGCCAGCGAACTGACGATCTCATCCTTCAGGTCCCACAGGTCCGTTGATTCCAGGAGCTCCCGGGCCGCCCCGGTGAGGGCCTTGTCATTGAACATGTGGCGGAAGAAGCCGTAGCGGCTCCTGTCCACCCCCTGCAACCCGATCATGGCGTTCACCATGACGCTCTGATAGGGGAACAGGCTGGTGATCTGGAACGAGCGGGCCATTCCCATGTGGACCCGCGAGAAGACACTCGCGTTGGTGATGTCCTGCCCCTTGAAGAAGACCTTACCGCCTGAGGGCCTGATCTGGCCGGTGAGCAGGTTGAAAAGCGTCGTCTTTCCCGCGCCGTTCGGGCCGATGAGGGCCAGCCGTTCGCCGGGCTCTATGCCGAAACTGACTCCCCTGACGGCGGCCAGGCCTCCGAAGTGCACCGACAGATCCTGAGCCTCAAGCAGCGCCACGGGTCACCTTCCTCCACAGTCGCAGGATCTCGGGGCCGAATCCCAGGTATCTGTCCTTGCTCCAGGGAATCGCCATGATGGCGATGACGATGATGGCGCCGAAGATGAGCGGCCAGCGTGCGGGCTGGTACAGGCTGACCACGTACTCCACGCCGACGTAGAAGATGGCCGCCACCAGAGGGCCGAAGAAGACCGTGGTACCCCCGAGGATCACCAGGAGGAACGAGATGTCGCTGGTGGCCATGGCAAGGTTGTTGGGGACGACAGTACTGCCGTAGTAGGCGAAGAGCACCCCCGCGATGGCCCCGAAGACGCCGGCGATGATCCAGGAGGTGTACTTGTAGAGCCAGGTGTTGTATCCGAGCGCCTGCATGCGTTTCTCGTTATCGTGGATGCCCCGCAGAGCGAAGCCGTAGTGCGAGGTCACCACCCGATACATGAAGAAGAGACAGATGATCCCGATCGCGAACACGAGGTAGTAGTAGGACCTCGTAGTCATCTGCGCCCCGAAGCCGAGACTTGGCTCAGAGATGCCGGATATGCCGGTGGAGCCCCCGGTCACCGGCCGAAGACTGATTGCCAAGCGGGACAGAAGCTCACCGAAAGCGATGGTGGCGAGCAGGAAGTAGATGGGGTTGGCCGCCCCCGCCCCGACCCCGAATACCCTGAAGGCCGGTATACCGAGTATAGCCGCGATGACGGCGCCGGCAACGATGGCGAAAATCAGCCCGAGCCAAAAACTCGTGATCCCGACCTTCACCACCATGATGGCCGCAGTGTATGCGCCCACGCCAAAGAACGCCGCATGACCGAAGCTGGGAACGTTCGCGTAGCCCCAGATGATGTTGAGGCTGGTGGCGAAGAGACCGTAGATCATCATCTTCGCGACGAGACTGGAGGCCCACGACGGGATGAACAGCGGCAGAAGCAGGACGATGATAGCGATGAGCAGAATCGCCCCCCCGTCGAGCAGCCCGCCCCGCGGGAACCTGCGGGCCACGGGCGCACCGGCGACACCGCTCCCTGTGGTCCTCTCGACCACGGGCTGCCTCTCCTCGGCAGCCATCAGAACACCTTCCTTCCGATGAGGCCGCTTGGCCGAAGGAGGAGCACGGCCAAGAAGACGATCCAGGCGAAGAAGAGAGCCACCTGAGGGATGTACGCCTTGCCGAACGTGTCGAGCAACCCGATGACAAGGGCGCCGAGCATCGTCCCCTGGATGTAACCGGTGCCGCCTACCACCACGACGATGAGAGTGAGCAACAGCAGGTTGTCGCCCATGGAGGGGTAAGCTCCGGTGATGGGGGCTCCGATCACTCCGGCCACGCCGGCCAGGGCCATGCCGAGCAGGAACACCAGGGTGCTCACCAGCCCGTAGTTGATGCCCAGACTCACGGTCATGTCCCTGTTATCCATGCCGGCCCGGATGATGGCGCCGGCTCGGGTCCGGTCCTGCATGTACCACAGCAGGGCGAGCACCAGGATGCCTACGCCGATCACGAACAGCCGATAGATGGGGAAGCTCAGACCGCCAACCCGGATGACACCGGCGAACACTTCGGGAGTCTGCATGATCTTGGCCCGCGGTCCCCAGATCCAGAGGACCACGTTGGCTATCATCAGTGACAACCCGATGGTCAGCACCCCTTGTTCGGGGACCCTGCCGTACAGTTTCCGGAGAAGGAACCAGTAGAGGCCGAAGCCGATGATGGCCAGCCCTGCCGCAGCCACGATGATGGCCAGCCAGAAGGCATCCACCCAAACGAGGACCTGAAGCCCTATGTAGGCACCGAGCATGTAGAGCGCCCCGTGGGCGAGGTTGAGCACGCCCATGACCCCGAACGTCAGCGAGAAACCGGCTGCCAGCAGGAACAGGATGAAGGAATAGGACAGCCCATTCAGCCCGGTGACGACTGCTTGGCTCATTCTCCCCCCGCGAACCGTAGGTGTCTTCCAGCGTACTCTGTGCCTCGGGCTAGGCGCCCTGGTGTAGAGGCCAAGAGTACCATGCGGCAAAAACTCCTGCTCATGGCCATATGGCCTAGCCGCGCTCCGTGATGTTCACCACGCGGGCGCGGGCCCCCACGGGAAAGTCGACCACCCTTGTCGAGGCGCCGGCGGCTCCGTCCGCAAGAGAGCCAGGGCCCACTCCCACGTGCCCGAAGATCTTGCCCATGGTGCGCATCTCCCGGAAATCGACCACGACAGCCCCGAGAGTGGGGATGATCTTCTCCCGCCACACGAAGAAGTAGAGATCGTCGTCCAACTTCAGGTAGTGGCATCGATCCGTGTCGGCCAAGCCCTTCTCGGAACCGAGCAGGCAGTGCCAGGTGTAGAAGTGTTCGTTCAGGTAGATGTGCTCGTACCGTTCGGTGGCGCTGTACGCGTACTCCACCCGCCGCCCGATCAGATCGGCGGTAGCCTCATGGCGGGGCGTGGCCGGGCCGAACAGCGTGTCCAGGGCGGCGCAAGCGAACTCCGCGTCCACAGCCGTCAGTTCCTCGCCGCGGGCGGCGCGCGCTGCGAGGGACTCGCCGGTGTCGGCGGAGTAGGGCAGTCGGGCAACGAGCCTCGTGGCGATGCTCCCGTTCAGGTCGAGCACAAGAGTGACCGCAGTGGGCGGCGCCTCTCCGGCCACGTAGTCCACTAAGAAGATCCCGGCGCGCAGCTCGAGGGCGAAGTACTCCGCCTCACCCGCCCCATGAGGGAGCTCCCCCGGCTCGCCAACCGATGGGTGCTGCCGACCGGCCTCAGCCCAGGCCAAGCGGGAAGCCGAGAGGAACCGGTACTCCACAGCCCGCCCGTCCTCGAAGTGCAGCGTGCGGAAGGAACCGGCCAGAGCCGCTGTCGGGGAAGGGGTGTTGTTATCGGGGCCAAACGCCACCGCCAACTCGCCGACCGATATCCAGCGGGCAGGATCGGACATTACTCTCCCCCCAGAGCTATCTCGACTTTCCAGACGCGAACGCCCACACTTCCAGGCCGCCGGCTCAGTACTCCTTCAGGACGTCCAGGGTGATGCCCACCGCCTTCAGGGCATAGTCCCGGGGAACCGTGAGGGCCGGCATGAAGCGGAAGACGTTGCCGTAACGGCCGCATGGGGTCATGAGCACGCCCTTCTGCAGCAGCTTGAAGGCGATCTCCCCACACTTCTCCGAGGCCAGCGGTTCCTTCGTCTTGCGGTCGGCCACCACTTCCACCCCTATCATGAGGCCGCGGCCACGCACGTCCCCGATGCACTTCACCGCGCTCATGGCGTCGGTGAACGTGTCCCGGACCTCCTGTCCGAGTTGTGTCGCCCGACCGAGCAGGTCCATTTCTGGATCGGTGATGAGGTCGATGTTCGTGAGGCACACTTCGCAGCCCAGCGCGTTCCCGGCGAAGGTGCTCGGTTGCGAACCCTCCGACAGGCTTTTCTCGATCTCGGCCTTGTAGGTGATGCCGGCCATAGGGATGTCTCCGCCCATGCCCTTGCCCCAGGTGAGCACGTCGGGCTGCACGCCCGAGTGCTCGATGCACCACATCTTGCCGGTACGCCCTGCTCCGGCCTGGACTTCATCGGCAACGAATAGAGCGCCGTGTTTCTCACAGGCTTGCTTCACCATTTGTATAAATTCCGGCGGCGCCGGTACATAGCCGCCCTCTCC
>CAZWAR010000125.1:0-7470 GCA_964631965.1 uncultured Gaiellales bacterium
ACCATGAAGCAGATGGAATCGCAGTTGCTCATGCGCCACTACGAGGGCTTCCTCAAGTGAGACTGCCCGAAGAATGGCGCAGAGCTCTGTCAAGACATTGAGAAGGGATAGCTGATGAGCCAGTTCAACCTCGTTCTTCTCGGACCTCCCGGGGCCGGCAAAGGCACCCAGGCCAGCCGCATCGTGGCCGAGTACGGCATCCCGCACGTCTCCACCGGCGACATCCTGCGCGGCGCCGTCAAAAACGGCACTGCTATGGGGCTGGAAGCCAAGAAGTACATGGACGCTGGCGACCTGGTTCCCGACAGCGTGGTGATCGGCATCGTCAAGGACCGTTTGCAGGAGTCCGACACCGAGAAGGGCTTCCTTATGGACGGCTTCCCTCGGACGATCCCGCAGGCCGAGGCTCTCGACCAGGCTCTCGACGAACTCGACCGGGCCATCACCAAGGTCGTTGTCATCCTCGTGGACGAGGAAGACCTCGTGAAGCGGCTCAGCGGCCGGCGCGTATGCCGCAACTGCCAAGCGCCGTATCACGTGATGTTCAATCCCCCGGTCACTCAGGATGTCTGCGACAAGTGCGCCGGCGAACTCTACCAGCGCGATGACGACAACGAGACGACGGTCCGCAACCGGCTCGAGACCTATCGCAAGCAGACCGAGCCGCTTATCGACTACTACGACAAGGCCGGCGTCGTCGCGCGTGTCGACGGAGCTAAAGCTCCGGAGGACGTCTACGAGGACATCCGGATGGCGCTGGGGCCCGCAGGGTCTTAGGTTTCGGGCTGTCTCGAAAGGGAAGTTTGGCGAACGTGATCATCAGGAAGTCACCGGCTGAGATAGAGAAGATGGCCCGCGCCGGGTCGGTCGTTCGAGGCTGCCTGGAACTCATGGGCCGAGAGGCACGACCGGGGATCACGACGAGGGAGTTGGACAGGTTGGCGGAGAAGTACATCAAATCGCAGGGCGGGGTTCCCACGTTCAAGGGATACCGGGGTTTTCCCGGCTCCATCTGCGCTTCTCCGAACGACATGGTGGTTCACGGCATCCCGGGCAAGGTCCGCTTGCGCGAAGGTGACATCCTGGGGGTGGACGTGGGTGTAACGATGGAAGGGTACATCGCCGATGCGGCAATGACCTTCCCCGTCGGAGAGATCTCTGAAGAGACCCGTCGGCTGCTGCGGGTTACCGAGGAATCGCTCATGAAGGGGATAGAGCAGTGTCGGGTCGGCAACAGGGTCGGCGACATCTCGCACGCCGTCCAGACCCATGCAGAATCGCACGGGTACTCTGTGGTGCAGAGCATGGTAGGCCATGGTGTGGGCCGGGACATGCACGAGGATCCGCAGGTGCCCAACTTCGGGCCGCCCCATCAGGGCCCCGAGCTGCGGGAAGGCATGGTCTTGGCGATCGAGCCGATGGTCAATGCCGGCGGATATCAAGTCGAGATGGGTGAGGACGGCTGGGCCATCTACACTAGAGACGGCAGCTTGTCGGCCCATTTCGAACATACGGTCGCCATAACGCACAGCGGTCCGCGCATCCTTACCAACTCTACAGTACCGGGAGCTTAGCGGAATGGAGCGGTGTGCTATGATAGGCGGCCGGCGTTCGGACGGGGGTCTGAAGGTGGGCGAAGTTGTCTCCTAAAGAAGATGCGATCGAGCTCGAGGGCGAGGTAGTCGAGGCCTTGCCCAACACTATGTTTCGGGTGAAGCTCGACAACGAGCTGGAGATACTGGCTCATATCTCCGGAAAGATGCGCATGAACTACATCCGCATCCTTCCCGGGGATAGGGTGAAAGTGGAGTTGTCACCGTACGATCTGACGAGAGGTCGGATCACGTACCGGTTCAAGTAGAGAGGACGCCAAGTGAAAGTCAGAGCGTCGGTCAAGCCGATGTGCGAAAAATGTAAGGTAGTGCGGCGCAACGGCGTGGTGCTGGTCATTTGCCAGAACCCGCGCCACAAGCAGCGGCAAGGCTGAAAGGCTGCCTCACGATGAAGTCACGGCCTTCAGAACCTGCCATACGGCGCGGTAGGGTGCTCTCAGCCGCGTCTGTGGCGCGGCTTCGGTCGCTCCCTGCGTCCTTCTCTCGCGTGCGTCGATCGCGCTCCGAAGGCGCTCCTTCATCATTCGGCAGCCACTAAGGAGAGAAAGAGTATGGCTCGTATCGCCGGTGTAACACTCCCCCGGGAGAAACGGATCGAGATCGGTCTCACCTATGTGTATGGGATCGGTCGCTCCACGTCCAACAGGATCCTGACGGCGGTGCAGATCGATCCCGACACGCAGGTGAAAGACCTCACCGAAGACGAGGAAATCCGCCTGCGCAGCTACATCGAAGAGAACGTGATGGTCGAAGGCGACCTGCGCCGCGAGCGCAGCCAGAACATCAAGCGCCTCATGGAGATCGGCTGCTATAGGGGTATCCGCCATCGGCGCGGTATGCCCGTTCGCGGCCAGCGCACCAAGACCAATGCGCGCGTGCGCAAAGGTCACAAACCTACCGTGGGCGTCAAGAAGAAGGTGCGGGTCTAGCCCATGGGGTGGCCCGCAAGAAATATGATCAGGGAGAGCTAAAGAGATGCCGAAACCCAAACGCACAGCCACCGGTCCGCGCGGACGGCGCCGTAAGGTGCGGAAGAGCATCGCCGTAGGCAACGCCTACATCAAGACGTCGTTCAACAACACGCTCGTCACCCTCACCGACAAAGAGGGCAACGTGATCTCGTGGGCCAGCGCCGGCTCTGCGGGGTTCAAAGGCTCCCGAAAGTCCACGCCCTTCGCGGCTCAGGTGACGGCCGAACGGGCTGCCCGCGCCGCCATGGAGCACGGGCTGCAGAAAGTGGATTGCTTCGTGAAAGGGCCGGGCAGCGGTCGCGAAACGGCGATCCGTTCCCTCCAGGCCACCGGTATTGACGTTACGTCCGTCAAGGACGTCACCCCGATCCCTCACAACGGCTGCCGCCCGAAGAAGCGGCGCCGGGTATAGGGGAGCTCAAGAATGGCACGAGACAAATCTCCTCAATGCAAGCAGTGCCGGCGGGAAGGCGAGAAGCTGTTCCTCAAAGGCGAACGGTGCCTCACCGACAAGTGCGGCGTCGACCGGCGTGCGTATCCCCCAGGTGAGCACGGTCGCGGACGGCGGCGCAAGCAGTCCGAGTACCTCACCCAGCTTCGTGAGAAGCAGAAGGCGCGCCGCTACTACGGCGTGCTCGAGGGCCAGTTCCATCACTACTATGAGATGGCTTCACAGCAATCCGGGATCACCGGCGAGAACCTCCTGCGTCTTCTGGAGCTACGGCTGGACAATGTCGTCTACCGTTTGGGCTTCGGCGCTTCCCGGCGGCAGGCCCGCCAACTGGTGCGCCATGGTCATTTCACCGTCAATGGCCGCAAGGTGAACATCCCGTCGTATCGCGTGCGTCCCGACGACGTCATCACTGCCGTGCTCGACAGCGAAGGCCTGAAGGCGGTCGTGGAAGACGCAACGGATCTCACAGCCTCGGTGCCGGCCTGGCTGCAGGCCGACCATGACAACATGGTGGGGAAGGTCTTGCGTATGCCTGAGCGCACCGACATCGACATCCCCGTCCAGGAGTCTCTCATCGTAGAGCTGTACTCCAAGTAGTCCTGAGGAGGGCCGATTGTTAGACTTCGCCACCCCGCATAGTACGTATGAGCCGGTCGGTGAGAACCGGGGCCGCTTCATCGTGGAGCCGCTGGCCCGCGGCTTCGGGTACACGTTCGGCAACTCCCTGCGCCGCGTGCTGCTGTCCTCGCTGGAGGGGGCCGCTATCTCCTCGGTGAAGGTCACCGGGGTCGAACATGAGTTCTCGACGGTGCCCCACGTCAAAGAGGACGTCACCGACATCATCCTCAACCTCAAGAAGATCGTGTTCGTTCTTCATGGGGAAGCGGACGACCATGAGGTCGTATTGGTCAAGGACGGCCCTGGCGCTGTCACGGCCGCCGACATCCAGCTTCCGGCCGCCGTCGAAGTGATGGACCCGGAGGCCTACATCGCCAATCTCGAGGATGGCGGGCGCCTGGAGATGCAGCTGACCATCCGGCGCGGCCGGGGCTATTCCTCCGCCGATGACAACAAACCGGAGCAGACCATCCTGGGCGTCATCCCTGTCGATTCCATCTTCTCGCCTGTGCGGCGGGTGGCCTACCGGGTCGAGCCGGCCCGGGTCGGACAGCGTACCGATTTTGACAAGCTGACGCTCGAAGTGGAGACGAACGGGGCCATCGACCCGAAAGCCGCCGTCATGAAAGCGGCCGGGATGCTCCGCGAGGAATTGCTGATCTTCACCGGGGACATGGACGAGGAAGAGGAAGGTATTCCGATTGCAGCTCGAGTGGGCGAACCGGCGCCGGCGAAGGGGACAGGCTTCGACGACACCCCCATCGAGGAACTGGAGCTGGGGGTCCGGTCCTACAATTGCCTCAAGCGAGAGGGCATCGAGACCGTCGGCGACCTCATCAACAAGTCCGAGCAGGAACTCATGTGCATCCCGAACTTCGGGCGCAAGAGCATTGAAGAGGTGCGGGAGCGCCTCGAGAAGAACAACTTGAACCTAAAGGGAGAATAGGGTGAGGCATCAGAGGAAAGGAAGAAGGTTCGGCGTCCAGCCGAGCCACCGCCGGCAGATGCTGGCGAATCTTGCCTGCTCTGTGCTCGAGCATGGACGCATCAAGACCACCGAGGCCCGGGCGAAAGAAGTCAAGCCCTTGGTTGAGAAGATGATCACGATGGGCAAGGCCGGAGACCTGAATTCCCGGCGCATTGTCATCAGCCAGCTCCGCAACAAGCAGATCTCGTACAAGCTGTTCAACGACATCGCGCCTCAGTATGCGGATCGTCCGGGCGGCTATACCCGGATCATCCACATCGGGCCCAGGCTCGGGGATGCGGCGGAGATGGTGTACCTGGAACTGGTCTAGGGGCCGAAGGCCTTGCTGCCTGCGGCACTGGGCCGGGTGAGCGACTGTGATCGGATAGCGGCTATGCTGATGCCGGGGCTGGAAGGCCCCGGCATCACTTGTTTGCGCAGTTCCGCCATCGACCGGGTCGGTCCCGGGCTCGGTAGCATGTGGACGCCGGCGGACAGGCGCGGCGGCCAGAAGAGAGCCGCCGGCCGACTGCGCATACGGCATGTACCCGGAGTTTCGTGCGACAGGGAGGAATGGTGGAGCGGAACCACCGCATGGAACTGCAGTACGATGGGACCGGCCTTCATGGTTGGGCCAGACAGGACGGGCTCCAGACCGTAGAAGGCTGCCTGGGGGAGGCGCTCCGCACCGTTCTTGGTTATGCACCCGACCTGCACGTTGCCGGGCGCACGGATGCCGGGGTACATGCCCGCCGACAGGTTGCCAGCCTGCGCCTGCCCGATGGCTTGGACCTGGGGAAGTTCCGTCATTCCCTGAACGCTCTGACTCCCGCGGGCATCGCCGTTACGGAGGTGCGGAGGGTATCGGCCTCCTTCGACGCGCGGGTGGACGCCATCAGCCGCTGCTACCGCTATTTCATCTGCACAGACCCGGTTGTGTCGCCCTTCTGGGTCCGCTACTGCTGGCACGTGCATGGCTCTGACCTGGACCTCCACGCGGTGAAGGAGGCTGCCGCGCTGGTCGCGGGCCGCCATCGTTTCACGGCCTTCACCCCCACCGAGACGGAGCATATGTTCTTCGACCGGACCGTTTTGCGGTGCCGGTGGACCCGGACGGGCGGTGCGGCACTGCAAGCGCCAGTCCTTGGAAGCGGGGGGAGCGAGACCGCCCGCCGGGAGCGGGCCGATCGGGCTGTGGATGCCGGTCGCGGGCGGGGCGAGGCTCCGGGTGGCATCCTGTGTCTGGAGGTCGAGGCCGACGCCTTCCTGCGCCACATGGTGCGCACATTGGTGGGGACAATGATGGAGGTGGGCCGCGGGGAGCGATCCCTGGAGGACTTTCGAGGGCTGCTCGATGGGGGGCGGCGCGAAGCGGCGGGGCCCACGGCACCGCCCTGGGGCTTGTTCCTGTGGGACGTCGGGTATGGGCGGGGCGGGCCGAAGCGGCCGCCCTGTGGGAGAATCCCTGCGGAGAGGCGCGGAGGCGCTGCAGGCCCGGCCTGCGGCCCCGCCTCGGCCGGTGACGGCGCACCCACCAAAAACCCAGCCGACAGAGAGGCTTGAACATGTGGAGCAGTTACCCCAGATACTACGGGCACGTCATTAGGCCCCCGAGCGAGGCGAACAGTCTCATCCTGCAAGTGATGTATGGCTGTTCGCACGGAAATTGCACCTTCTGCGGCTCATATCTGGGTAAGCCGTTCCGAGTTCGTCCGTTCGACGAGGTCGTCGAGGACGTCCAGAACCTCCCCGAGGGCTACAGGCGGCACATCGACCGGGTGTTCCTCGCCGATGGCGACGCCCTTGCCATCCCCAGGCGGCGGATGCTCGAGTTGCTCGACCTGCTCAAGGTGGAGCTTCCCAATCTCGAGCGCATCAGCGCCTATGCCAACGCCCACTCGCTGAACCGCATCGCTCAGGAGGACCTCGACGAGATCCGCAGACGGGGTCTCGAACTGCTCTATCTTGGTCTTGAGTCCGGCGACGATCCGACTCTCCGTTGGATCAAGAAGGGCGTGACCGTCGCCGAGCAGATCGAGGGTTGTCGCAAGGCCAAGGCGGCCGGCTTCGCTCTCTCCGTCACCGCCATTCTCGGCATCGGCGGGGAGGAGCGCACGCACGAGCATGCGGTGGGAACCGGCAAGGCCCTTTCGGCCATCGATCCCGAGTACATCGGCATCCTCTCACTGATGCTGGAATCGGGCACCGAGATGACGGAGGCGGTTCGGAGCGGGCGGTTCACCGTCCCCAAACCGCTGGACCTGCTTCGCGAACTGCGGGAGATCATCGCCAATATCGACGTCACCCACTCAGTGTTCCGCAGCAACCACGCGTCGAACTACCTGCCGCTCCGGGGCACGCTCCCCGAGGACAAGGCCGCGCTGCTCGAGGGCCTGGACCGGGTCATCGAGATGGGCAGCCAGGCGCACCTCAAGCCGGAGGGCTGGCGGGCCCTCTAGACGCAAGGGGGCCGCGTCCCGCACCGGCGGTCGCGCTTCGGCCGAGGACGTTCCTCCCACCCGGTCCCCGGGTAGTATCCGCTACGCCGGGCTTGTCGTCCCGGAAGCTACAGGGGGCGTCCATGCCGAAGGGCGGATACTGCGAGGCGTGTGGTCGATGGGTCTGGATCGAGCCTGACGGCTCCTGCCAGAACGGGCACCCCGCCGGCCAGGTGCGGGAGGTGCGCGAACTTGTCGCGCTGTCGCCGCGAGGCCACCGCATCTGGATGCCGGTGCGGCCGGTTCACGTGCCTTACAAGGCGCGTGACTGGTTCCGGTACTCGGGATGGCTGGTCTTCACGCTCACCTGGGGCTTTCTGAACTGGCTGGCCTTCATCTACGTGGGGGT
>CAZWAR010000126.1:0-7438 GCA_964631965.1 uncultured Gaiellales bacterium
CTAGGACCCCACGGCCGGTGGAGTCACGGCGGGAAGGTTGAAGGGACCGTCCTAGGACAGCACCTTCGAGAGAAAGAGCTTGGTCCGCTCCTCGCGTGGGTCTCCGAGCACCTGCTCGGGGGGCCCCATCTCCACGATGACACCGCCGTCCATGAGGCCGACGCCGTCGGCCGCCTCCCGGGCGAAGCCGATCTCGTGGGTGACCACCACCATGGTCATGCCTTCGCAGGCCAGGCGCTTCATGACGTCGAGCACTTCGCCGACCAGCTCGGGGTCGAGGGCTGAGGTCGGCTCGTCGAACAGCATCAGCTTGGGCTTCATAGCCAGGGCGCGGGCGATGGCCACCCTCTGCTGCTGGCCGCCGGAGAGCTGATCCGGATAGACGGCGAGCTTGTCTTTGAGTCCGACTTCGGTAAGGAGCATCTCGGCCTCGTGCTCGGCCTGCTTCCTGCCCATCCTCTTCACCTTCACCGGGGCTTCCATCACGTTCTGGATGGCTGTGAAATGCGGGAAAAGGTTGAAACGCTGGAAGACCATGCCGATCTTGGCGCGCTGCTTTGAGACGTCACGCTCCCGCATCTCGTGCAGGACGTCGCCCTTCTCTCTGTAGCCCATAAGCTCGCCGTCCACATACAGCCGCCCGGCGTCGATCCTCTCGAGGTGGTTGATACAGCGAAGCAGCGTCGATTTGCCCCCGCCCGACGGTCCGAGCAGGACGAACGTCTCCTGGGGCTTCACCACGAGGTCGACGCCCTTGAGCACGTCCAGCTTGCCGAACGCTTTCCATACCTGCTCGGCCTTGACCATAGGTTGTCCGGACGTAGCGACCGGAGCCGCGGCGAGGTGGTGCTCAGGCTGCGGGGAGGCGCAGTTGTCAGAAGTTGCCCGGCTCAACCGTGTCACCCCCCCGGCTCTGCAGGCGTTTGAGCGCCTTCTTCTGGGCCGTCTCCGTGTCTTGGCCACCGAAGCCGCGGCCGAAGTAGCGTTCGAGGTAGTGCTGGCCGATGGTGAGGAGCGTGGTGAGGAATATGTACCAGATACACGCCACGATCAGGAGCGGCATGATCAGGAAGTTCTGGGAGTAGGCGATCTGGATGTTCGTGAGGAGCTCGCGGGCTCCGATGACCGACACCAGCGCCGTGGTCTTGAGCATCGAGATGGTCTCGTTGCCCATCGTGGGGATGATCACCCGCATGGCCTGGGGCAGGATGATCCGACGCATGGTGAGCGGGAAGGACATCCCCAGCGACTCCGCCGCCTCGGACTGTCCCTTCTCCACGGATATGATTCCGGCCCGAACCAGTTCGGCCGCATACGCGGCTTCGTTCAGACCCAGGGCGAGGATGGAAGCCACGAAAGCGCCGATCAGGCGGTTGGTCTCCCATCCACCGAAGGCCAGCCCGGTGAACGGAAGGCCCAGAAAGATATGGGGGTAGAGGATCCCGAAAAAGCCCCAGATCAGGATCTGCACGAAGACGGGCGTCCCTCGGAAGAACCAGATGTACAGCCACGAGAGGCTGGACAGTACGTAGTTCTTGGAGAGGCGCATCACGGCCAGGATGACGCCGCCCACGATTCCGATGAGCATTGCGATGATGGTGAGCTCGATCGTGCGAAGAACGCCCCTCAGCACCAGGTCCCTGAACAGCCAATCGGGGACGACGCCCCACTGTAGGTTCCCGTTCTTCGCAAGCGAATAGATCAGGGCGACAAAGACGTAGAGGACGATTACCGAGGCGACCCAGCGGCCCCAGCGTCGTACTGGGACCGCTTTGATCGCCTCGGGTCGATCCTCGTTCGCGCCAGACCCGCCGCGGCGATTCACCACCTTGGCAGAATCTTCGATGTGCGATTCAGATTCCACGCAGTGCGCCTGTCAGCGCTTACAGAGTTCCCGCGTTGATGGTTGCCTCGTCGATTGGTTGGATGCCGTAGTGCTCGATGATGGTCGTGTAGGTGCCGTCGTCCATGAGGGACTGGAGGGCCTTCTGGATGGCGTCACGAAGACCGGTGTTGTCCTTCATGACGGCGATGCCATCGGGTTGAGTCTCCCAGCCTTCAGGCGGATTCGGGTCCATGACGATCTCGAACGTCTGGCCGTCGTTGGTGGTCATGGCCACGTAGCCACCGGTAGACGAGTCGGTCAGGTCACACACGGCTTTGCCACTCTGGACGGCGAGCAGGGCGGCCGGCTGGTCCGGGTACTCGGTAACATTCATGAGCGCCTTGCCCTCCGACTTGAAGCGCTCGTTCAGACCGGCCAGCGCGTCGGCCTGAGTGGTGCCCTTCTCGCAGGCGACGTTCTGACCCGCCAGATCTTCGAAGGTCTTGATGCCGCTCGGGTTGCCTTTCAGTACCAGGATGCCCGTGCCGTCTTTGGCGTAGTCGACGAAGTCGACGACCTTCTGACGTTCGACGTTGTCATACATGGCCGACATAGCGGCGTCGAAGTTCCCGGCCTGCATCCCGATGATAATGGCGTCGAACTTGCTCTGCACGAACTCGAACTTGATTCCCAGTTTGGCTCCGAGGGCCTGGCCCAGGTCGTAGTCGAAGCCTGTGAACTGGTCGGTATCGCCGACGTACATCTCCCACGGCGGGTAAGGGGCGTCGGTACCGACTTCGACGGCCGTGCTCTTGTACTTGTCGGGCACCAGCGCAGCCGCGGCCTCATCCACCTGGATGCCGGCGACGATCGCGTTGATGTCGTAGGCGGCCGAAGCGGCCGTCGTCTCGGTGCCCGGAGCGGCCGTGGTGCCCGAGCTTGCCGGAGCCGCTGTTGTCGTGGTGTCGCTGGTGCCGCAACCGGCGACGACCGCCGGGACGACCACCAGTGCAAGCACGAGCAGCGCGATGTAGAGGATGAACGACTTCTTCAAATTACCCCACCTCCTGGAAGTAGTGCCGGCCGGTCGCCCGGGACGGGGTCGCCTGACCGAGCCGGCTTCAGCTTGCATGGCGAAGCCATACAGGAGATTCATACCACGGTCGGGCCCGCATGTCTAACTTTTGCGGCCGAAATGCCCCGAAAGCCGCTTGCGAAGGCTCCGCGAAGGTATACTTCGCGCTCGATAGCGGGAGATGTCCTCCCGACGCCACATCCCGACATACTCCGGGAGCACCCGATGAGTCCCGAAAAAGACACCATCTCCCGTCCCTTCCCCGGATCGGCTCTCTTCGAGGAGCCCGGCCCAGGCGGGCTGCGCTGTACCCTTTGCCCGCACCAGTGCGTGATCCCGGAGAACGAGGAGGGCCTGTGCAAGGCTCGGGGCGTGCGCAACGGCCGTATCGTCAGCCTCACGTACGGTCTTCCGGCGAGTGTCATCAGTGACGAGATCGAGAAGAAGCCGCTCTTCCATTTTCACCCCGGAACCCGTGCCCTCTCCCTGGGCTGCTATGGCTGCAACGTCCTCTGCGCCGGTTGTCAGAACTGGCAGATATCCCACGCCGGTGCCCGCAAAGAGACCGCCCGCCTTTCCGAGTTGCCGCCGGAAGACGCCGTTGCGCTGGCCAAACGCCACAAGCTATCGGGGGTGGCCTTCACCTACAACGATCCCGTCGTCTGGATCGAGTACGCCCACGACGTCTGTGCCGCTTTCAAGGAGGCGGGTCTCTACACGGCGTTCATCACCGCGGGCTATATAAGCGAGGCGGCCCTCGACTACATAGGCCCGGTCACCGGGGCCTTCAAGTTCGACCTGAAAGCCGCTGCTCCGGAGGGTTGGGCCAGGTTCACCAAGGTCAAGGACCCCGCCCCGGCTCTCGCCGCCGCCGTCCGTGCGCAGGAGAAACACGACTGTCACGTGGAGGTCGTCACGAACATCGTGCCCGGGCTCAATGACGATGACGCAAGCATCAAGACCATGGCTGCCTGGGTGCGCGATGCTCTCGGCCGGAAGACTCCCTGGCACGTCACGCGCTTCCTTCCGGAGTTCGAGCTCTCCTATCTCGGTGCGACTCCCATCAAGACGCTCGAGAAGGCCGTGCTGCTCGCGAAGCGGGAAGGATTAGATTTCGTCTATGTGGGGAACGTCCCCGGGCACCCAGGCCGGGACACCATCTGCCCGAACTGTGGGCGCAAGGTGGTCGAGCGGGACGAGCAGCGGGCTCAGAACCTTCTGGTGCGGGACGGCTTCTGTGCGGCTTGTGGGGAGGATCTGAACATGGTGGATGGGTGGGACTGAAACGGCGTATGATTCGCGCATGATGACCGACCAGCTCACAGATCGAAGCCTCTTGCGGGACGGCCTTTCCCCGGTCGCCCTCACCATCCCCTGTCGCCCGGGATATGTAGCTCTCTGCCGGCTGGTCGCAGGTGCTTTGGGCACCCGGGACAGTTTGGCCGAGGATGTCGTCTCGGATATCAGGGTCATCGTCACAGAGGCCTGCAATTGCTTTCTGGCCATGAATCCCGAACATCCGGGCCCCAGGCGGCGCGGCGATCCGGCGCAGGATGCACCGGCCGGAGCCGGCGTGGTTGCTGCCGATCATTGTGCAATCAGCATGGAATTCGATTCCCAGCCGGACAAGTTCATCGTCAGCGTGCTTTTCCCCGGCAAGCACGGCCTCATCTCTTGGCTCGAAGGGCTCGATCCTGTCAGCGAGGCCGGGTTGGGTCTGACTATCCTCAAAGCCCTCACCGATGAGATGGTCGAGCTCGATGGTGACGAAGGGACCGTTCTCAGGCTGACCAAGCGTCTGTTCGTGTGATCCTCCGCTGTCGCGCTGTCGCGCTGTCGCGCTGTCGCGCTGTCGGCGGCGTGGCGGCGGTGGATGTGCCGGTCGGGCCGTCGGGTTCTCCATGCTAGACTGATTCGCCATGAGTCGGGCGGATCTTCGGAGACCAGGGACTGCGGCAAGGGGGTCCACCTTGGCCGTTGCCGTCTCCATCCCGGCGGCTGCCGTTTCGCTGGTTCTCCTCTTGTTCTCCCTTCTCTTAGTAACCCCGGCTTCGGTGTCGGCGAACCCTGCTTCGACGACCTCCACCGTCGGTTCGGGGGATGCTTCCCCGGCTCTCACGGTGACCCTGGACAGTCTCATGACTCAGGTCGGGGACAGCGCGGCCCTGACCGTCTCCGGCGATGCTCTTGCCGCCCTGCACGGCGACGCGACGATCGAGGTGCGGCTCGCCGGCCCGGCCTCTCTCTCGCAGCTGGGGGAGAAGTCTCCGGTGCTGCCGGGCGTGAGCGCGTTCAGTGCGACCACCGGGTCGCTTCCCGCAGCGGCACGGCCGGCGGTCGGGCAGGTACATCTGCCTCTTCCGCTCGCGAATCTGCCCGCCGCGCCCGGAGCCTATCGGGTGACGGTGGACGTGACCTCCGAAGGGGGCTTGGTGGCGTCGGGAAGCACGTGGATGGGAAGGGTGGTGCCCCGCAGCTCTCCCCTCGACCTGGGCTTCGTCTGGCGGATGGAGCTGGGTATCCACAGGGACGAGCAGGGACGCTTCTTCGACTCGACCCTCGAATTGGCCTGCGCACCCGGCGCAGGGCTGCCGGCTCTTGCCGGCCTCACCAGCCGGTACCCCGACTGGCGCTTCAGTCTCGGCATCGAGCCGGTGCTGCTGACGCAGTTGCGGGACATGGCCGACGGCTTCGTTCGGGTCGACGGCTCCCCGTCAGGGATGGTGGTGGACGCCTCCGGCCAACCGGCGCTGGACGCGAAGACAGTGCTCTCCAGCCTGACCGCGGCGGCGGATGCCGGCAGCGTCGAGGTGGCCGCTGCTCCCTACTCCGGTCCGGATCTGGGTCTGCTGGGCACAGAGGATTGGCGGGACGGGTTGGAGCAGATCCAACTCGGCAAGGAGGAGGTCACGCAGACGCTGCTCATGGGGATGCCTCCGTCGGGGGCTTTCTCCCCCGGCCTGGACATCACCAGTAAGAGCATGGGCGACTACGGACAGTCCTCCATCGACCACGTTCTCGTGGATGCCGCGGTCTCGGCCGGCATCGAAGAGGGGTCGCCGCAGGATGCCGTGGCTGTGCGGGTTCACGATGAGGCCAACGACCGCGTGACCCTGGTCCTCGCCGACAGCGATCTCCGGGCTCTCATCGCCGATCCCTGGGATCCAGCGGTGCTCTTCGCCGGTATCGCTGCGGTTCTCGCGGCAGGCGATCGCGACGCTCTGGTGCTCACCCAGGCCGCCGATTTCACCACTCCCCCGCAGTCCTACCTCGACGCCATCGGTGAGGAACTGAAGAGGGACACCTGGGTCCGCACCCAGACCATGAGCGACCTTCTTCTTTCCCACCCGCCCGGCACGCGTCCCTTGCTCCTCACCCGCGACCCGGCGCCGCCAACCGGTTACATCGCCCCGACTGTCTTCGACGCCGTCCGGAACGCCCACGCAAGCGTCGAAGACCTGGCTTCGACGGCCGGCCCGGCGAACCTGGCGCTCGAAGCCGCCCGCCGTTCTCTCTTCATTGCGGAGAGCCGGTGGTGGCAGCGCCCAGGCGTAAGTCCGGACGAAGCGAGCATCGGCTTGGCGTATGCCGTCCTGGCGGAGCGCACTGCCAAGGACCCGCTGAGCAAGATCGGGGTCAGCAAGGTGGGTGGCGGCCTCATCTTCGGGCGCGAGGGGATTGCAAGGGTGACGGTCACGAACGGCGGGCAATCGGTGATGACCGTCGGATTCACCCTGGAGGGTGAAGGGCTCACGCTCCGGGGGGGCAGTTCGAGCGAATTGCGGCTGCAACCAGGGGACACCACGGTCGATGTGGCCGTGGTCGGCACCTCGGGAGAGGGGACGCTCACGGCTCGCCTGACCGCCGGCCGGTCCGTCCTGGCCGAAAAGAGCGCGTCACTGCATTTCGTCACTGTGGTCACGTTTCTACCGTGGGCCGGTCTTGCCGTGCTCGTGGTCATCCTGATCATCATGACCACCATTCTCATCAGGCGGCGGCGCCTCGTGCGGAGGTAAAGCCTCCGCACGGGGGTGCCGATATCTCATCAAGAGAATTACCTCCAGATGGAGCGGGTGGGCCCGATGAGAATAGTCCTGTCAGTATTCCTGGCTCTGGCCATCGTAGGTGTCCTCGTCTTCGACGGCGTCAGCATGTACACGGCTCACCGGGACGCGGTGAACTTCAGTGCCCAAGCCGCCGAAAAGGCAGCCCAGACGTTTGTGGACACCGAAGGGAACGAGGATGTCGTCCACAGGGTGGTGCAGGACCTTGCCATGAACGAAGGGGCCGAACTGGTTGATCTCAGCTATCACAAGGGGACCACGCGCTGGTACCAGGCGACCGTGCAGGTCGAGAGCGGGAGCATCCTTCTGAAGTACATACCCTACTTCAAAAGCCGGTTGGCCCAGCAGTCCACAACCATCCGGCATTTCTAGAAGCGATAGCCCCCCGTCCGGGCCGCGGCGTGCGCGCGGCCCCCGCTTTCAAAGCAGCCCCCCACTCCAAGCGGCCCTGCCCACACCGCCGCACGGCACACA
>CAZWAR010000127.1:0-7399 GCA_964631965.1 uncultured Gaiellales bacterium
GAGCTTGGACCGCTTCAAATCCCTGCTCGAAGATGGTGTCCGCAGACTCGGCTAGGACCCTGGGGGCAGACGATCCCCATTCATGATCGCCCACCCTTCACGAGAGCTTGATCATCCGCGGGTCTTCACCCACCGCCTGCTCCACGAACTCCTTGAGGCCGGACGGGAACACGTATGTAACCTTAGGGCTCGATTGGGCCTCGGCATGCATAGGTTCTGAGCGCTTCCGCTCCTTCTGGATAGGGTCCTGCAAATCGTCTAGATCGCCGAACACCATGGCCCTGGAAGGGCACCCCGCCACACAGATAGGCTGAAGACCTGCGTCGATGCGGTGGAAGCATAGAGTGCACATGGACGCCTTGCCCGGAGGATGGACCCGGTGAGGAGCCAGCTCAGTCCCACGCAGCGCCCCTCGACCGGAGAAGTAGTCCTCATCCGGCGTCATGACTATCACGTCGTAGGGGCAGGCCTCGGCGCAAGCCCCCACTCCGGCGCATTTGTTCTTGTCCACAAGCACGATCCCGTCCGGGCGCTTGTAGATAGCCTCGTTTGGACAGGCCTTGGCACACGGCGGGTCGTCGCAGTGCATGCAGGCATACCGGACATACACGATGCGCTCAGTCTCGGCGTTCTCCACTTGGAGAACCTGGTTCCACCACACCCCTGGACGGGTGAGATTCTCTTCTTTGCAGTTGACCGCGCAGGTCATGCAGCCTACACAACGGTTCAAATCGACAACGATGCCGTACCTAGCCATTGTCTGGCTCCTTCTCGTGTTCGGGCCCTCCATGACCGCCGGTCATCGCTCCACCACCTTCACCACGTCGCAAGGAGTCTCTTTGAAGGGTGGATAGCCCGAGATCGGATCGAACTCGCGGGGAACCAGGTTATTGACGTTGGCGCCCGCCCACCCATGCACGATACCGACCACACCCCGAGGGGTCATGATGGTGGGCTTGGCCTTCACGCGGATCTCGCCCCACGCGCTCTTGAGCAGCACGGGGTCCCCCAACTTCAAATCGCGGGCGGCCGCGTCCGCTGGATTGATGTCGACCACAGGCTCTCTCTGCAATTCGAGAAGCCAAGGAGCATCCTCGCGCCATTTGCTATGCGTGATAAAAGGCAAGCGAGAGCCGGACACCAGCACCAGCGGGTATTCCGCAGATGTGGGAAGGGGGTCCTTGTACTCGGGCAGAGCAGGATATCCATACTTGGCCAGAGTGGTCGACAGCGCCTCGATCTTGCCTGAAGGAGTAGGGAACCCCGGCCGACCATCCGAACGATCGAGGCCCTTCTCGTGCTTCCCCCATAGCTCAGGGCCCCTGGCAGGAACGGTGATCCCATTTTCGATATTGTCCCTGAGGGCTGCGTAGTCGAGATTCCACAGCTTGAGAATGTCGTTGCAGGCGGCCTCCACATCACCTCCGAAGAAGAGCTCGCCGTAGCCGAGACGGTCCCCGATCTGGAGAGCTATCTGCCAGTCTTCACGGCACTCCCCTTGCGGCGGTACCGGGGTGCGCCCGTAGAGCGTGCGACCGTGCACCGCAAAAGGAGCCAGGCGTTCGAAGTTCATAGCCGCGGGCAGAACCACGTCGACGATGTCGTGACTCCAGGGCCGATAGAAGTAATCGACAGCCATGCTGAACTCGAGAGATTCGATAGCCTTCTGGTACTCGGTCGATTGCGCCCAAATCATGGTGTTGAGGCCCCAGCCGAGGAAGGCTTTGATCCTGCCTTCCTTCGCCCACTCGACCAGATAGTTGGTTTCCACCTCGAACATCTTCTCCGCCCAGACCGGAAACTCTTCGCGATCAAGCCGACGCTCAGCCATGTCGAGCAGGCCTTGCCGCAGGCAGAATGCCGGCGGGCCATCCGCCCAGGGCCCACCCGAACCCTCGAGAGGATTGGTCGGTTTGACGATGCCCCCGGGCGTGTCGATGGACCCGCAAATGGCAGGGACCATCAACAGTGCTCGGTGGTTGTTGACAGCGTTGTGGTTGTGCGTGGGTCCCTGGCCCCCGGTCATGAAGCCGCATGGAGGGTTGGAGGCATAGAGCCGAGCGGCCTGGACGATCTTGTCGGCCGGGACCCAGGTGATCTGCTCCACACGCTCGGGCGGGAAATCCGCCACATAGGCCTTGAGCTCAGCCAATCCTTGGATCCACTTCTCGCAGAAGGACTTGTCCTCTAGTCCCTCCCTGAAGATTACGTGCATCAACCCAGCAGCCAAAGCGGCATCGGTGGCGGGACGAGGCGCCAGATGGATATCCGCCAATGTCCCGACCAGAGGGGTGTTGCGAGGGTCGACCACGATGAATTGGACCCCTCGTTCCTTGGCGTCGGCCAGGACACCGTGACACATGTAGGGTTGGCCCGAATAGGCCGGGTTGGTACCCCAGATCATCATCACCTTGGTGTCGGTGGTCGGCAGGCTCCCCATCGTGGGGAAGCCGTAGGTGAGCACCTCCGCCAGCTGAGCCGCCCGCCGGCAGGCCGTTGAGCTTTCGCAGCCGTAGTTCGGAGAGCCGTAGGCCACGGCCAGCCTCTGGACGGCGGCACGTGGTTCCTTGGGGTCGCCCACGTAGAAGAAGACTGCGTGGGGCCCGTACTCTTGCTTGATACGCTCCAGATGACCAACGATCGTTTCATATGCCTCATCCCAACTGATACGAGCGAATCCGGGGTCTGCGGCCCCTTTGGGGTTGGTGCGCTTGAGCGGGTACTTGAGGCGGTCGGGGTGATAGAGCCTCTGCAGCGTCGCGTAGCCCTTTGAGCAGAGCGGCCCGGCCGGAAAACCGGGCCAGGACTCGACACTTGTGACAACATCACCTTCGCGTGTGAACCGGATGCCACAAAATGGCACCTCGTTGCAGCCGTCGCACAGCGTATATCCGTATTCGACCTCGGCCATGATCCTGCCCTTCTTCGCCTCTCCGGCGCGGCTCGTCGGCAAGCGAGGATTCTCAGCAACTACATGATACGTGGATACTCGCCGGCTATCACCAGATATCACCCGGGCAGGGGCTGTAGCAGGGCCGAAAGGGGAACGCTTCGCATGGACGACCGGTTGCCTCTCGTAGCTGCCCGTGACTTATAGATGGAATTTACATCTAGATTGCATTATGCTTTAGATGGAATACGAAATGCTCGGGACGCAGTATCTCGAAAGTGAGGCGCGTCATGCCCAGAGGTGATGGAACCGGCCCCCCGAGCGGGGGAGGTGGAAGAGGCTCGATGGGAGGTCCCTTCGCCGCCGGCCGAGGTGGATCCTGTATCTGTCCGGCCTGCGGCTATCGAGAGGCCCACAACCCCGGCGAACCCTGCAACCAGAAGTCGTGTCCCAAGTGCGGGGCTGCGATGACCAGGAAGGGATGAGGGCAAGCAAGTGGGTCTGATCCACAGGGAGGGCTCATGAACGCACAAGAGCGAGCTCACCGAGAGCGAGCGGGTGATAGCACGTGGCTCTATCTTCTCGGCGGCTACGTCATCGGCTTTGTTGCCGCCCACCTGCTCGCCCAGCATACCCCGATCGACAAGAAAGCCGGGGCGCTGCTCGGAGGTCTTGGCCTGGCCATGTCGGGGCGGTCACTGGGGACCCCGTGGCGCACAGAAAACCGCCCCGGAAACGACTAGCGAAACTCTCAAAGATCCAGTCTGATTGGCTCAGCCGGCGTGGAAACGACGTGGTGCAGAAGGCAGAGATGAAGGGAGTATCCGATGAAGGTGGTCTTCACGACCTCGGGAGAAAGCCTCGAGTCGCCTTTGGATAGCCGGTTCGGTCGAGCACCGAAGTTCATCGTGTACGACTTGGAGGCGGACACCTTCGAGGTGATCAACAACCAAGAGAACGTGACGATGGCTCATGGGGCCGGAGTGCAATCGGCCGGAATGATCGCCCGGCTGGCACCCTCGGCTGTCATCACCGGACACTGTGGCCCGAAGGCGTTCCAAGTGCTGGGGGCCGCGGGAGTCAACATCTACACCTGCGGTGCGCATACCGTGTCAGAAGCATTGGAGCAGTATCGCTCCGGCAAGCTCTCCCGGGTGACGTCCTCCGATGTCCGGGGCCATTGGGCCTAGCCGTCGAACAAGGATCCGGACGTGGGGCGGAAGTGTCCGAGGCGCTCGAATCGAGTAAGAAGAAGGAGGGCCATCATGCCTGGACGTGACGGCACAGGGCCGCGAGGACTCGGCCCTTTGACGGGAAGAGGGGAGGGATATTGTGTGATGCGGGTGCCCGACAACCCCGACCAGCCCAAGACCGGATATGTCGGCCTGTCTGGAAGGCCGGTCGCTCTTCGGGCGTGGTCGCCTCGGTCTGATCGAGCATCCTCGTCTGCGGAAATTGCGGGGATTCGCGATGCGCTCCTCGTCCTTGGGCGTCGGATCCATGACCTGGAGACGTCCACCCGTAAAAAGAACGCTGATCCCAATGATGTGAAATCCAGGAAGTTGACGTCTCCTCGGGAGTACGAACCGTGATTCTCGCCGTCGCCTCCGGAAAGGGTGGGACCGGAAAGACGACTGTCGCGGTCAATCTGGCGCGCAGTATGCAGGCTCCTGTACAGCTTCTCGACTGCGACGTCGAAGAGCCGAACGACCACTTGTTCCTGCAGGCGATCGTCGAGTGCACCGAAGCCGTGGGTGTTCCCATCCCTGTGGTGGATGAGCTTCTCTGTGACGGCTGTGGCGAATGCGGCCAACTGTGCGCGTTCCATGCGATCGTCACGTTCGGCACCGCACCGCTCGTGTTTCCGGAACTCTGCCATGGTTGCGGGGGCTGCACGAAGGTCTGCCCAACGGGTGCTCTTCGCGAAGTGGAGGCGAGAACGGGCGTTGTAGAGAGCCTCCATGATGGAGACATAACTCTCATTCAAGGCCGGCTCGACGTGGGCATGGCCATGGCTCCACCTCTCATACGCGCTGTGAAATCCCGTCTTCAGAATGGACTCCCGGCCATCCTCGACGCGCCCCCGGGAACATCCTGCCCAGTGGTCGCCACGGTGCGAAATACGGATTTCGTCCTGCTCGTTACCGAACCCACGTCCTTCGGGCTCCATGATCTCGAACTGGCCGTAGCCATGGTGCAAGAATTGCGGGTCCCGTTCGGGGTGGTCATCAACCGCGTCGGTGTCGGAGACGACCGGGTGGACCGGTACTGTGCCCGGGAAGGCATCCCGGTTCTCGCGCAAATCCCGGACGACCGGCGGATTGCGGAGGCGTATTCGAGAGGGGAGCTCCTGGTCGACGCTCTCCCCCAGTACCGAAGGGTTTTCGAGGACCTCCTCGCGCAAGTCGCCGAGCGGACCGCCGAGGCAACTGCAGGGCAGAGATGGTCATCGTGAGCTGCCAAGAGCATGGCCACGTCCACAGTGGCGTGCCCTTGCCTGTCCATACAGACCAGGAGCAAATAGGGCCGTGAAAGAGATCGTCATCATCAGCGGAAAGGGGGGGACGGGCAAGACCAGCCTCGCTGCTTCCTTCGCCGTCCTGGCAGGCAGGTCGGTGATAGCCGATTGTGATGTCGACGCCGCCGACCTGCATCTCGTTCTCTCGCCTCATGCCGTGGAGCATCACGAATTCTGGAGCGGACACGAGGCCGTGATTCGCCCCGACGACTGCAGTGGTTGCGGCGAGTGTCTACGTAACTGCCGCGACGACGCGGGGCTCGTCCACGATGATGCAGCGGTGGGCCCGACCTATGCTGTTGACCCGATATCGTGCGAAGGCTGTGGCGTATGTGTGCACTTCTGTCCACAACAGGCCATCGACTTCCCCGAGCGACTGTGCGGCGAGTGGATGATCTCTGAGACACGCTGTGGCCCAATGGTCCATGCCCGCCTGGGGATAGCAGCAGAGAACTCGGGCAAGCTGGTCACCACGGTGCGAAACGAGGCGCGTCGGCTTGCCGACGAGGGGCATCATTCGCTGATCATCGTCGACGGTCCTCCCGGCATCGGCTGCCCCGTGATCGCGTCGCTGACCGGCTCTTCGTCCGTGCTGGTCGTCACCGAGCCGACCGTCTCCGGCGAGCACGATCTGAATCGCATCCTGTCGTTGACCGAGCATTTCGACGTCCCCGCCGCTGTATGCGTGAACAAGTGGGATCTCAACCCAGGCATGGCCGAGAAGATCGAGAAGAACGCACGAGACCAAGGAGCACGCGTTGTCGGCCGGGTGCGCTACGACCGGTCGGTGACCGCTGCCCAGATGCAGGAGAAGGCGGTTGTGGAGATCGATGCGCCCAGTGCAGGGGACATCCGCCGGATATGGGAGGAACTTGCCGTACAGGAAGGGGGAAGTGGTGAACAGCGTTTGTCTTGATGGATTCTCCGAAATCGCACGTACCCACGCGGTTCAACCATGCAATTATGGACAGCCCGAGGACTTCGACGGCTATGCCCTGATTACCGGCCCATGTGGTGAAACCATGGAGTTCTGGCTGTCCGTCCAGAATGGACGGATACTGCGTGCGTTCTTCGCTACGGACGGATACGGCTCGGCACTCGCCTGTGGGAGCGTCACCACCTGCCTTGTGGCTGGCCGAGATCTCACGGAAGCAGTGGCCATAGGGCCGGAGGACGTATTGGAAGCACTCGGAGGATTGCCTGAAGAAGGGGAGCACTCCGCTTCCCTAGCCGCTACCACCCTGGCCGCGGCCTGTTGGGATTGCCTGACTCACTACGATGACTGACACACGACGTGGGTCCGGTCTGGATGCGCGGTAACAATCGACGGCTCCACGACCGTGATCGCTCGCTAGCGTTGACAGAGTCGTGAGTGCTACTCCAAACCATCCCGTTGGGGGTACCGCAGGAGTACGAGGGGCAGGGGGCAGAACCGAGATTCGCCGCGTCGGCCCACCACTCAGAAAACGCCCGGCTTTCCCACCATCGCCTCCACCGTTTCGCGCCACGATCCGGCGACTTCGCCGAAACCTTCGCCGATACGGCGATAGTCGTTTCGATCGATGAATTCCTTGAGATCGGCTCTCAACTCTCGCAGCCTGCGCGTCTCGAGCCCCGCCAGGATGCGCGCCGAATCGTTTTCGGCCGTGCTCGAAGCGAACACGAGATGGGGCACGCAGAGGACGGGGGAGGCTTCGAGAACCGTCCTGATCTGCTCGTCCCGCAGCGAGGCGAGCAGCGCGTCGACGTAACGCTCCCGAGCCTCTGCCTGGTTCCCGCAGGCCGGGCACATCTCATGGTGCTCCCAGGTCTCGGCAAGGCCCCCCGGGCAATTCGCCCCGGGAAGACCGATCAGTTGGCGGCAAGCCGCTGCGCGGCCTCTCGCGCTCCCGCACCGGCGTTACCGAGCCCAAAAGGGTTTGCCAGACGGGCATCGCACGTGGGGCACAGTCTCGATCCCGGTGCGCCTGGGAAAAGGGCCTGGCACCGCT
>CAZWAR010000128.1:0-7341 GCA_964631965.1 uncultured Gaiellales bacterium
GGCGACAACGCCATGGAAGCGGTGGCCTTCGCCAAGGAAGCGGTAGGGGTGGCCTGAGATGTATCCAAAGAATTGGGCGGACATGACGCCCGCCGAGAAGCGGGCCTGGCGCATCGACCGGTGGCGCAACCCGGACGTCGAGTGGGCGAGCCCTGAGGCTGAGGCCGAATACAAGGCCCGGGTGGACCGTATCGTCGCGGCCATCGACCTGCAGAAGCCGGACCGCGTGCCGGTGCGCCTCAACATGGGCTTCTGGCCGGCAAAGAGCGCGGGTATCACCGCCTACCAGGCCATGAGCGACGCAGAGCTGGGCGTGAAGGCCTGGAAGGACTTCAACCTGAAGTTCCAGCCCGACGCCTCCGTGGACCCGCTCCACAACACGGTGCCTGCCGCCATGTTTGCCGCCCTCGACTACAAGCTGTACTCCTGGCCGGGCCATGGCGTGTCCGAGGCGGCCAGCTATCAGTACAACGAGAAGCAGTGGATGGTCCCTGAGGACTACGACGCTCTGATCGCCGACCCCACCGACTACCTTCTCCGCGACTATCTGCCGCGCACAGTGGGCGCGTACGCGGGTTTCGGCGGTTTGTCGTCCTTCTGGGACTACATCGAACTGCCGTTCGTGTTCGGACAGGTTCTCGGCTGGGGCAGCGACGAGATGGTCGCCGGCCTCGAGAAGCTGACCGCTGCCGCCAGGGCCGTGAACGAATGGGCCAAGGTGGTGTTTCCGGCCATGGGGGAAGTGCAGGCGCTCGGGTTCCCGCCGTTCGCCGGCTGTGCCACCAAGGCGCCTTTCGACATCCTGGGCGACACCCTTCGGGGCACGAAGGGTGTCATCGTCGACATGTTCCGCCACCCCGAGAAAGTGCTTGCCGCCTGCGAAGCCCTGACCCCGGTGGCTTTCGACTGGGCCCTCAAGAAGGCCAACCCTCCGGAAGTGCCCATCTGTTTCATGCCGCTCCACAAAGGGGCGGACGGTTTCATGAGCCAGGAGCAGTTCGATACCTTCTACTGGCCGACGCTCAAAGCCGTGATCAAGAGCCTCGTCGCCGAAGGGATGATCCCGCTGCTGTTCGCCGAGGGGCGTTATAACACCCGGCTCGAACGGATCATGGAGACCCCCAAGGGATCCAGCATCTGGCTCTTCGACCAGACCGACATGGCTCGGGCAAAAGAGACCATCGGCAGCGTCACCTGCATCCAGGGCAACGTGCCCCTCTCGCTCATGCATGCGGGCACTGTAGGCCAGGTCGCGGAGCACACGCGCAAGCTCATCGATGTGGCCGGCAAGGATGGCGGCTTCATCATCGACGTAGGTGCCGTGGCCGACGAAGGTAAGGACGAGAACCTTCTGGCCATGGTCAACACCGCCAAGGAATACGGAAGGTATTGAAAGGCAACAGTGTGACAACGGACCGAGTCATCCTGGCCTGCGAGATGCTCGAGGACGAGGTGCGCCTTGCTTTGGAGGCGCTCGCGCCCTCGGAGCGGCCGCCCCTCGTGTGGATCGAGAGCGGTCTGCACGACCGGCCTGAGACCCTGCAAGCGGCCTTGGGCAGGCTCATCCGATCGCTCGATGAAGGCGCTGCAAAGGGAGAGCCCACGGCCGTACCGTCGGTGCGGCCGGGGTGGGGCCCGGCCGCCGATCGCCGTGAGGACGTCACGGTGGGCCCGGTGGGCGAGGTGATCCTCGCCCTCGGTTTTTGCGGGAACGCGCTCAAGGATCTCGGCGCCGAGCACCTCACGCTGGTGTTCCCCCGCGTGGACGATTGCGTGTCGCTACTCTTGAACGACGGCTGCGTACGCGAGGAGATCAAGCGGAACCCCCGCTGCTACTACCTCACCCGGGGATGGTTCAGCCACGAGAGCTCGATGATCACCTCGTTCGACGAGTGGGATCGCAAGTTCGGGCCCGAACGCGCCGACAAGCTGCGGGCGACCATGTACGCCGGCTATGAGGCTGTCCAGTTGATCGATACCCGGGCGTACCCCGTTGGGGAGTGCATCGACCAGAGCCAGGCCGTGGCTGACAGGCTGCACCTTGAGCACAGCGTGGTGTCGGGGTCGGTTCAGCTGCTGGAACGGATGTTCAGGGGCGACCGCGACAGCGAGATCGTTGCGGTGCCGCCTCGACAGAAGATCGGATTCAATCACCTGTTTGGAGAAAGGGTCGGCTGAAAGTGGAGACTCGAGTACAGAGCGCCAACCGGGAAGTGATCATCGGCGGCGGCCGTCCGACCGTGCTCATCGGGGAGCGCATCAATCCCACCGGAAAGAAACGGCTGGCCGAAGCCCTGCGGGCCGGCGACCTGAGTGTGGCGAAAGAAGAGGCGATCAATCAGGTGGCGGCGGGCGCGGACATCCTCGACGTCAACGTTGGGGCCACCGGCGTGGACGAGATCGATATGCTGCCCCGGGCTGTCGAGGCGGTGGTGAGTGTCGTCGACGTACCCCTGTGCATCGACAGCCGCAAGGGCAAAGCCCTGGCGGCCGCTCTCTCGGTGTGTCCGGGTCGTCCCATCGTCAACTCGGTCACCGGCGAGGAGGTCTCGCTCGAAGAGGTGCTTCCGCTCGTGAAGCAGTACAACCTTCCCGTCATCGGTCTGACCCTCGACGAAAAGGGCATCCCGGCGGACGCCTCCGCCCGGGTGGAGATCGCCTACAAGATCATCGAACGGGCCGAAGCCGTCGGCATCCCCCGCGAAGACATCATCATCGACTGCCTGACGTTGTCCCTGGGGGCGAACGTCAAGGCCGGCCTCGCAACCCTGGAGGCCACGCGTCGGGTTCGCGACGAGTTGAGTGTGAACCAGACCCAGGGCTGCAGCAACATCTCCCACGGTTTGCCCAACAGGCCGGTGCTGACCGGCGCATACCTGGCTATGGCCATCGAGGCAGGGCTCACCTGTCCGACGGTTGATGTGGCCCTGGTGCGCCAGGCGATTCTCTCGGCCGACTTGGTGCTCGGCCGCGACGACTATGCCATGCGTTTCATCAAGGCTTTCCGGGAGTCCCAGGCCGCGCAGGCCTAAGAGTGAGAAGAAGTGGGTTATCAAAAAAAGGGGGTTTTGCCGGAACAAGTGGTTTCGATGAGGTCAAACATTAGTATTCTGGTACTCTACCGAAGGACAGGCACGAACCCCGGGGCCGAAGGGGCTCAGGGACGGAAGGGGGTAGGATGAGCGAGAAGAATGTTTCTCGTCGTGAGTTCTTGAAGGTGGCCGGCGTAGCCGGAGCCTCGATCGGCGCAGCGGGCGGGCTCGGTAGCCTGCTTGCCGCCTGCGGCTCCGAAGAGTCAACCACCACGACCACGGCAGGCGCCACGACGACAACCGCTGCGGGTGCCACGACGACCACCGCTGCGGGTGCCACGACGACCACCGCTGCGGGCGTCGAGATGGGCCGCGAGATCAAACTGGGCTGGGTCACCATGACCACGGGCATCTACGCCGGTCTCAGCGAGCCTGACGATTTCCTTCTGAAGCATGCGAAGGACGCCATCGGCGCCGGCCTCGTATGCGCCGACGGCAAACAACACCCGATCACGTTCATCGTGAAAGACAGCCAGTCCGACAGCAACCGGGCGGCTGAAGTCGCCGGCCAGCTCATCACCAGCGACAAGCCGGATGCGATCTTCGCCGGCATGACCCCGGTGGTCAACATCCCGGTGGGCCAGCAGTGCGAGGCGAATGGCGTGCCGTGTGTCACCTACGGCTGTCCGATGGAACCCTGGTTCTTCGGCATGGGTGGCGACCCGGCCAAGGGCTTCAATTGGGCCTACAACCTGTTTTGGGGCATCAACACCGACCTGAACCCCGTATACATTGGTCTGTTCGACAAGATCCAGACCAACAAGAAGGTTGCCCTCCTCTACGCGAACGACCCCGACGGCATCGCCACCGCCGACGAGCAGAGCGGCTTCCCCAGTGCTTTGGGGCCGGAGGGCTACACCTGGGTCAACCCGGGCCTGGTCACGGGTGGCACCGAGGACTTTTCGAGCGCCATCAACCAGTTCAAATCCGAGGGTTGCGAATGCCTTTCGGCGCTCCTCAACCCACCGGACTTCGCGAACTTCTGGAAGCAGGCCAGGCAGCAGGGTTGGGTGCCGAGGGTCACGGCTATCGGACGCGCCATCCTCACCCGTCCCGACATGAACGCCGTGGGCGATATCGGCAACGGGCTCTGTAACGAGGTCTGGTGGGAGAACACCCATCCCTTCAAGTCCCCGCTCTATGGCTATACCTGCCAGGAGATCGTGGATGCGTGGAACGCTGAAGTAGGCACGCCGTTCAGTCCGGCCCTGGGCCTCACAGGTGGCGCCGGTTTCGACATGATCACCGACGTGGTCAAGCGGACGGCGGTCCCCGACGACCCGGCTTCATGGACGGAATCGATCAAGACCACAGATGTGGAGACCATCGTCGGCCCCATCAAATTCGGCGCCGAGAACGCTCTCCCGAACTGCGCCATCACCCCGCTCGTGGGTGGGCAGTGGATTGGCAAGACCAACGACTGGGTCCGCAAAGTTGTGGACAACTCGCACTATCCGGCCATCCCGCAGACCGGCGAGATCGTGGATCTGACCACCCTCTGAGCAGCTGATCGGACAAGCAATGATCCTGGGCGCCCCGGCCGACGGGGCGCCCAGGATGCGACTACGTAAATAGGGTTAGTCTGCGTGGAGGGCAGGCTCAGGCTTGCAGACGGAAGATGCCTGCGAGAGAGGGGGAAACGTGAGCGACACGATCTCTAGGCGGGACTTTCTGAAGATAGCCGGCGTGGCCGGTGCGTCGATCGGCGTGGCCGGCGGCTTGGGCGGCATCCTGGCGGCCTGCGGCGGCACCGAGGAGACCACGTCGACCACGGCTGCTGCGACGAGCACGACGGCCGGGGTGACCACCACTGCGGTCGGGGGCGAGACTACGACCAGCGCCTCGGCCGGGGTCGAGACAGGACGGGGGCTCAAGGTGGGCTGGGTCACCATGACAACGGGCGCTTTCGCCGGTCTGAGCGAGCCCGACGACTTCCTGCTCGACCTGTACAAGACGACGATCGGCGACGGCCTGGTCTGCGGTGATGGGAAGAAGCACCCGGTCAGCTGGGTGGTGAAGGACAGTCAGTCCGACACCAACCGGGCGGCCGAAGTCACCGGCGAGCTGATCACCGGCGACAATCCCGACCTGGTTTTCGGCGGCATGACTCCTGTGGTCTGCATCCCTGCGGGGCAGCAGTGCGAGGCCAACGGCGTGCCGTGCGTCACCTACGGCTGTCCCATGGAACCCTGGTTCGTGGGCATGGGCGGCAACCCGGCCGAACCGACGCAGGGCTTCAACTGGGCCTACAACGTGTTCTTCTCGGTGGGCGGCGACCTCAACCCGGTCTACGTCGGCCTGCTCGATCTCATCCAGACCAACAAGAAGGTGGCGTGTCTCTGGCCGAACGACCCCGACGGTGCCGCGACCGCGGACACCCAGACGGGGATGCCGCCCGCGCTGGAAGCGGCCGGCTACACCGTGGTGAACCCGGGTCTGTTCACTCAGGGCACCGAGGATTTCTCGAGCGTCATCAACAAGTTCAAGGCTGAGGGCTGCGAGTGCCTGGTGGGCACGTGGACCCCGCCTGATTTCGCCAACTTCTGGAAGCAGGCCATCCAGCAGGGGTTCAACCCGAAGGCGACCGCCATCGCCCGGGCAATCCTCACTCGCCCCGACATGGATGCCGTGGGCGACATCGGGAACGGCCTCTGCCTGGAGGTCTGGTGGGAGAAGACGTGGCCCTTCAAGTCGCCCTTCACCAACCTCACCTGCCAGGGCATCGTGGACGAATGGGCGAAGGTCAACACCAAGCCCTATACGCCGGCTCTCGGCCTCACCGGCGGTGGCGGGTTCGATGTGGTGGTCGACGTCCTCACCCGGACCAAGAACCCGGACGACCCGGCCTCCTACGTGGAAGCGATCAAGACCACGGATCTCCAGAGCATCCTCGGTCCCATCAAGTTCGACGCGCCGTTCGCCAACTGCTCGCTCAGCCCCTTGGTGGGTGGTCAGTGGATCGGCAACGTCGGCGCCTGGGAGCGATACGTCGTTGACAACTCGCACTATCCGTCCATCGATAAGACGGCGGACATCGTAGATCGCACCACGCTGCAGTTGTAGGGCTGCGGACGAAAACGATAACCATCCGACCAGAGGAATCCGTGACAGAAGTACTGCAGGCCAAGAACCTCACCAAGTCGTACGGCGGCGTGAGAGTGGTCGACGACCTGAGCGTCTCCCTCAACCAGGGGGAGGCGCTCGGGGTCGTCGGTCCCAACGGTGCCGGCAAGACCACCATGCTCAACCTGCTTACCGGGATCGCGCATCCCGATGTGGGTTCGGTGGTCTTCGCGGGCCGGAACATCTCGCGCATGTCTACGGACCAGCGAAGCCACCTCGGACTGGGCCGGACGTATCAGGTCCCCCGACCGTTCGAGGGCATGACCGTGTTCGAGAATGTTCTCGTCGGTGGCGTCTACGCCCGCCGCCGGGCGGAGAAGGCCTCGTACGAGCTCTGCGCTCGGGCGCTCGACCGCACGGGTCTATTGCCCAGAGCCAACGTGCTGGCGGAATCGCTCAGCCTGCTCGAGCGCAAACGTTTGGAGCTGGCGCGGGCGCTGGCCATCGAGCCCAAGGTCCTGCTCCTCGACGAGATCGCCGGCGGTCTCACCGAGAACGAAGTGCTTTCGCTCATAGAGACCATCAAGGTCCTCCGGTCGGAAGGCATCAGCATCATCTGGATCGAGCACATCGTCCACGCGCTCCTGGCCGTCGTCGACCGGCTGATCGCAATCGACTTCGGCAAGCTTATTGCCGAGGGCGATCCCACCACGGTCATCAACAGTCCCGAAGTCCGGGACGTATACATGGGGAGCATGGCGCCATGAGCCTGCTCGAACTCGCGGACATCAACTCCGGCTACGGGCGCTTCCAGGCGCTGTTCGACGTGAACCTGCGCGTCGAAGAGGGGGAGACTCACGCCATCATCGGAGCGAACGGCGCGGGCAAGTCCACTCTGCTCCATACCATATGCGGTCTCATCAAGACCGAGCCTGCCGACAAGGTGCGCTTCGACGGGCACGCCATCGGTGACCTGACCCCGCACAAGCGGGTGGGTCTGGGGATCTCCTACGTGCCGGAGGGGCGCTGGGTGTTCCCGAGCCTCACCGTGCACGAGAACCTCCAGGTGGGGGCCCATTCCCGGCGTAGCGGCGAGTGGCACATCGACAAAGTGTACGAGCTGTTCCCGCTTCTCGCCCGCCTCAAGCAGCGCCAGGCTTACAGCCTCTCGGGCGGTGAGCAGCAG
>CAZWAR010000129.1:0-7078 GCA_964631965.1 uncultured Gaiellales bacterium
GCCAGGAAGCGCAGACGCAGGTGAGCACCCTCACCGCCCGGGTGCAGGAGGCGGAGGCCGAGATCGCCACCATGCGCGACCAACTCGGTCAAAAGATCGACGAGTACTACCGCTGCCTGGAAGACCTGGAGGCAGCTACTGCACGCCTCGCCGAGCTGCGGCGCCAGGTGAGCGATGCCCAAGCAAAGAAAGCGAAGGCCCAGGCCGTTCTCGCCCAGCGTCTGAAGGCCGTCTACAAGTCGGGAGGGCGCGACCAGCTTCTGGAGATGCTCCTGCTCTCGAGTGGACTCCAGGACTTCTACAACCGGGTGCGCCTGGTGGCCACCCTCGCCGATCAGGACAGGCGGATCGTCTCCGACCTGCAAACCAGCGCCACCCGCCTCGATCTCCTGATGAAGGCAACGGACGGGGAGCGGCGGAACGAGTTGGCTCTGAGGGCACGGCTGTCCAGAGAGGCGGCCACCATCCAGAAGACAAAGGCCCAGAAGCAGCAGATCGTGGCCGGCCTCGACGCCGAGGTCAAAGCCGTCATCGAGCGGGAGCGCCAGCGGCAGCTGGCCGAGCAGGCCCGGCTCCAGGCAGAAATGGAGGCCCGGCTCCAGGCAGAAATGGAGGCCCGGCTCCTCGCCATGCAGAACCCCCTGGTAGCCGAAGGGCGGATCCGGCCCCGAGGCTCCAACATCCTGCAGCCTGAGCAGATAGCGCTGGTCGCCCAGGAGGCCGGGTTCAGCGGCCGCAACCTCGTGCTTGCCGTCGCCGTGGCCCTGGCCGAATCAGGCGGCAACGCCAATGCCGTGGGCGACACCACGATCGGAGGGAGTTTCGGCCTCTGGCAGGTCTACTGCATGGCGCATCCCGCCCTGATCCCGCCGGCCGATCCGGACAGCGTGGCCTGGTACGACCCCTATCAGAATGCGCGCTGGGCCTACCAGATCTCGCGCGGAAGCAACTGGTCCCCCTGGTCCACGTACAAACACGGCACCTACCTGGCGTTCATGGACGCGGCCCAGGACGCGGTGGTGTCGCTCATCAGCGGGTAGCACCCGGGGGCGCCCGACGGACGGACCTGATGGAGGCGGTTCGGTGTCGCTCCATCCTGGTACAACCCTCCAGTGGGACTGCAAACGCTCAGACGATCAACTCGACTCCCCGGCGTCGCGCTCGGGCTGCTGGCGCTTATCTGGGGATACAACTGGGTGGTCACCAAGATCGGTGCCGAGTACTCGGACCCGTTCACCTTCACAGCCATGCGCAACGTCCTCGGAGGTTTCCTCCTGCTCGCGGTGGTCGCTCTGCGGGGGGGCTCGCTGCGGCCCAAACGCTTCTGGATGACGGCGTTGTTCGGTTTCTTGCAGACCAGCCTTTCGGGTCTTTCCGTGTGGGCACTCTATATCGGAAGCGCAGGCAAGACCTCCATCCTCACCTACACCATGCCCTTCTGGTTGCTGCTCCTCACCTGGTCGGTCCTCAGAGAACGCCTCAACAGGACGCAATGGCTGGCCGTGGGGCTGGCCTTCGCGGGCTTGATACTCGTGCTCGATCCCTGGAGGCTGCGGGACCTTCCCGCCGAGCTGCTGGCCGTCGGCGGAGGGCTGAGTTGGGCGCTGGCTTCGATCGTGTACAAGCTGATGAACAGAGAAGAGCCTGTGGATCTGCTTTCGTTCACCGGCTGGCAGGCCGTTCTTGGTTCCATACCGCTGATCGTCGCCGCAGCATTCACAGCCTCGCACGGCCCCACCTGGAACGCGAGCTTCATAGCCGCCCTCGTGTACAACGTGATCCTGTCCACTGCGCTGGCCCGATTCCTCTGGCTCTACGCCCTGGAGACCCTTCCCAGCGGTACGGTGGGGATCAGCGCGCTCGCGGTACCGTTGATAGGCATGCTCGCGGCCTGGCTGCAACTCGGGGAGCAGCCTGATCCCTTCGAATCTTTTGGACTGGGCCTGATCGTCGTGGCCTTGGCCGTTCTCTCCGCCCGGGGCGTCAGACACGGCGTGACGGTCCTGGCCGGCAGGCGCTCCCATTTCGGTGGCGGGCCGGGTTGACGACACGAGCTGAACGAGATGTGGCAGAACTGCAACGAGAGTACGGCAGTTGTTCTAACATGGTGGAGAGCCCGCAACAGTCTCCAGACCCAGACAGAAGGTACCTGTGGATACGACCGCAGAAGTGGTGATCGTCGGAGGGGGGATCATCGGGGCCAGTATCGCCTATCACCTGGCCCAAAAGGGCACCCGAAACGTCGTGCTCCTCGAAAAGGATATGCTCGGCGATGGCACTACGGCCAAGTGCGCCGGAGGGATCCGAGTCCAGTTCTCCACCGAGATCAACATCCGCTTCTCCCTCGAGAGCTTCAAGACCTGGAACAATTTTCACGAGATCATGGGGTCCGACCTCGATTTCAAGAAGGTCGGTTACCTCCTGCTGGCAACCACGGAGCTGGAGTGGGCAGCGTTTCAGAGCGCCTCTGATCTGCAGAAGGGATTCGGCATCCCGGTGGAGCTTCTCTCCCCGGAGGACATCCGGGACCGTTGGCCATACATCCGGACCGACGACCTCAGAGGAGGGACCTTCTGCTGCTGGGAGGGGCACGCCGGCCCCTACGAAGCACTCACCGGCTTCGTGCGGGGAGCCCGCCGTTGTGGGGTCAGAGTCCTCGAGAACGCCGAAGTCACTCAGATCCTGCGCAACGGAAGCCGGGTGACCGGGGTCCGGACCCGCCGGGGCGACATCTCAGCTCCTGTGGTAGTCAACGCCGCCGGCCCCTATGCCGGGGAAGTGGGCAAAATGGCTGGAGTGGAAGTGCCGGTCAAGCCCTACCGCCGCCAACTCTTCCTCACGCGGCCCTTCCATCAGATCCCCGAATCTCTGCCCATGGTGATCGACTTCCATCAGGGTTGGTATTTCCGCAAAGAGGGAGCTCGCCTGCTGATCTCCGGGCCCAAGGACACTCTCCCCTCGTTCGACCAGAGCATGGAATACAACTGCCTGGAGGAAGTGGCCGAGAAATCGATCCAGCGCGCGCCCTGCCTGGAGGATGCGGAGATCAGTGGAGGATGGGCGGGTACCTACGAGATATCCCCGGACAACCACGCCATCCTTGGGGGCGTGCCCGGTCTGGATGGTTTCTTCGTGGCCGGAGGCTTCAGCGGCCATGGTTTCCAGCACAGTCCCGCGGCGGGGAAGGTGATGGCCGAACTGATCCTCGGCGAACAACCTTCGATCGATATCTCCTCGCTTGCTCTGGATCGCTTCGAGAAGGACCGGATGATCCCTGAGTTCCTGACGGCTTTTCACGAGTGAAGTTCGCCCTGTTTCACGCCTCGTAGCCTAGATGAGACAACCCACCGACGGAGTCTTCGAGATGAAGCACCGTTCTTGCTTGGTTCTTCTGGGTTTGATAGTTCCCGCCGCGGCTCTGGCCGCCTCGTTGGGAGTGGTGCTGGGCGGGGTTTCAGGTCAGGAGTTCTCTGAGCTCGCGCCTCAAGTTCGGGAGACATTCACTTCAGCCCTGATCGCGTGGGAAACCGACGGCTACGGAACTCCGGGAACAGTCGAGAACAACGTTCCTCCCCCACTACCCACGGCCGCCGAAGCTACCAAGCAGCAAGAGGCGGGCTACGCCGACGCGGAGAACTACTTCGCTCAGGATCTTGCCGCAAGACTGAAGGCTCGAATCGACCGAAGCACTGTTCTGCAGAAGGACCCGAATCTCCGCATGCTTGGAGCCGGGGTCGAGAACCTGGTGATTGAATCGGTGGAGTTCGATGACTCAGGCTCGAGCGTCACCGTGATGGCCACGTACACCCATTGGGCCGACTCGGCCGAGCTTGATCCCGCCAGCGGCTTGTGGACCGTGTTCACGCCCTCGAACGACCACAGAGCGACGGTCACGATGGACCGGCAGGCTTCCGGCGAGTGGGTCGTCACCGACTACCTGGGGAAGTTCATCAACGGCACAGGCCCATAAGGGGCGGGAAGATGCGCCCGCTAGGCTCCGGTTGCTGCGATAAGCAAGCCTGCTACTGGATCACGAAGCCGCCCGACGTGGCGATGTTCGCCTCGGTCATCTGACCGCTCGGGTAGAGAGGAACATCGCCAGGACCGGCGGGCGCGGCGTACACCTTGTACCACGAGCAAGACAGCCGTAACGCTCGACCGCTGCATGGGTCCCCTGTCTTCGGGCGACATGCGGCGAGCGTATGTCGATGCTCTCGAGCGAACTGTGGCAGCGAGGAAGTTGCCGCGGGCTCGACTCCCACGGAACCGTATGGTCCAACTGAAGAGTCTTCGAACCGTTGGAACCGGGTTGGTGGTAGCCTGGCGAAGACTGAAGCAGCTCGGAGGGGGTATGAAACGCGTCGCCGGGATTCTTGGTGCCATCCTCGCCGTGACGGCTTTGCTTCTCTTCGCGTCCGGGACGGCACTCGCTCCTCCCTCCGCATCCGCCGACATGTCGACTGTGGGCGGGGTATCGGGTGATCTGTACCCAATAGCGAACAACGACGTCCGCATGGAAGCGGAGACCGTGCAGGCAGTCTGCTACCGGTGTTACGCCGAGTTCCGTGTGGACTTCAAGTTCGTCAACGCTGGCTCAGCCCAGACGCTGCAGCTCGGCTTTCCCTATATGGTCAAGCCGCCGAGCGCCACTCCGCCACTCGTCGGCTTTCGGGCCTGGCAGGATGGAACCCCGCTCGCTGTCGCTCTCGGCGACGTGGCGTCCTCCTCCACGACCGCGGCCACCGGGCCGGTCGCCCCGGTTGAGGGCTACTTCCTCATGAACGCGCGGTTCCCGCCAGGCCAGACGATGATCAGCGTCACCTACCTTGCGGAACCGAGCTGGTGGGGACAATACCGGCTACCCTCGACGACTCCGGCCGACCTGAAGGCCCTCGGTCTGGAGGGGCAAGTAGCGAAGTACGACTACTGGCTGCATACCGGGGCCACTTGGGCGGGGACCATCGGTAGGGCCACTGTCGTCTTTCGGCTGGCAGACGACTTCGACGGCTGGGCCGTGGACGTCAAGGCCTGCGATCCGGCGGTGAAGGGCTCCAAGATACTGGTGCCCACGACCAAGCCGGAAACCTATACGCGTCCCGATCCGCGCACGTATCGGTGGGCGTTCGAGGACCTGGAACCAACCGAGGCCGACGACATCGTGCTGGCCTTCAGTGGGGGAGCCTTCGGATGGCTTCAGAGCGAGGGACCTGACCACCAAGGGGAAGTGCCCGCAGACTATGGCGCCGTTCCGATCCCGATCACCGCCTCGGACAACCTGGACTACCACTATGACGGACTCGCCAGCGCAAGGGACGGGTGGTGGGCTGTGGAAGGCAGCCTGGCTCGGTCATGGAGCATGCCGGCGCCCGGCAAGGGTTCATGGATCAAGATTGGTGTCGAGGGCAATAGGGACCTGAAGGAGATCCGGGTCATCCCTGGCAGGAACGACGCGTTCGACTCCTTCGGAAAGTACGGACGGCCAAAGGACGTGCGGGTGACGCTTTCGGACGGGACGAGCGCGACCATCTCGCTGAAGGACGAGCCCTCTATCCAGAAGTTCCCGATCTCGGGTACGGCCGAGTGGGTCAGACTCGAAGTCCTCAGTATCTATCCGGGAACAAAAAACAACGACACCTACATCACGGAGATCGGCTTCGGCAACGAGCCGGCACCCTCCTTCCTGGCGTTCTCAGACTTGATCTCGGAAACCGACTCCGGCCGGACAGGGGCGATATCAACCGTAGGAGCGAGTGCCAGCGGCGGAACAGGGGCAACAGCGAAGAGCGTTGGTGCTGCTCCCGCCGAGTCCTCGGCGCGCTTCCCTGGCCGAATCGTGTGGCCCGTTTTCGGCGTATTGGCGGGTACAGGACTGGTTCTCGCGCTTGCCTGGGTGGCGAGACGTCGTCTCCGGTTGATGCGGGTCCGCAGGCGCAGCCCTTGGTCTGATGAGTGATGGTGAGAAGTCCGCTGGACGGTATTCAAGAGAGCTTGGATCTCGGTATTCCGCCCAGCCAGAACATCTTGACGGGTCACGACAAAGGTCTCCGGCCCGCTCCGTCCTCCGCTTGTCGGAGATCGAGCAGCGGTAGCGTTAGACGTACTTTTCGGTTCCGAACGGCGTTGCCGGACCTTCCGTGGTAGGGGCCCGGTTTCCTGCGCCGTTCGTCAGGGACTTCTCTTTTTGCCCGTTCCAGAAAGGTACGGAATCGCTGTACAAAGGGCCTCCACAGAAAACAAAGACACGCCTTTGCTCATCAAACACAGGTCAACCTCGACGGATGAAGGGGTCGAGACGCCGGTCGATAACGGGCTCCGAAGCAAACGAGACTGGCCCTCTCCTCCCATCTTCGAGCATGATGACCTTGACCGACGACTGAGGCACATGTACCGTCTGCCCAGAACCTGCCGGGCAGACTGAGGAACTAATCCGTGGACATGTGGAAATTCTACGACGTCACCCATCGCGACCACGTGGTCTGCAACCCTTCGAGCGGGGAGAAGCTGGACCACCTCGTGGAACAGTTGCGGCTTCCCGCCGGTGCGCGCGTGATAGACATCGCGTGCGGAAAGGGCGAGTTCCTCATTCGTCTGGCCGCGGCCTACGGCATCGATGGCCTGGGCATTGATCTCTCCCCGTTCTTCGTCGCCGAGGCGCGGAAACGACTGGAGGCGCAGGCGCCTGAGGCGAACGTCACCTTCCTGCAGATGGACGGCGCCGAGTTCGAACCCGACGAACCTCACAGCTTCACCGTGGCTTCCTGTCTGGGCGCCAGCTGGATCTACGGAGGGCATGCAGGGACTCTGGATGCGCTGATGTCCATGGTCGCACCCGGCGGCTGGGTGGTCACCGGCGAGCCCTACTGGATCAAGGAGCCGCGCGAGGAGTACCTCGAAGTCCTTGGCGTTCCGAAGGAGACGTTCGGGACCCACATAGGCAACGTGGAGGCCGGGGAGGAGCGGGGACTGGATCTTGTCCACACTCTCGTCAGCAGCGGTGACGACTGGGACAGATATCAGGGACTGCAGTGGTCCGCTTCGGTCGAGCACGCACGCTCACACCCGGACGACCCGGATCTTC
>CAZWAR010000130.1:0-6887 GCA_964631965.1 uncultured Gaiellales bacterium
ATCCTCGCCCACCTAGCCCGCACCTACCGCGCCAATCCCGATGCGGAGGTCAGCGGTCCCGAGCTTCAGCACCTGCTGGGGCTCGATCGCGCCACCATCCGCCGGGAAATGGAAGAGCTTGCTCGGCAGGGGTTGGTGGAGTGGGACCCGCATCTCACCAACGTCTGGATCCGCATCACCGATAAGGGACTCGCTCTCGTGGAAGAGGCCGAGTCGCGGTCCGGGCCCGGGAACCGTCCTTCTTAAGAGAAGAACAAGTCCGACCCCGAGTTTGCCCACCCTCCCTGCGGGTATCCAAATCTCACGGTGGCGACGCGCGACGCGGCGCGCGTCGTCCCAGGCAGCAACCGTGACAGAGGGAGGATGCCGGGTGGAGATCGTAGTCACCCAGGGCCAGGGCACCGGTCGCACTCCTGCGTCGGCCTTCGACGCCGCGCTGCTCGACGCCGGTATCGGGAACTACAACGTGGTACGCGTCTCAGCGGCCGTCCCTCCGGGTGCGGTGGTGACGGTCGCGAAGTATCTGCCGGCCCCAGGAGAGTGGGGATACCGCCTCTACGCGGTGGTGGCGAGCGGGGTGACGCTGGTGGCTCACACCGAGATGTGGGCGGGCATCGGCTGGATCCAGGCCGGCGACGGGAGAGGCCTGTTGGTGAGGCACACCGATCCCAGCCAGGAGAACGTGGTGAACGAGATCCAGCTAGCCCTGCGCGATATGGCCGCAGTCCGCAAGGAGAAGTTCGACCCCATTCGCTACGTGGTCCAGCACGTCAAGTGCCTGGAGAATCCTGTGTGCTGCCTGGTGGCGGCGGTGTTCAGAAGCGAGGAGTGGAAGAACGGAGCGCCCGACTAGCCGCTGAGCCACTAGACCCCGTCCGGGCGTCGGAGAGCGCGCCGAAGACACCGGCCGTCAGTCGAGCAGCCTCTCCTGAACAGGGTGCCGGGACGGAGAGGATGTCTTCTCTTCCAGCGCGAGCGCCAGCACCGCCACGTCGTCCTGCAGACGGCCCTCGGAGAACGCCAAGACCTGATCGAGCAGGAGATGCGGCAGCCGCTGCACCGATAGCTCTTTGCGCTTGAGGAGAGCCTCCAGCCGGCTCTTGCCGAAGAACTCCCCTTTGCGACGGGCTTCCACCACTCCATCGGTGTAGAGCAGGAGCATGTCCCCCGCCTGGAGTTCCACCCTTCCCGGTCGCCATCGGGCGTCGCTGAACACTCCCAGCGGCGACGAGCCCACGCCCAGCGACTCGATCGTTCCCATCACCCGCCTGAGCAGGGTCTCCGGATGGCCGGCCGAGGCATAGCGAAACGTGCCGGTCTGTGGGTCGAGTATCCCGAGGAACAGCGACACGAAGCCCTGCAGGTCCTTCTCAATGAGCAGCGCGTTGGTCCGCTTGAGCACCTCTTGCGGCCGCACCGACTGGTGGGTGAACGCGTGCACCACGTCCTTAACCAGCGTGGCGGTGCGGGCAGCCTGGATGCCGTGACCGGACACGTCCCCCACCAACACGGCGATCTTGCCCTGCTTAGCCTCGAACACGTCGTAGAAGTCGCCGCCCACGCGGGCGGCCTCGGTGGCCGAGATGTAGAGGTGACCGAGCTTCACCGGGCCTATCTCCGCGGGGATGTCGAGCAAAGCCGATTGGAGCTGCTCAGCGATCTTCCGGTAGCGCTCCTCGCCCCGCCGCAGAGCCTCCTCGGTGAGCTTCCGCTCGGTGATGTCGGTGACGAAACCCACCAGACGCACATACTGGCCCCTCTCGTTTGCCACCGGCAGGCCATGGGTCTCCAGCCAGTGGATGGAGCCGTCGGCAAAGACCACCCGGTACTCCACATGATCCTCGGTGCCGAGAAGACGGGCCTGCTCGAGTGAACGAGCCATCTGCTCGCGGTCGTCCGGCTCCACCAGCTCGCGCCAATCCTCATGGAACCGGAGACCGGCTCGCGGCTCGGCGCCGAACAGCGCGCACAGACCGGGCGACGCCTTCACCTCTCGGTTCACCAGATCGATCTCGAAGGGAGCCGCCCTGCCCGCCTCCATCGCCAGGTCGAGGAGTCTTTCGCGGTCGCGAAGTTCCCTTTCCGCCACAGCTCGTTGTACCTCGGCCCAGGTCCGTTCCGCAGTCTGGGCAGCAAGAGCGAGTTCGTCCCCGGTCCAGGAGCGAGGCGCCGCCCGGACAGCGCCAAGGAGCGCCACCAGCTTGCCCCGTTTCACCAAGGGGACGGCCAATCCCGAGCCTACGCCGAGCGACAGGAGAGCGGCCCGTTCCTCGTCTCCCAGATTCGTAGCGCCGCCGACGTCGGAGTTGCACAGAATGGAACCGGCACGCAGGGTCTCCCCTGCCGCTTCTCCGAGGATGGCCAACGGCGCCCGGCCCGGCCAGCCTTTCACGTCCGGGACGTCCGGCAGTCCCGGGGCGTGGTGTTCCCGTCCGACCACCAGATAGTCGGCCCCGTTCTCTTCCACTATCTCCGCGTAGAAGACCCTGTCCGCGCCCAGACGCTCGCCCAGGATCTGGGCGGCGCTTGCCTGTATCTCCGCCGGGTCGGCGAGAGTGCGCAGGGCATCGCTCAGTTCGAGCAGGTAGGTAAGCTGGGACTCGCTCCGTTGGAACGCCCCCTCCAGGTTTCGCTGCTCGGTCATGTCGATGGAGGTGGTGAGCACGCCGGTGACGTCCCCTGCTTCGTCTCTGAGAGGTCGAAGATGCAGGTCGAGGAACGAGGGGCCGTGAGGGCTGGTGACCCACAACTGCTCGTGCCTCTCCGTCCCTTTGGCGAGCACGTCCCGCTTAATGGCTTCCAGCAGGCCGGCCTCGGCAACGGGGAAGAGATCCCGGTCGGTCTTGCCGACGACCTCCTCCGCCCCGGCCGTCTTCAGGTTGAAGGCCCACAGGTATTGGAGCTCGCGGTCCTGGGCGGAGAGGGACACGAGCGAGTCCTTCAGAGCGGTCCGGGTAAGATCGTCAGCCCAAGCCGCAGCCCTCTCCATCTTCACCCGTTCGGTGATATCGTGCACCACCGACACCGATCCGACGATGCGCCCGTCCATGTCGCGCACGGGGGCGGCGTTGACCATGCGGTGGCGTAGTTCGCCGGTGCGAGGCGTGCGCACTATCTCCAGTTCTTCCCGGATGGTCTCCCCGGCCAGCGCCCGCAGCGGCGGCGCCTCTGCCACCGGCCGGGGCGTCATGTCGCCCCGGTACACCTCGAACCGCGAGGCTATCGCTTCGATTGGTTCTCCCTCTCCGCCTTCCAGGCGAAACTCCTGGCGGCCCGACGGATTCACGAGCGTCATCTGCCCTCGGGCATCGGCGAACCACACCTCGTCGGAAATGCCGTCGATGACCCGGAGAAGCCGCTCCCTGTCCTCCTGCGCCGCCCGTTCGACCGCGCGCAGCGCGAACGCCGGCGGCAGAGGACCGGCCTCCCGGGCTTTTGCTCCGGGTAGGTAGAAGGTGAGGCTGACGAACGTTCGCCCGTCCGGGCCGGAGAACAGGGCCAGGTGGTCGGCCAGCTTCGCCATGAGCGGCAGCCCCAAGCCCCGGCTGCCTCGTTCCTTCTGTCGTTTCGGCGCCTGGAACTCTCCCGGCCCCTCGACCTCCACCTCCAACCGGTCGGACCACAGCACCGCCCGAACCCGCACCTCCCCCTTCACCGGGGCGTGTTCGATGGCGTTCGCGATGGCTTCAGAACAGGCGACAGCGATATCGAACGCCCGCTCCTCAGAAAAGCCGGCGTCGGCGATTGTCTCGCTGAGAAGACGCCGGGCTACCGCGACCTCGGCGAGGTCGGGCAGCAGGACTATCGTCCGGCAGGCAGCGGGGGCCGAGAGCCCGGTCACGGATCCACCCTACCCCGCCAGGGCCAGAAGGGTCTCCCGGGCCGTGGCCAGATCGGGAAACTGGTAGAAGCCCGGCTCGTCGGCCAATCCAACGAGTTGGAACAGGCGGGAGATGTTCCGTCGCGCGCCCACGACCACCAGCCAGCCGTCGCTGCCCAGATCCCTGGTCAGGGAAAGGATCACCGCGATACCTCCACTGTCCATGTACCGACACTCGGTCAGATCCAGCACCAGCCGGTTCCGGCCGTCCATCGATTCGAGCGCCGTCCTCTGGAACTCTTCGGCCGTGAAGTGATCGACCTCGTCCTTCACCTCGAGGAGCGGGAACTCCCCGAGCGATTTCTTGTTGATCTCCATAACCACTCCCCCACCACGCGCTGTGTTCGAACCCGGCACTAACCCTTTCGGTTACCCAGCCGCCCGTGCGCCTAAACCTCTGGGCCTGAGAGCCTGCCGTCCCGGGGACCGGCATGCCCCAAGCGGGTACCGAACTCCTCCTCACTCCCCATATCGGTTGAAGTGCGTGAAGTCCTCGACCTCCCTCCGCACCCTGACGTAGTCCGCCGGCTCATGCGCCGGGTAGCCAAGACGCAAGGCGTAGGCCACGCGCAGGTCCTCCGGAACCCCCAGGATCTCCTTGAGCGCCGTCGCACCGGCCAGCGAACTCACGATCTGGACGCCGATACCCAGCGCCTCGGCTTCGAGCCAGAGATTCTCCATGAGACAGCCGAGGCTGATGATCCCAAGAAAATCCCCCTCTGAAGCCGGCGCGCGGTGGCGCGGGTCATAGACCACCACGAGCATCACCGGCGCGGGCAGGAGCGCCCGCTGTCTCGAAGAGATGCCGCTGCCAGCAAGAGCATCGGCCTTGTAGTCCGGCGTCTGCCACTCGGCCGGGAACATGGAGGCGAGCAGGCCGGTCTTGCGCCGGAGGAGTTCTTCCATGGAGAAGGAGAGTTGCTCGTAGTTCTCCCTGATGAACGTCTCCGAGACCGGTCGGTCGACGTCGACGAGAGCTTCGATCAGGGCCGGGTCGTCGACCACGACGATCTCCCAGTTCTGCATGTTGTGGGCACTGGGCGACCAGCGGGCCGCCTCGAGCACGCGGAGCAGGTCCTCGCGCGAGACCGGCCGGTGGACATCGAACGGCACCCTCCAGGACTGCCTGCGTTCCAGGAGTTCGAGGATATCGGCCATGGCAGAGGCCTCCTGTTCGGATGATGATCGGGGCGGCGGCGCCGCGGACGCCGGCACCGCTCGGTCTCAGGATAACAACGTCCGCCGTCCGGCAGAGCCATGTCTCGTCCCCGGAAAAAGGGGAGGCCCCGGCGGGGTGCGTCCGGGGCCTTTTCTCTCGAGGGGGTGCTCGAAGAGGAGGGGTAGTGTCAGGATACCCCTCCCCGTGTAAGGAACACGTAAACTGCCCGCGACCGCTCACCCTGTGCGGTCTCCAAACGGCTACCCGGTGTAACCAACGGGGCTCATCCCCGTTTCACGGGGGGCGGGAAGAGGACTATATGAAGAAGATCACCGTCACCACGGCAAAAACCGGCAGGAGCACGGCCAGTGAGTACTTCATGTATCCGAAGAAGGACGGCATCTTGACGCCGGCCTCTATCGCGATGCCTCGTACGGCGAAGTTAGGGGCGTTGCCGATATAGGTGAGCGCCCCCATCATCACCGCCCCGCAGGAGATGGCGGTGAGAAGCGCAGCCGGCGAGAAGGAAGCGCCGGGTATCAACGCCGTGGAGGTCAGGTCGCCAACCGAACCCAAGCCCACCTGTCCCTCGGCTATCGATGCGAACGACAGGTAGGTCGGCGCGTTGTCCAGGAACGCGGAGAGCCAGCCGGTGGCCCAGAAATACTGCCACGGTTGGGTCACCCCGATGTCCTTTCCATAGGCCTCCAGAAGGGCCAGGGCAGGGATCATGGTGGCGAAGATGCCGGCGAAGACGACGGCCACCTCCACGATGGGGACCCAGGTGAACGAATTGCCCTTGCGCGCGCCCCGGGGTCCCAGCAGCAGCGAGGCCACAGTCAGTACCGCCAGGGCGATCTCGGTGAGGAACGGGAACCGGATCACCGACTCGGCCCGCTCGAAGATGTCGGAGAGCAGGATCGTGACGATGACCAGGGCGAGGAAGACGAAGTTTATGCCGCCCTTGACCCTCATCGGCACGTAGTCGCATTCGTCGCAATACAGCGCTACCGCAGGCTCCCGTCGGAAGAATCGGAGCTCGAGAAGAATGTAGATGATGAGCACCAGGCCCAATCCCGTGAGCCAGTGCGGCCAGAGGGTGAGCTCCCAGGAGAACGGCACGCCCTCGAGGAACCCCAGATACAGGGGGGGATCACCCAATGGGGTGAGCATCCCCCCGATGTTGCTCACCGCGAAGATGAAGAAGATCAGGGTGTGCCGGTTATGAGTGCGCTCGGAGTTCGCGCGCAAGAGCGGCCGGATGAGGAGCATCGAGGCGCCCATGGTGCCGATGAGGTTCGCGAGCAGTGCGCCCCCGGCCAGGAAGGCAAGGTTGACCATGGGCGTGGCCACCAGGTTGCCGGTGAGATAGATGCCGCCCGAGATCGTGTAGAGCGCAAGCAACAACAGGATGAAGGAGACATACTCTTCCGCCGAGTACGCGACGGACTCCCCTCCCGCATGCCCGAACGCCACAAGCACGTAGACAACCACGGGAACGCCCAGCACGGCCGAGACGACGCCCTTGTTCAGGTTCCGGTGATACCAGTGCCCGGCGATCACGGGAAGCAGCGCGACCGACCCGAGCATCAGGACGAACGGGACGATTGTCCAGACACTCAACTGCTCCCCGATATTCAAGACTGGAAGCTCCTCCCCTCACCGGCTCTATCGCCGACTATCAGGACGGGCGTTCTGGCTGCCCTCCGTGCTCGGCATTCGTCCTGCCCCGACGGAGACCTGCGAAACCGTGCCGGTCACCGACGGTGCGGCGGCGGGCACGCCCGCCGCGCCTAGCCCTCCCTGGGCGGGTCCCCGTCGTAGCCGCCCTCGGGATTCAGGAAGATC
>CAZWAR010000131.1:0-649 GCA_964631965.1 uncultured Gaiellales bacterium
AGCGGTCTGTGGCTGCAGAATTCGGGGCAGCGGATCCTGCTGGTCGGGGTGAGCGACCTGTCGGAAGGACACCCGGCTCTATCGCCCGGGCTCCGCGACGCCCGGCCCTCCGACCTGGTGATACTCCTTTCTCACCAACCCGATTTCGTCGCCGGTCTGCCTCGGGGCCTGGTGGACCTGACACTCTCCGGCCACACGCATGGCGGGCAGATGACCTTCTTTGGCCTGTGGGCGCCGCTGACGGCGAGTGAGTACGGATACCGGACCGGGATGATCGAGACCCCGGCCACGACGTTGATCGTATCGAACGGCACGGGGACGATCTTCCCGCCCCTGCGCTTTTTCGCGCGGCAGCAGATCGTCGTGGTGACTCTCCACAGCGCGGCCTAGACGGACCGGTTCAGGCGACTCGGCCCGGTCCCGACGACTCGGGCGCAGGCTGTGCCGCTGCGCCGCAACCTTCCCGGCCTGAGGGCCCTCAGCGGCGCCAATGCGTGCGCCGCAACCTCCATCTTTGGCCCGATAGCGGCCGTCCACCCGCTGAGCTACCCTTTGCCCATGAGAGAGAGATGCACATGAAGGACAGGCGTCCCTTGTTCGACCTCCTCTCCGCGGAGAATTTCCCGCAGGTGGAGCACGAGACTGTCCA